>JBBSVH010000062.1:0-15263 GCA_038233685.1 Lysobacterales bacterium | reverse complement strand
CAAATGCCGAACCCGCCTCGCACAGCGCGACCCGGCGCCCGCCCAGCACCATCACCGAGGTGTTGGGGGGATTGGCGTCGTCGTTGTTGCGCACCGCCTGCATGTCGGGGACCGTGGTCCCGGCCACCGGGTACATGAAGCGACCGGCCTTCTGCTCACGGGTGAACTTGGGCGTAGCCACCATGCGCGCGCGATGGCTCAGCGTGCCGCCGCCAAACTGCCAGCCGTGGACCATGCCGTCGCCGTCGAACCAGTGTTCGTAGCGGAAGCCGGAGCGCTCTGTCCATGCCGGACCGTTGCGGTACAGCGTGCCGGCGAAGCCATCGGGCAACCGGCCTTCGATCTGCAGCGACGTCGGACCCAGCGACTCGCTGGTGACGCTCTTCCAGCCGGCAAGCCACGGATGGTCGCTCAAGCCCGCTGCAAAACGCGCCGGGTCGCCGGCGCGGGCTGACTCGCCGCGCAGCAGCGCCGGGCCAAGCGCTACGGCGGTAGCGCCGGCAAGCAGGCTGTGCAGGAAGCGACGACGGTCCATGGCGACGCTCCTTCAGCGCAGGTCGACGGCGATGACCAGATCGTCCTGGCCCACTTCGAAGCGGGCCTCTTCGAACGTCGGCTTGCGCATCACCTGCGGGTTGTTGCTGAACCCATAGCCTTCGGTCGGCATGCCAACGATGTTGCTGTCGAGCTTGCCGTTGCCGTTCTCGTCGTGAGTGATCGCCACCGCATACGTGCCCGCCTTCAGATCGGCGAAGTGGAACGTAGCGCTGTCTCCTTCCGGCGGCGCACCCGTGGCGTTCACCGGCGCCGCCTGTCCGTCCCAGGCGGCTTGCGAATCGAGCAGGGCGACCTTGACCAAGCCGGTGGAGGCGCGCACGCCGGTCAGGTTGATGGTGAGGTCGGCGGCGAACACCGGCAGGGTCGCCACCAGGCCGATCAGCAGGACGGCGCGGGACAGCAGGCGGCTTGAGCGAGGTGCTTGTGGACGGGTCATGTAGTTCTCCAAGGGTGGGTGGTTTCGAGTTGCCAGTCTGTGCGCCGAGGCCGGTGCTGCCAGCTGCCAGCAGTCATCGATCGGGCGTGCCGGAAGTCACTTCGTGCGATCGGCTCAGGCGGCCGAACGCAGTGCAGCCGCTGCGCCCGTGTCGCGGTTCGTGATGCTGATCGAAGGCAGGCGGTGCTTGCGGTCCTGGATGACCTTGGCCAGCTGCGCGACGACGAGCGGCGCGAACCACGCGGCGTAGTGCAGCACCGGGCCGTCGAGCATCGGCATCAGGCGCGGCAGGCCAATGGCCAGGAATGCGATGTGGGTCGCGACTCCGGTGCCGAACATCGCCGCGTAATGTTCGCGCATCCACCAGCGCGGGTGCTCGCCCATGCGCCGGCGGCGACGCAGGCTGTCGAAGCCGGTGTACAGACCGATGACCGAGAAGCCCGCGATCAGCGCCGAGCCCTTGAACAGGCCCAAGGCCATCATCGCGGCGCCCGCTGCCAGCAGCGACCATGCGCCGAGCACGTACATGGTGCCGGTGTATCGCGCCACGTCTCGCTTGTCGCGGATCGCGCGCCAGCCCGACCATGTGGCCACCAGCAGCAGCAGCAGCAGGTAGGACAGGAATGCGCCGGCGACCACGTTGCCGTCGAGGAAGCGCTTGCCGGCCAGCGGCGCGCCGGTCACGCAGATTCCGACCATCGCCAGCAGGTAGACCTGGCCGGCGCGTCGATGCAGCACGCTGCCTTTCCTCAGCAGTGCGGCCGCCCAGAAACACACGAGCGCGAGCGCTCCGATGGCGACGTGCGTGGCGACGATGAGTTGATAGCTGGTCATGGGTGACTCCTGCGGGCGTGCCACCAGATTGCGCTGGCGAACGCCAGCCATCACGGCCCACTGGTCATCGATCCGACCTGCCGGAAGTCACTTTGTGCGCGATGCTCATTGCCAGCGCCTCCCCCACGCTGCAGCATGCCGCTATGCGCGAATTCCTTTCCAAGCTGCTGCAGCCGCTCACCCTTGCCCTGCTGCTGACCTGGTCGGCAGCGGGCCTGGCCCTGCGTGGCGAACCGGGACTGTCGCTCCCGCTGGCGTGGTCGCTGATGCTGGCCTTCCTGATGGCCAGCCTGCTGACCGACCTGCCGCGGCTGTCGCGCGCATGGCTGCACGTGCTGATGCTGATCGAGGCCGCCTCGGCACTGGCCCTGGTGTGGCTTGCACCGCGCACAGGCACCACACCGGTGCTGCTGGTGGTGCTGGCCGCGCAGCTAAGCATGTTGTGGCCGCTGCGCCGGACGCTGCTCGCGGTCGCGCTTTTGGACGCGGCGTTCCTGATGTTGATGATCGACAACGGCCATCCGGCGCCCTATCTGGTGGTGATGGTCTATGCCGGCTTCCAGGCGTTCGCCCTGCTGATCGGTCACTACGCCAGCACCGCCGAGCAGGCGCGTGATCGCCTGGCCCTGGTCAACGCCGACCTGCTGGCCACGCGCGCCCTGCTGGCCGACAGCGCGCGCGATGCCGAGCGCCTGCGCATGGCGCGCGAACTGCACGACGTGGCCGGTCACAAGCTCACCGCGATGATGCTCAACCTGCGCGGGCTGGCGGCCGATCCGGCCTTTGCCGCTCGTGAGGACGTCGCCCTTGCACAGCAGCTGGCGCATGAGCTTCTAGGCGACATCCGCGGCGTGGTCCAGGCGATGCGCGACAGTCGCGGACTGGACCTGGAAACCGCGATGCGCGCGCTGGCCGCGGGCATGCCAAGGCCTGCACTGCAGGTCACCGTGGACGAGGACGTGCGCATCACCGATCCTGGGCAGGCCGAAGCACTCCTGCGCCTGGTGCAGGAGTCGCTGACCAACGCGGCGCGTCACGCCGATGCCGAGGTGTTGCGCGTGCAGCTGCGCCGCGAGGGCGAGGAGATCTGCATCCACGTCGAGGACGACGGCCGCCTGCGCGGCGCCGTGCACGAAGGCAACGGCATCGCCGGCATGCGCGAGCGCATCGCCGCCCTGCACGGTTCGCTGCGCGTGGGTCGCACCGATCGCGGCGGCCTGTGCATCGACGCAAGGATCCCGGCATGAGCGCGCCGCTGCGGATTGCCCTGGCCGACGACCAGGCGCTGGTGCGCGCCGGCCTGCGTGCGCTGTTGGAGCGCCAGGGCATCGTGGTCGTGTTCGAGGCCTGCGACGGCGGCGAGCTGCTGGAGCGGATGGCCGACGCGCAGGTCGACGTGGTGCTCAGCGACATCCGCATGCCCGGCGTGGACGGCATCGAGGCATTGATCCGGCTGCGCGAGCGCGGCGACCGTACGCCGCTGCTGCTGTTGACCACCTTCGACGACAGCGACCTGCTGCTGCGCGCCACCGATGCCGGGGCCCAGGGCTTCCTGCTCAAGGACGCCGCGCCTGAGGATCTGCGCGATGCGATCGCGCGCGTGGCCGCCGGAGAAACCCTGCTGCAGCCGGTAAGCACCGACCCGGTCCGCGCGCGCTTCCGCTTTCGCGACGAGTCCGCGCCTACCGACACCTTCAGCGAACGCGAAGTGGCGATCCTGCGACTGCTCGCCGGTGGTTATTCGAACAAGGAAATCGCGCGCAGCCTGTTCCTGGCCGAAGGCACGGTCAAGAACTACGTGTCGACCATCCTGGACAAGCTGGGCACGCGCGATCGCACGCGTGCGGTGCTCAAGGCGATCACCCTGCGCATCATCTGAGGCGGCCGCTTGAGGTTGGCGCAAGCGCGGGCGCAACGACGACGCGTTTCCTTGCATCGGCCCACCAACGCGCCAGAATGCCGGCAGGCCACAGTGATTGCGAGCATGAACTTCGAACCCGCCCAACCCATAGCAGGAACAACCCGCCTCGGCGCAACCACGTGGTCCGTCCGTTGACCGCCGCGAACGATTTCATCGAGGTCTACGAAGGCGCGGTTGCAGCGGAGGCCTGCGCGGCCATCGTCGCGCGGTTGCGGTCCGGCGCAGCGAACATGCGACCCGGCGAAGTGGGCGGCGGCGTCTATCCCGAACTGAAACACAGCCGTGATCTGCGCATCAGCGGCGATGCATCGTGGACCGCCGTGGAGCAGCTGCTGCAGCAGGCGGTGTTCCAGGGCACGCTGCGCTACCTGCGACGCTACCCCCAGGCACTGATCTCACCGTTGATGCTGCAACAGCCTGACGGCAGCGGCGGCTTGCGACGCCTTGGCGCCGAGGACCTCAGCGCAATGGACGACAACGCCATGGGCGAGCTGGCGCGCGCCTGCCTGCGCCCCGGTGCAATCAACCTGCAGTGGTACACCGCCGGCGAAGGCGGGTATCCCTACTGGCACTGCGAGCTGTATCCGCGCGACGCCCGGGCCGAAACCCTGCACCGGCACCTGCTGTGGACCCTGTACCTCAACGACGACTTCAGCGAAGGCGAAACCGAATTCCTGTTCCAGCAGCGCAAGATCGTCCCGCGCACCGGAAGCCTGCTGTTCGCACCCACCGCGTTCACCCACACCCACCGCGGCAACCGGCCGCAGGCAGGCGACAAGTTCATCGCCACCAGCTGGATCCTGCTGCAGACGGCGGACAAGCTTTACGGGCAGGGATGAATCTAGAGCCGCGAGGGTGTCGCGAATCAGCGGCGAGACCTCGTGCGGCAACCTCGGCAGCACATGGACGGCCAATTCGGCACCGGCATCGCGCACGGCCTCCAGGATCGACTCCATTTCGTGGGACGCCAGCATTGCCCATGGGCCGAGGCTTGCCTGGCCTGCACCTCAACTGCGGCGACACCGGTTCGGGACATCTCTGCAGGCCAGCGCTATAGAATCCGCCCATGCTCGATTCCGTTCAATCCGCCTGGCAACATTTCTGGTCGATCCCGCATCTGCGGCTGTACCTCACTGGCGCATGGCTGCTGTACCTGGTTCCGCTGTGCGGTTGGATCGTGCTGCAGAAGCGCGAGCCGGCGGCGACCATCAGCTGGGTCCTGTCACTGGCGATGCTGCCCTACCTGGGCTTCCTGATCTACTTCCTGTTTGGCCCGCAGAAGATCAAGCGCCAGCGCTTGCGCCGACTGCTGTCGCGGCAGGGAGTGCAGTCCGAAGGGTCCCGCGCTGGGCCCGACGACGGCGCCTCTGAGCTTGGGGTGCTGGCCAAGGCAGTGACCGGGCTGGCGCCTTCGCTGTCCAACAGGGTCGAACTGCTTGAGGACGGCGGCGCCACCTTCGACGCCATCCTCAAGGCGGTGGCCGCAGCGAACAACCACGTGCACCTCGAGTACTACATCTACTGCCCCGACCGCACCGGCACCGCGCTGCGCGATGCGCTGGTAGAGCGTGCGCGGGCAGGGGTCAAGGTGCGGCTGCTGCTCGACGCGGTCGGCTCTTCATCGGTCGACGACGATTTCCTGCAGCCGCTGCTCGACGCGGGCGGAGAGTTCGCCTGGTTCCACCCCACCCGCTTCCAGCCGTTCACCCGGACCTGGGTCAACCTGCGCAGCCACCGCAAGATCGTGGTGGTCGATGGGGAGGTCGCGTTCACCGGCGGCATCAACATCACCGACGAGGAAGACGAGCGCCTGCGCGACGACGCCTACGTCGACCTGCATATGCGTCTGGAAGGCGAAGTGGTGCGAGGCATCCAGCTGGTGTTCGTGGAGGACTGGGCCTATGCGACGCGGCACGGGCGCGAGAACTTCGACGGCACCGCGCTGTGGCGTGACTCCGGGGCCGACGCCTCCGATGGCGTTTCGGCCCAGGTGCTGGTGTCCGGCCCGGATGCCCCGTGGGAGGCCATCCACCGCCTGCACGTGGCGGCCATCCAAGAGGCGAAGTCGCGCGTGTGGCTGGTCACCCCGTATTTCGTGCCTGGCGAGGCCGCGCGCATGGCCTTGACCTCGGCCGCCCTGGGCGGCCTGGACGTGCAGCTGGTGGTGCCCAGGATGAGTGATTCGAAGCTGGTCACCTACGCGGCGCGGTCGTACTACGAAGAACTGCTCGAGGCGGGCGTCAAGGTCCACGAATACGGCCCGCGGATGATCCACAGCAAAGCCCTGCTGTGCGACGACGGCGTGGCGATCATCGGCAGCGCCAACTTCGACCACCGCAGCTTCCGCTTGAACTTCGAGATTTCAATGTTGCTGCGCGACCATCGCATCGCCCGCCAACTGGAACAGCTGATCACCCGCTACATGGCCGGTTCGGAACCTGTACAGGTGGATCGCGAGCGCCCGCTCTGGCGAAGCCGGCTGCCCGAAGCGGTGGCGCGTCTGGCGTCACCCCTGCTGTGACCGGATAGACGATTCTGAGAGGCGGAACTAGTAGACTTTCCGCCTCTCTCTGGAAGGGACCGAATTCATGCATTGGCTATTCCTCCTGCTGGCGCTGGGTGCCATGGGCATTGCGCTGCAGACCGCCTCGCTGGCGCTGATGCTGGTCAGCCTGTTGGCCTCGCTCGGGCTGTTCATTGCCTTCGTGATGGGCCTGTACGCCGATCGCGTGGGTGGCACCGCACGCGACGACAGCCAGATGATCGACCCGGCAGAGCTGCGGCGCCTGCGCGAAGTGGCCGAGGCACGCAAAGCCAGCGCGATGCGCGACGACACTCCGGAACCGCCGACGGTCCCGTGACTGCGGCCTGCACACCTGGCCAGGCGCAATGACCGCACTCAGCGTCAACGTCAACAAGATCGCCGTACTGCGCAATTCCCGCGGGGGCATGGAGCCCGATGTGGTGCGCGCCGCGCGCACGTGTCTTCGGGCCGGCGCACAGGGCATCACCGTGCACCCGCGACCGGACCAGCGCCACATTCGCACCGATGATGTGATCGCACTGGCGCAGCTGTGCCAGGAACATCGCGTGGAGCTCAACCTGGAAGGCAATCCGTTCGCGCCCGCGCGCGCGGGTTACCCGGGTTTCCTGGCACTGTGCGAGGCGGTGCGACCGGCGCAGGCCACGCTGGTGCCCGACGGCGACGGCCAGATCACCTCCGACCACGGCTTCGAATTCGAACGTGACGGCAGCGCCTTGCATCCGCTGGTGCGGCAACTGAAAACATACGGCTGTCGCGTCAGCCTGTTCGCCGATGCCGGCTCAACCGGGCTGGATCAGGTGCGCGCCATCGGCGCCGACCGGATCGAGCTGTACACCGGACCCTATGCCGCGGCAATGAGCGAAGGCACCGGTGCCGACATGGCGCTGCGGGCCTGCGTTGATACCGCACGCCAGGCCCAGGCCCAGGGCCTGGGCGTCAATGCCGGGCACGATCTGAGCCAAGAGAATCTGCTGGAGTTCGTGACCGCCGTGCCCGCGCTGCTCGAGGTGTCGATCGGGCACGCGCTGATCTCCGAAGCGCTGCACGCCGGGCTCGAGGCCACCGTGGCGCAGTACCTTGCAATCCTCTCCCGCGCATCTGCCGATCCAGCGATGGTGTGACCGATCGCTGTCCGCCTCTGCGTTTTCAGCGATCGGAGATCGGGGGTGGGATAGTAAGGGCTTACGGGATTACTGCGAGGTCGGCCACGCCGCTGTTGCGAGCGGCCGCCAGGACGGTGACCACGTCCTGATAAGCGGCATCGGAGTTTGCACGTACCGCCAGGGCGGCATGGCCGTCTCCCTGCACCACGGCCTCGTCGAGTCGAAGCTGCAGGTCCGCAAGCCCCATCAGGCGACCATCCAGCCGATAGGCGCCGTCGGCGGCAATGTCGAGCTGCAGCAGCGCGTGCGGTGGAGGCGTGGTGACAGGCGAAGGCAGGGGCAGGCTGGCCTGCACCGGCGTGGCCATGATCGGCACCGACACCATGAAGATCACCAGCAGCACCAGCATCACGTCCACCAGCGGTGTGACGTTCATTTCTGCAACCGCGTGGTCCTGCATCGATACGGAGAAAGCCATGGCGTACTCCAAAGGTGGCGGACAGCACTGACGCTACGCGGCTCCCTGGCGCGTTGCAACAGCGGAACGCAGGCTTGGCGGGTCCCCCAACGAAAACGCCGCCCGAAGGCGGCGTGGTTTTCGTTCAACCGACCCGTCCGCTACTGCTGGACGAACCCGATCTTCTGCATCTGCGAGTTCTTGGCTGCTGCCAACACCTTGGCCATCACTTCGTACTGGGCATCGGCATTGGCGTCGATGCGCAGCTCCGGCTGGTTGGTTGGATCACGCTGCACTTCGTTTTCCATCATCGACTGTACCGCAGCAACCGCAACCGGGCTGTTGTTCCAGTACACCTGGCCCGCGGCGTCGATGCGCAACTCGATCGGCGGCGGCGGCTTGCGTAGCTGCGGCGGCGGGTTGATCACACGCTGCGGCAGGTCGACGCTGATGGGATAGGTCAGCACTGGCACGGTCACGATGAAGATGATCAGCAGCACCAGCATCACGTCGACCAAGGGCGTGACGTTGATGTCGGCCATCGGCTGGCCCTTGCCGGAACCGGTTGTAAATGCCATGGCTTATGGACCCCTGGTTTCTTTGGTGGCAACGAAGCCGACGTCGAGCATTCCCTGGTTCTGGGCGATCTTGGTGACCTCGTTGATCGTGCGCATCTTGGTGGTCCGATCGCCACGCAGGTTCAACGGCGGCTGCGGGACCATCTGCGCTGCGCTCGACAGCCGCGACTCCAGGATTTCCTTGGTGATCGCCTCGTCATTCCAGAACAGTGCACCGTCTTCCTGCACCGAAATGGTGATCGGAGACAAGCGCTTTCCCTCGTCGTCCTTGTCCCGGATCAGCTCCGCTTCGGGCAGGTCGATCTGCACCTTGTGGGCCATCAGCGGCGCGGTGATGATGAAGATGATCAGCAGCACCAACATCACGTCCACCAGGGGCGTGACGTTGATGTCGGCCATCGGGCCGCTGCTGTTGGTGCTACTGCTGAAGGCCATCTAGATTCTCGTTCTCGTATGCGATTCGATCAGGACGACCCACTCAGCCGACGCGGGAGCCGGTGGCGAAGAAGTCGTGCAGGTCATGGGCAAAGGTGTCGAGCTTGGCGTTGGTATCGCTGTTGGTCCGGTTGAAGAAGTTGTACGCCAACACCGCCGGGATCGCTACGAACAGGCCAAGCGCGGTCATGATCAGCGCCTCGCCAACCGGGCCGGCCACGGCGTCGATCGATGCCGAACCCGTGGCGCCGATGCGAATCAGCGCGCCGTAGATGCCCCACACTGTGCCCAGCAGGCCGACGAAGGGCGCGGTCGCACCGACCGTTGCCAGAACGGTCATGCCGGTCTGCAGCTTCGAGCTCTCACGGGTCACGGCCTGGCGCAGGGCGCGATCGACGAACTCGGAGCGGTTGAGCGATTCGACCAGCACCGAGCCTTCACTGCGCTGGTGGTGGGCGGCCGCCTGGGCGGCGTCGAGCGCGATCTTGGAGAACGGCTCGTAGCGCGGCTGCTCCTCCATCAGGCGGACGGCGTCCTGGGCGTTGGAGGTTTCCCAGAAGGTCGTGGTGACCTTGTCGGCCTGCGACTTCAGGCGCACGTTCTTCAGGAAGTTGATGACGGTCCAGTACCAGGACAGGGCCGACATCACGACCAGGGTGAGCAGCACGATCCACGACACGGCGAACTCGCCTGGATTGGCGACCATCTCACTGATCAGGTGCTCAAAGCCCATGTTCGACATGGCCTGCGCGTCGGAAGTGGCTCCAGCAGCAGCGGTGGTTTCTTGCAACATGACGCGTACCTTTTATTTGTGATGATGGGGATGGAGCGGTGGATGGTTCGTGGGGACCGCTGTTTACATCTTGAAGTCTACCGGGACGCGTACACGACCTGCCGTTTTCTGGCCGTTCGACATGCCCGGACTGAATCGCCATTTGCGTGCCGCATCCATTGCGGCGCGATCCAAATCGCGGTTGCGGCTGGATTTCTCCACCGAAACGTTGGTCACGTTGCCGTTGGCGTCCACGTCGATGATCAGGACCACCGTGCCCGTGATTCCAGCCCGTGCAGCGGCCGGCGGATACTTGGGCGGGTTCATGTTCTTCGACGAGATGTCCACGCTTGCGCCAATGTCAGGCTGCGGCGCAGGCGGCGCAGGCGGCGACGGCGGCGTGTACACGTCCATGGGACGCGGTTCGGCCACTTCGATCGGCGGCGCTTCGGGCGGCGGCGGGGTCGGGGTGGGCTTCGGCGGCACCAGGTTCTTGATCGGCGGCGGCGGCGTGTCGGGCTGCTTCGGCGGCGGCGGCGGCGGCGGGGGTGGTGGTGGCGCATCGACGATGGTCACGATCGTCTTCTGCTCAAGTTCTTCCGCCGCCGGAGGGGCGACCGCGGGAATCAGCAGCAGCAGGAATGCGGCCACATGCAGGGCAATGACAAACGCCATGCCGATCACCCGAGGCCAGTTGAGACCGGTCTCCGGCGCTTCGCGATACCTGCTTTTTAGGACCAGCTGCTCAGCCATGCGCCAATAAACTCTTTGCTTGGACCGACAATGCGGACCGCTAGATTGGGAGGGACCGGTTGCGTCTCCGCCGCCGGAGCGGGGAGCTTATACCAATCGGCTACGCCAGTACCATCATCTGCCGGTGCCGAAGCTCTAAAACAGTGCATGTCAGCGGCGACCGCTGCGTTCCGGTCAGGGTAGCGCGATGATCTTCTTGGCTTCATCCGGCTTCTTGAGGCCTTTCTCGATCGCGGACCGGGCGGCCAGCTTGGCTTCCGGAACCCGATCTTCCTGCCACAGCACCTTGGCCAGGTTGAGGTAGGTTTCCCCGTCCTTGGCCAGCGGCGCAGCCTTCTGCCATGCCTCGATCGCCTGCGGGATCTGGTCGGAATAATAGTAGGACTGGGCCAGGGCCAGGTACGTCTGGTGGTCCGGCTTGAGCACACCCTTGCCGATGCCGTCATTGATGACGCTGACGACTTCCTTTTCCTTGCCGTCCATGTTGGCGTACGTCGCGTACAGCTGGCGGTAGTCCTTCTCCTCGGTCAGCTGGCCGGAAGCGCGCAGCTTCTCCAGCACCGCGGCTGCCTGGTCGTATTTGTCGGCCTGCAGATAGACGCCGGCGAGGTTCATCTGCGCCTTCTTGTCGCCCGGCGCGCGTGCCGCGATGGCTTCAGCCATGGTCAGCGCTTCGCCCGACTGCCCGACCTCGGCGTAGGAGGCCATCAACAACTGCTGCCAGTTGTCCTTCGGCTCCGGCGAGGCTTCGATCGCCATCTTGAGCGCGGGAATGGCTTCGGCGAACCGCTCCGCCTGATAGAGGCCCTGGCCCTTCAGGGCGAGTGCATCGGGATCCTTGGACTTGGTCTCGCTGAGGAAGCGCTCCAGCGTCGCCAGACCTTCGGTGTACTGCTCTTCCTGCAGCTGCAGGCCGGCCTGCATGTAAAGCAGCTGGTAGTGGTTGTTGTTGTCCAGACCGTTGGCGTCGAGCGCCTGCTGGATATACACCACGGTGGCCGGCGTGTCGTCGGTGTTGTAGGCCGCCTGCGATGCAATCTGCGCAGCAACGGCCTTGTCATAGGACGTAGCGATGTCGCTGGCCATGATCTCGTCCGCCTCGGCGCGGGCCGCGGCGAAGTCGTCCTTGTTGTAAGCCTCGATCATCTTCTGCAGCTTGGGCTGCAGCTTGCGCGCGCCTTTCTCGGTCGGCTCCTGGCGGGTCGCGTCCGGATAGCGGGCTTCGGCCTTTTCGCTGCTGCTCTCCTGCTTGCGCGCATCGGCGCGTTCCCGGGTGCTGCGCTGGGCGTCTGCGTCGAACGCAGCGGTGCCAAGGAAGCCCACGATGGCCAGGGACAGGGCGGCTTGCTTTAGGTTGCGAAACAACATGGCGTTTCCTCTGATTGTTTTCTTGGTGGCCGGCCAGCGCGCGCTCCGGTCCGGCTGGCGAACTGGGGCGGCAACGCTAGCAGAAACGAACATCACCCGGAACCTGTCGCGAGACAGGTTCCGGGTCCGTCAAGTCATGAACAGGACGGTGTGCGGCCCGAGGCGCGGGCCTGTTTGTACACCGGAACCAGGGCCACGGCCCGGGTCCTCAGCTCCTGCATGCGTGCTTGTGGATCGGGATGGGTAGACAGCCACGCTGGCTGGCGCGAACCCCCGGCGGCCATCATGTTCTGCCACAGGTCGACGGCCTGCTCGGGATTGAAACCGGCCTGGGCCATCAATCGCTGCCCGACCACATCGGCTTCGGTTTCCTGGGCCCGGGTGCCGGGCAGCAGGAAGCCTGCCTGCAGGCCAACGCTTCCCAGCTGGCCTACCGTGTTGGCTGCCCCCTGTCCGTAGCGTGATCCAGCAAGGGCGCCCACGCCCTGGAGAAGCGCACTGGCGCCCATCTGGCGGGTAATGCGCTCGTTGTGATGCTGCTCGACTACGTGGCCCATCTCGTGGGCGATGACTGCAGCCAGCTGGTCCTGGTTGCGGGCCACCTTGATGATTCCGCTGTTCACGCCAACCTTGCCTCCCGGCAAAGCGAAAGCGTTGGGTTCGTCGATGGCGAAGACCGCGCTTTCCCAGGCAACGCCGCGCGCGTCGGCGGGCAGCTGCGGCACCAGTGCGTTGACCACGCAGCGCACGTAAGCCTTCTGCCGCGAGTCGTTGCTCAGCGGACCCTTCGCCTGCGCCTGCGCGAAGGCCTGCGCGCCCAATTGATCGAGCTGCTGCTGGGACACGGCGCCTACGAACTGCTGGCGACCGGTGGACGAGGTTGTGGTCGCACAGGCCGCGACGGAGGCCGCGATGGCGAGCGACAAGATCAGGTTTTTCATCAGGCAACCCCTTGGTTCGGGCGCTGAGTGTGTACAGGAGGGCCTTAACGTTCCGTCAAGTGCGCCCCGGCCTAACCGGCTCCGTACAGTTTCGCCATGCCCAGGGCCAGGCCGTTGTTCAATGCGTGTGCCGCAATGGGCGCCCACAGAGTGCCGGTGCGCCAGTACAGCGCGGCATAGGCCGCCCCCATCGACGCATAGGCCAGCCACAGCCACAAAGTGTCCGTCAGGCTGTTGCCGCCCAGACCAGGGACTTCGTGCAGCGCAGCGAAGGCGATGCTGCTCAATACCATGCCTATCAGCGGGCGGCCGGCCAACCAGAGCCGGCCAAACAGGACGCGGCGGAACAGCAGTTCCTCGTAAGCCGGTGCAACCAGGACTGCAAACGTGAGCATCAGCGCAGGGTAGGCATCCATCCCCGATTGGATCACCGCGACATTGCTTGGTTGTGGGGATGTCCCCCACTGCTCGGCGAGCGCCGAAATCGACCCGCTGGCCAGATAGGTCGCCATGCCCGTGGCCACGGCCCAGCCCCAGGTGCCGGGTCGCCTCGCCGCGGCGATCGACTCCGCTTTCTCTTCTGCACTGGCACGCCGCCTCCACCCGTACAGCAGCAGCGCTGTGCCGCCAGTGCTGATCGCACTGATGAGCAGTATGGCGAGCACCCCGGGCTCACCGATAGCAGAAGCCATTGACTCTGTCCGGGCCAAATCACCCGTCGCCATGCCGATCCGCACGCCGCGCCACACGGCCCAGGCCGTCGCCGCGACCAGCATCAGTCCGGTCATGGCCAGCAGTGCCAACAGCAGATCGAGGACGAACGCGGTGACGGCACTGCGCCGAAGGGACCGTAGCGAAAGCGTCAACCTGGTGTTCATAGCGACCACCAATACGGCGCGCACACGATCAGATTGTTGGTGGCGTGCGCCAGGATGGCCGCTGAAATGCGCCCACTGATCCGATAGGTCAAGGCAAACAGGGCGCCTGCGAGGCTGTAATCGAGCAGCAGCAGCGCCCACGCCGCGATGCTCTGCTCGGCGCCGGGGAAGGGTTCGTGCATGAGCCCGAACAGCACGCTGGTCAGCGCGATTCCGAGCAGTGGATAGCCTGATTGCAGGAAGCGCGCCAGAAGGAATTTCCGGAACACGATCTCTTCAGTGACCGGCGCAACGACTACCAGTACCAGTAATGGAAGTAGCCACGGTCCTTGCAGCAACTGCTCCACGTAGTCTGTGTTGCGGGGAAAAAGTTCGTTCCCTGTCCACTGGCCCAGCCAGCCAATCGGATAGGAAATGCCCGCGGCCAGAAAGCCGCCGACCACGCCAAGGCGACACCCGTCTCCGGTGTGCCTGACAAGGGGATTTCCAGGCAGCGCCAGCGGCGCGCGATCCAAGCCAGGGGCAGGCACATGGCACCAAGGGACAACGTGATCTCGACCCACAGTCCTGTGCTCGCATCGATCTCTGCAGACCCCGCCCGCGTCCATAGCCAGTCTGCTACCTCCATCAGGAGCAGCAGCGGCAGCGTCGCGGCGATCACCAGCGCCACGATCAAAAGCAGGTCGCCCAGCGCGTTTTTCGACACCTGCAGAGCACCCGCGCGTCCTTGCTCATCGGCGTTCTTCAGCACTGGCGCCATCCCTGGGAGCCTCACGCGGTTCGATCAGATATCGAGGTTCGACACCTTGAGGGCATTGGCGTCGATGAAGGCGCGGCGCGGCTCGACCACGTCGCCCATCAGGGTGCTGAAGATCTCGTCGGCGGCCACTGCGTCCTCGATGCGCACCTGCAGCAGGCGTCGCGTCTCCGGGTTCACCGTGGTATCCCAGAGCTGCTCGGGATTCATTTCGCCCAGGCCCTTGAAGCGCTGGATGCTGCGGCCTTTCTTGGCTTCCTCCAGCAGCCACGCCTGCGCCTGGGCAAAGCTGTCGATGGGCTGGGTCTTGCTGCCACGCACGATGTGCGCGCCCTCGCGCACCAGCCCGTGCAGTACGGCGGCGGCATCGCGCAGCGGACGCAGTTCTCCGGATTCGAACACCGACAGCGGCAGCACCTGGGTCAATTCCTCGCCCATGTGATTGCGCCTGGCCAGCAGCGCGGCCGGGCGCTGCTCGTTGGCCGACTGCATGGTCAGTGCGTAACGTGCGCTGCCAATGCCGCCTCGGTTGAGCTTGGCTTCCAGCGCATCCAGCTCATGCCGCTCGTCGATGTTCTCGGCCAGGTGCGCCATGTCCAGCGGGGTGAAGTCGATCAGCGATTCGAGCAGGATCGGGTCGTAGCGGTGGGCGTTGCGTGCGATCGTCTCGCGCGCTCCGGTAAATGACAGCAACAGCTTTTCCAGCGCACTGCCGGTGATCGGCGGCTCGCCTTCGGCCGGGACCAGCGCAGCGTTCTCGACCGCGCTGTTGGCCAGGTACACGTTGAGCGCGGCATCGTCCTTCATGTAGATCTCCTGCTTGCCCTGCTTGAGCTTGTACAGGGGCGGCAGGCCGATGTAGATGTGGCCGCGCTCGATCAGCTCCGGCATCTGCCGGTAGAAGAACGTCAGCAACAGGGTGCGGAT
>JBBSVH010000061.1:0-15542 GCA_038233685.1 Lysobacterales bacterium | reverse complement strand
GTGGTGGATGGCGTGCGCGGAGAACCTTGTTCGTCCTCTGTAGTGGAAAGGTTCGTCCTCCGGCCCGGCCAGCGTCGCCAGCTACACGCGTTGCACGGCCGGGTCAGTTACTGCGTAGACCACCGGTCAATGCCGTCGGGCCCGGGCTGCAGCCAAGGCTGACTGGTTCGCTTCACACGGGGTTACCGGAGCAAAATTAAGCTTGCTTAAGGCGCCCCCTGATGGATTTCCATGAGTAGCACAGCCGAACGCGTGCACACCGACCAGGCGCAGATCGCGCGCCTCGAAGAACGGGTGAAGGAGCTGCAGGGCGAAAGTATCGTCGAGCTGCGTCTGGTCGACGGCAGGATCGTCACCGGGGTGGTCGCCGTGCGCCCGTCGGTGCAGACGTTCCGTGATGCGGAAGGCCGCGAGGGCAGCAACGCCTACGTGCGCATCGACGACCAGGAACAGCCCGAGCGCCGGCAGTACATCTGGCTGGATCAGATCGAGCGCGTCATCCGGCTCGGCAGCGCCTGACGCGCAGCCGTCACCGCGTTGAAATTGCCTGCTTGGTAGGCTGGTCTTCTCCCCTTATCGGACTCCACACATGAAGATCCTGATGGTCCTGACTTCGCATGCAAAGCTCGGCGATACCAGCAAGAAGACCGGGTTCTGGCTGGAGGAATTCGCAGCGCCTTACTACGTGTTCAAAGACGCAGGCGCCGAGGTGGTGCTCGCCTCACCCAAGGGTGGGCAGCCCCCGCTGGACCCCAGGAGCGACGAGCCAGATGCACAGACCGAGGCCACGGAGCGTTTCCGCGCCGACGCCGAAGCCGGCAGCAGGCTGGCCTCAACAAACAAACTGGCCGATGTCGTCGACCAGAGCTTCGATGCCGTGTTCTACCCTGGCGGCCACGGTCCGATGTGGGACCTGGCCGAGGATCCTGATTCCATAGGCCTGATCGAATCCACCCTGGCCGCAGGCAAGCCGCTTGCAGCGGTATGCCACGCACCGGCCGTGTTGCGCCATGCAATGGCTGCTGGCGACGTGCCTCTGGTCCAAGGCCGCACGGTCACCGGATTCACCAACAGCGAGGAGCAGGCTGTGGGCCTGACCGACGTGGTGCCGTTCCTGATCGAGGACATGCTGGTGGAACGCGGCGCCGACTATCGCAAGAAGGCGGATTGGGAATCGCACGTGCTCACTGACGGGATGCTGGTCACCGGACAGAATCCCGCATCGTCAAAAGCGGCGGCCGAAGCGGTGCTCGCCCTGCTGCGCCAGTAGCACTGGCGGTCGTTCAGTTGCACGCAAGCGCGCGGCCCAGGCGCGCGCTGTCCTGCGCCAGCTGTATCAGGCGCACCACCTCGATGGCTTGAGCCGGCGTCACCGGGGGCTCCGAACCTGTCCGAATCGCTGCCTCCATCGCGCGGTAGAAGTGTGGATAGTCGCCCGCGACGCCACCTACCTCCTCCAGTTGCAGTCCACGTCCTTGTCCGGTGTGCAGTTGCCCGGGTCGCGGATCCATGCCCCAGTCTTCACCGCCAGGCCGTTGCCCGTCCTTGAGGGCGGCCTCCTGCGGATCACTGCCGTGCTTGACGAAGCTTGCGCGGGTCCCATGCACCGCGAAACGAAGGCTGGAGGCCGTGACCATGGCGCCGGCATGCAGGATCACGCGTCGGCTCCCGTAGCGCAGCGTCAACTGGAAGTAATCGTCCACCTGCGCCGCGGCGCGCTGCAAGGCCAGGTCGGCGAAGATCGAATCGGGAGGCCCGAACAGCTGCAGGGCCTGATCGACCAGGTGCGGCCCCAGGTCGAGCAGCATCCCGGCGCCGGGCTCGGCGCGTTCGCGCCAGCGATCGGCCACGACCGGACGGTAGCGATCGAAGTGCGAATGCAGTTCCACCACGTCGCCGAGCGTCCCGCCCTCCACCAGCCCGCGGAGGGTGAGAAAGTCGGCGTCCCAGCGCCGGTTGTGGAACACGCTGACAATGCGCTTCGCCGCGCCGGCCGCAGCCACGATCCGCCGCGCCTGGTCAACGTCAAGCGCGAATGGCTTGTCGACCACCACGTGCTTGCCATGGGCGAGCGCGGCGAGCGCCAGTAGCGCGTGGGTCGCGTTGGGCGTGGCGATCACGACAAGATCGATTGCAGCATCGGCGAACGCCGCGGCGGGATCGGCGCACACCCGCACTTCGGGAAAGGCCGCATGTACCTTGGCGGCGTCGCTCGAGACCACGGTGTGCAACTGCAGTCCCCGGGTGCAACTGATCAGGGGCCCATGGAATACCTGGCCGGCCATGCCGAAGCCGACCAGCGCGACGTTTGTCGAATGAAGCATCACGGTCCCGACTATTTCGAGGCCATGAGGATCGCATGTCCACGACGGGGTCCGGACACCCCGCGGCCCACGCGTTTCTCACTTGCCCAGCGCACAGGCGCGAGCGGACCAGTCTACTGCGCCGGCTTCAAGATCCCGGGACACTTGATCTGGGACTCGACATGCATCCGGGCCAGCTCCACATAGTTGGCCTGTGGGCCACTTCCCGTGCCGTGTATTTCGCCAAGGTATTCCATGCCGTTCCAGACCCGGCCGACCCACTCGGCGCCCTGGTCGGACATCGTCAGGGTGATCGTGTAGCGGAGCGCCTGGCCGCCGTCGTCCAGACACTGGTAGACCATCGGGAACTGCGCCGAGAACACCGGGTCGCTGGTCCGCTGGCGCAGGTGGTCACGGGCCTCGGAAGCGAGCTTTTCCTGCTCGCTCTCATGGATCATGAGCAGTTGGGAACGCACGAAATCCGAGTGGCGGAAGAAGGTGTCGATGCCATCGAGCGGCGTATGGCCCTGGGTCCGGAGCCAATCGATGTAGGCAAGTTCGAGCTCCATCGAGCCTGGTTTGAGCTTGACGCCCATGAGTTGATTTCCGTAGGTCTGCAGCAGGGGTGGCAGTTGGCGCGGAGATTTTAGCAGTCAATCCATCCATCAGGTATGGGGCCGGGCCCCGGTTCCATACCCTGGTTTGCAGGCGGCAACCTCACGGTGGGCCGCGCGCGACCGGCTACGATCGGGCGCATGGACCGGTTCCCTGCCAACCGCTTTTTCCTCCACGCCGCCCTGGTGGCCGGACTGTTGTCGGCCGGCACCGCTGGCGCTGCCGAGCCACGGACCGTGTTCCGCTGCGTAGCCCGTGGAACCGTCAGCCTGTCCACGGCACCGGAGCCCGGCTCGCGCTGTGAAGCGAAAACGGTGCAGGACGAGGCGGGCCAGGCGCCCAATCTCTGGGGCTCGATGGGCGTGTTCAGCGGAACCCTCTACCAGCGCCAGCAGGAGGGCGTCACGGTCTACGGGACACGCAACCTGCCAGGCTCGACCGTCTACCTGCGCTTCACCGTGGCAACCCCGGCGGGCGAGCCTGCGCATCCTGGGTTGGGGAAAGTTGGCAAGCCACGCCTGGAAATGTTTGTGAAGGAGTTCCGGTCAGCGGCGAAGGCCACGGGCCTGGACGAGGCGTGGCTGCGGGCGATAGCCCATGCCGAGAGTGGCTTCCAGGCGTTTGCGGTTTCACCCAAGGGCGCCCAGGGGGTGATGCAGCTGATGCCCGACCTGGCGCGCGAATACGGGGTGGTGGACCCGTTCTCGCCCGCCCAATCGATCAACGCCGGTGCCCGCCACCTGAAGTGGCTGTCCCGGCGCTATGGGGACGACCGTGTTCGCATCGCCGCAGCCTACAACGCCGGCGTGGGCGCCCTGGAACTCTACGACGGCGTTCCTCCTTACAAGGAGACGCGCGAGTACGTGGACAAGGTGCAGGCGCTGTACCAGGCCTATCGCCAAGCGATGGGAACCGCACCTCTGACGCCTGCCGACTCAAGACCGGTGATGCCCGGCGCTGGCGCACAGTGACTTTGCCCGTGGATGCCGATCAGCCGGCGTTTGGAACCAGCTTCAGCAACTTTCCGCCGCTGCCGTCCCGGGAGTCCTCGAGCAGCCACAGGTAGCCGTCTGGTCCCTGTTCCACTTCGCGAATGCGGTTGTCCATGCCGTAGCGCGCCGCCTCGCGGGCCTGCTCACCGTCGAACTCCACCCGCACCAGGGCCTGCGACGACAGGCCGCCGATGAAGGCGTCGCCCTGCCATTGCGGAAAACGCGAACCGGAGTAGATCACCATCCCGGCAGGGGAGATAACCGGATTCCAGCTGGCCTTGGGTGCTTTGAACTCCGGGCGCGTGTCATGGTCCGGAATCTTGCGGCCGTCGTAGTGATCGCCATTGGAGACGGTCGGGTAGCCGTAGTTCTGGCCGCGCTCGATCAGGTTGAGTTCGTCACCGCCTTTGGGACCCATCTCGTGCACCCAAAGCCGCTGCTCGGAATCGAAGTCGATGCCCAGCGGGTTTCGGTGACCCAGCGACCACACTTGGCCCGCCACGTCACCCTGTGTGACGAACGGATTGTCCGCCGGGATGCTGCCGTCGTCATTGAGGCGAATGATCTTGCCGAGGTTGGCCTGCATGTCCTGCGCCGGGTCGAACTTCTGCCGTTCGCCGGACGTGATCCAGAGCTTGCCATCTGCGCCGAAAGCGATCCGGTGGCCGTAATGGCCGCGTCCTTCAACCTTTGGCGTCTGGCGCCACACCACCTCGAGCCCCGACAGCATTCCGCCGCCCTTGTCGTCGAGGGACAGCCTCCCGCGCGCGACCGCCGCACCCCGTACGTCGCCGTCGCCGGCTTCGACAAAGCTCAAGTACACCAGACCGTTGCTCTCGAACTGCGGATGCAGCACGACATCGCCGAGGCCGCCCTGACCGCCGTAGTCGACATCGGGCACGCCGCTTATGCTTCCGGACTGGTTGGCGGCCGGGGTCTTGCCCAACTTGACGAGTTTCAGCGTGCCCTTCTTTTCGGTGACCAGTAGGCGGCCGTCCGGCAGGAAGGTCATCGCCCATGGCTCGTCGAACTGGGCTGCTTCGATCAGCTGGAACGGCTCGGCGGAACCGGAACTTGTGCTCTGCTCCTCGGTACCCGCGCAGGCGCCGGTGCTGCACAGCAGGATCGTGCTGCACAGGACAGAAAACGGTCGCATCGCCATGGAATTACTCCCGGTTGGGCGCAGCAAACAGCCGCGCGTGGTCTGGTGTTGGCATTTTCGGCGTACCTAGGGCGCTATTCAATGCACCGCAACGCACTCAGCGGGATCCGCGCGCGCCTGTGTGGGGCAGGCGCCGCAGGTGCCCGAATCAACTAAGTGCGGTAGGCGTGTCGAATTCCAGTCGCGTAGCCCCGCTGGCCATGATCGCCGACTCAGCGCGGGGCAGGGTCTCGTCATCGGCGTCGATCACCAGCAGGATCTTTCCCGCTTGGATCTCCTCCTCGAATTTCCTGCGCAGTGGATCCTCCACCGTCGAACCCACCAGCGCGGCTACCCATGTGCCCACCAGCGTGCCACCCACGGTCATCAGCGCCGCGCCGGCAAGGGTCACTCCGAGCGGCGGAAATGCCGCCGCCGCCAGCCCGACCAGCAGGCCAGTGCCGCCACCCGCCGCCGCGCCGCGCATTGCCGCTGGTTTGAAATCGGTATCGGCTTCCTTGAAGCTGTCGGGAATCGAGTCGAGCTCGATATCGGCTCGCGCCACCAGCGACAGGTCGTCATCGTGCAGTCCGGCCTCCCGTGCGGCACGCAGGGCGCCCTGCGCGGCGGGCAGGTCTGGAACGCTGTAGACGTGGCGGCTCTTCATCATGGATTTCCTTCCGAGTTCAATCCCCAGCATGCCGCCGCGCGGTTAGATATTCGTGATGGCGCGCCATCCTGCCGCATGGCGCACACTACCGACCACGCTGCACAGGAGAGCTCGTTCGCATGCTGCCTATCGAAACTGTCAGATGTCCCTACTGTGGTGAATCGATCGACCTGGTGATCGACGACTCAGTGGACCAGCAGCTCTACATCGAGGATTGCCACGTGTGCTGTCGCCCGATCAACGTGTCGGTTGCCGTCGACGAGGAAGGCACCCTGGCGGTCCAGGCATGGGCGGAGAATGAGGCCTGAGTAACGCAGCCGTGCCAGCTCACGGGGATGGGATCGAATCGGATTCGATCAGGTGGATACCAGGTCTTGCCGCCAGCGCGGCAGTCAGCAGTGCCCGGGCCACAGCGTGCGCGGGAACGGGCCGGTAGCGCCGTGGCAGCACCGGTGCCAGGGCGCCCAGCACGCGGGCGGCGAAGTGTTCACCGCGCCGTCGCTGCGCACGATCCCCGATCAGCAGCCCCGGACGCACGAAGCTCAACGATGGGTAGCCGATCTGGCACAAGTCGGCCTCCAGTTCGGCCTTGGTGCGCGAGTAGAAGAACGGCGATCGAGCGCTTGCCCCGGATGCGGAGGTGAGTACGAAGGTCGACGCACCGTTTCTGTACGCATTGCGCGCGATAAGCGCGGGATATTCCAGATCGATTCGCCTGAAGGCACTGCGGGGACCGGCTTGGCGCAGGGTGGTGCCCAGGGCGCAAGCCACGGCGTCGACCCGCCACCACGTTGCGCCCTTGTCCAGGTTTTCGAAGTCCTGCAGAACGGGATTTTCGAGCTTCGGGTGTGGCGTGATTGCGCGCCGCGTGGGAGCGACCACGCGCGTCACCCTGTGGTCGGTCAGGGCAAGGTCGACCAATGCCTGGCCCACGAGCCCCGTTCCGCCTGCAATCAACAGTGTTGTCATATGCTCGAGCCTTCGTTGACCGCGCGCCGCGGTTGCGGCTCGCAAGACCGATGTTGTCACGACGACGCGTCGTGATATTGGCTGCACTTCATGAGGCCGGCGCAGCGGCAGGCCGCCGGACGTTCACTGAAAACATCCACTTCCGGTTCGCATGAATTGGTGCAGGGACCGGTCATCCAAGGACGATTCGGCCAGCACCAAGCCTCGCCCATTCCAGGCCGAAGCAACGATACGGCGAGGTGCAACCCGTCACACGTGCCAAGCGGTCGCGCGGCTGGCTCCACGGCAACGCAAGCTCCGCGCTTGCCCCGATGGCCGCCGCGGCCGCTGATATCCTGCAGACCGGATACGAGGTGGGTAACCATGGCGCAAATCCGTTGGGTTGGTTTTGACGGCGACGACACGCTGTGGAAGAGCGAGGACTATTACCGCGCCGCCGAAAGCGAATTCGAGCGCATTGTGGGCCAGTACGTCGATCTTTCGGACTCTCGCACGCTTCAGCATTTGCTGGCGGTCGAACGACGCAATCTGCGCGTTTTCGGCTATGGAGCCAAGGGCATGACGCTGTCGATGCTGGAAGCGGCGGTTGAGCTCACCGATGAACGAATCAGCGGGCGGGACATGCACCGGATCATCGAGATCGGTCGTGCCACGCTGGAGCATCCGGTCGAACTGATCGAGGGAGTATGCAAGTCGGTCGAGGACATCGCCGCGAACTACAACATCGCGCTCATCACCAAGGGCGATCTCTTCCACCAGGAATCCAAGATCGAGCAGTGTGGTTTGGCGAAGGTATTCCATCGAATCGAAGTCGTGTCTGAAAAAGATCCGCCCACCTACGCCAGGGTGCTGCGCGAACTTGATGTGGATCCAGGAGAGTTCGTGATGATCGGTAATTCCCTGCGGTCGGACATTGCGCCAGTAGTGGCCCTGGGCGGGTGGGGCATCCATGTGCCCTATCACCTGACTTGGGCACACGAAGCCGAGCACGACCTGGCAGCGGACGAGCCACGGATGTTGCAGGTTGCCAATGCATCCCAGTTGCCCGCGGCGCTGGCGAAAATAAACGACCGGTTGCGATCGGCGCCGGTGTAAGGGTCGAGCGCCGTGCTCCTGCACCCTGCTTGCGCCACCCTGCACTTGCTGGCAGATGAACCGTCGCCCCCGTCGCGCGGCTGCGGTAACGGTTACATGCCGGTTCGTTGCGCGCACGTTCAATCGCAGGCGGTCAGTCTCGGTCCTGCCGCATCCCGGCGTACAGGAGTGAACCCATGGGCTTCTTCAACGTATCGCGCCTCTCCGCGTCCGCAGTGCTTGCCGCCGCACTAGGCTTCGCCGCACTTGCGCCCGGAAAGGCCCACGCAAGCGACGACCTGGTGCGCGTGCTGGTCAACGTGGCCGATGTGGTCTACCGAAACCAGCAGCCTTACTACCACGACCGCAATTACGACCGTTACGAGCAGGTCGTGGTGGTTCGGGATCGCTACCAGCGTCCAACCTACTACCGCTACGCGCCACGCGGCTATCGAAACGACTACAGGTCGGCGCCGCCCTATGGCAACGCGTACGGCTATCACCGCAACCAGCCGGTTCGCTACGATCGCCGTGACCGGGCGCACGACGAGTGGCATTCGCGTAACGATGGCCGTCACGGCTACAAGTCGAAGGGCAAGAAAAAGCACAAGGGCCGCGATCGCTGGGACGATTGACCAGCGGCGATTGACAAGCGGCAATTGATGGGCCGCTGGCAGGCCTTGAGGACAGGGGCGGACAGGTGGGGCACAATTGATCCATGCCTCGCCTGCCCGCCCCGATTCGTAGTGCCCTGCTGTGTGTAGCGATGGCTTCATCGACGGGCGTCTGGGCTGAAGCGCATGCGCAGGATGCCGTTGCTCTGGGCCGATCTTCGCCCTATGTCCCGGCCACGGGCCAAGCATGGCTCGACCGACACCTGGCCGACATCAATTTGTATGCGGAGCGCTACCCGCAGGCGTTTGCTGACGAAATCTCCCGCTATTACGCGGTCCGACGCGGCTACGTCGAGGCGCTGCTGCTGCAGCCTGCCTGGACTGCTGGCGACGTGTTCATGGCGTGTGCGCTGGCCCGCAGGGCATCGCAGCCTTGTCGAAACCTGGTGAGGGAGTGGTCGCGGGACCACGAGCAGGGCTGGGCCGGGGTGGCGGGTCGTGTGGATCTCGAGCCTGGCTCCGCGGAGTACCTGCAGATCAGCGAAGACGTCAGATCCAGTTACCGCCGCTGGTCCAGGCCGCTGCTGGATAATTGACGGCGTGCTGCGAGCGCAGTTGCTGCTGCCAACAGCAAGCCAACTGCAGGGATCACTCGCCTGATCGCCCGGGCGGCTTTTGATAACGCCAGAGTCGACCTGCTCCAGCTGCGCTCCAATCGCGGATAATTGTCGGATGCAGCCGCTTTTACCCGTACAGCATTCCCCGATACGCGACGCCTACGCGGCGTCGCTGCGGCTTTCCGTCGCCCCGATGATGGATTGGACCGATACCCATTGCCGGGTCTTCCACCGGCTGTTGGCGCCGAATGCGCGCCTGTATACCGAGATGGTCCACGCCAACGCGGTCCTGCAGGGCGATCGCGCCCGCCTGCTGGCGCACGACGCGTGCGAGCACCCACTTGCGCTGCAGCTGGGCGGTAGCGATCCGGCATTGCTTGCACAGGCGGCGCGCGTGGCCCAGGCCTGCGGCTTCGATGAGGTCAACCTCAACGTAGGCTGCCCCTCGGACCGCGTCCAGGCCGGGCGCTTTGGCGCGTGCCTGATGAAGGAGCCCGCGCTGGTTGCCGAGTGCGTGGCCGCCATGCGCGATACCTTGGACGTGCCGGTGACGGTGAAGTGTCGGCTCGGTGTGGACGACGACCATGACTACGATCGTTTCCTGGCCTTCATAGACCGCGTTGCTGCCGCCGGCTGCGAGACCTTCTTCGTGCACGCACGAAATGCGTGGCTCAAGGGTTTGTCACCCAAGGAGAACCGCGACGTGCCGCCACTGCGCTACGACTGGGCTTACCGCCTGAAGTGCGATCGGCCTGCGCTGCAGGTCGTGGTCAATGGCGGGATCGACGACCTGGATGAAAGCCTTCGGCACCTGCAGCACAGCGACGGGGTGATGCTGGGACGCGCCGCCTACCACGACCCGTACCTGCTGCATCGCCTCGACCATGCCCTGTTCGGCGGTGCCCAGAAGGATCGACTTGACCTGCTCCTGTCGCTTCGGCCGTATGTCGAGTCGCAGTTGGCCAAAGGCGTAGCGCTCAAGCACATCACGCGGCACCTGCTGGGCCTGTTCCATTCGCAGCCAGGAGGCCGGGCTTTTCGCCAGGTCCTGAGTGAAGGCTCGCACCGTCCCGGCGCCAACTGGAGCCAGGTCGAGCAGGCGCTGGAAGCCACCCAGACGCGCCTGCGGCCAGCCGCATGATGGCGCGCGCGCATGACCTGCCCAGCATGACCTTCCCACGATGATCACCCGCGACATCGATACCTTTCTGCAGTTGGCGGCACGATGTGCGCGGGACTTCGGCCCGCCCACGGCCAAGGCAGCTTTCCTGGTCTCGCCTGAAGGCTTCGCCCGTGCTGAGCAGTCCGCGCTCGACAACCGTTACATGGCGCAGTCCGGCCAGTTCGATGCGGTGCTGGCCCAGGCCCAGCACCGGACACTGCAGCGCGCACTCTCGTCCGAACTTCCGGTGTTCTGCTTCGCCGGTGATCCCGACACCCCGGACGCCGTCTTTCCCAACAACGTATTCGGCACGGCGCCCGGATGGCTGGTGGTTGGAAAGATGCGCCACGAGGTGCGTGCGCGTGAAGCGCGGCGCCACGACATCCGCGGGTTCTTCAGCACCGTCATGGGTTACGAAGTGGTCGACCTGTCACTGCAGCCGCACCCGTGCGAACTCACCGGCGCGCTGGTGATCGACCGCGCACGCGGGCTTGGCTTCTGCGGGCTGTCGGAACGCTGCGACGAAGCCGGTGCCGAACTGATGCATCAGGCGTTCGGGCTACGCGCCACGCTGATGTTCGACCTTGCCCCAGGCGAGTACCACACCAACGTGGTCCTGGCGGTGCTGGCCGGACGCGCAGTCGTGATCAGCGACCAGGGGTTCGCCAGCCCGGCCGCGGCTGACGCAATCGCTTCGTTATATGCGCCGCATGCGCTGCGATTGGGCGTCGCGGAACACGCCGCCTTCGCCGCCAACGCGATTGCACTGGACCCCGGCACGGTATGGATGAGCCAGCGCGCCAAGGCGGCGCTCGAACCTGCCAGCACAGGGGCCCTGGAGCGAGCCGGCTTCAGCGTGCGCGGGGTGGCCCTGGACGCCATCGAGGCGGCCGGAGGCTCGCTGCGCTGCTGCGTGGCCGAGATATTTTGAGGGGCAAGCCCAATCTGAACGGCACCTTGGCCGCCTGTGGATAAGTTCAGACCGGATTAACCGCCAGGCCCCAATGATGCCCGTCCGCCCTCATCCGGACCAACGGCTCCCGTTCATTCAGGGAAACCGTAATCCGTTACGCTTCCGTTATGAAGATCGCAAGTCAAAACCTGCTGTTGGTCACACTTTCGGCGCTGATGCTGGTTGTGATGATGCCGGCGCAGGCGCAATCGAAAGATCGCGACGATCAGCGGCCAGTTCCTCGCGAAAGCGAGGGCAAGTCTGACCGCGAGTCCCGGACCCCCGCCCGGACGCGTCGCTCGTCGCTTTCCGATGCCGTACGCCGGGTCCAGCGAGAGACCGGTGGCCAGGTGCTGGGGGCCGAACGCGTGCAGTTCGACGGCCGCGACATCAACCGCATCAAGGTGATGGATGACCGTGGTCGCGTCCGCTACATGGACGACGACCCGCAGCAGCGTCGCGCCCAGGATCCACCGGTCGCGCCACCTGCACGCAGCGATAACCCGCCCACACCTTAGTCTGTTCATTATCCAAGGCCATGCCGGCCCGAGTTTTCCAGGGAGACTCCATGCGTATTTTGCTGGTCGAAGATGAAGCACCCCTCCGCGAGACCCTTGCCGCGCGCCTGAAACGCGAAGGCTTTGCCGTGGATGCGGCGCAGGATGGCGAGGAAGGCCTGTACATGGGGCGCGAAGTCCCCTTCGATGTGGGCATCATCGACCTCGGCCTGCCGAAGATGTCGGGCATGGACCTGATCAAGGCGTTGCGCGACGAAGGCAAGAAATTCCCGATCCTGATCCTGACCGCGCGCTCCAGCTGGCAGGACAAGGTCGAAGGCCTCAAGCACGGCGCCGACGATTACCTGGTCAAGCCGTTCCATGTGGAGGAGCTGCTGGCCCGGGTCAACGCCCTGCTGCGCCGCGCCGCCGGCTGGAGCAAACCGACCCTGGAATGCGGGCCGGTCGCGCTGGATCTGGCGGCGCAGACGGTGAGCGTCCACGGCAGCAACATCGATCTCACCAGCTACGAATACAAGGTGCTCGAGTACCTGATGATGCACGCCGGCGAGCTGGTGTCCAAGGCCGACCTGACCGAGCACATCTACCAGCAGGACTTCGACCGCGACTCCAACGTGCTGGAGGTGTTCATTGGCCGCCTGCGCAAGAAGCTGGATCCGGAAGGCGAGCTCAAGCCCATCGAAACCGTGCGCGGCCGCGGCTACCGATTTGCCATCCCCCGTGATCACGAGGGCTGATGGCATCGGCTGCGGACGGGGATGCGCCTGCTGAAAAGGGACGTCCGCCATTCGCGGTATGGCGTCCTCGTTCGTTGCAGGCGCGCCAGCTGCTGGCCGCCAGCCTCGGGCTGTTGGCCTTCCTCGCGCTTGCTGGCTATGCACTGGACCAGGCCTTCCTCAGCACCGCCGAGGACGGGCTCCGCCAGCGACTGAAGAGTTATGCCCTGGCGTACGCCAAGGACAGCGAGTTCGCCCGCGACGGCAGCATCATTCCGCCCGATCTTCCGCCTGATCCACGTTTCCGCCGCCCCGGCAGCGGTCTATACGCAGAGGTAATCCTGCCCAGCGGGCGATGGGGCACCGACTCCACGCTGGGCCCGGTGTTGCCCGACGCTGCTCTGCTGGACCCGCTGCAGGAAGTTTTTGACGGGCCCGTCCCGATGACCCAGATCGACGGTAGCGAAGGTGCCGTCTACCGCTACGGCGTAGGCACTACCTGGGCCCAGCGCGGTCCAGGAGGCGAGCTTCCGTATTCCATCTATGTGATGGAGGATGCGCAGGCACTGAAAGCGCAGTTGCGGGTGTTCCGCGCGGCCCTATGGGGTTATCTGGCCAGCGCCGGGATCCTGCTGCTGCTGCTGCAGGTGCTGATCCTCAACTGGAGCCTGGGACCGGTGCAGCGCGTAGTTACCGAATTGACCCGCGTACAGCGCGGGCAGGCGCGCCGGATGTCCGAACTCCATCCCCGCGAGCTGGCCCCGCTGACCGACAGCATCAACGCCTTCATCGAGAGCGAGCGCGAAAACCTCGACCGCCAGCGCAACACGCTTGCCGACCTGGCCCACAGCCTGAAAACGCCGCTGGCGGTGTTGCGCGCGCAGTTGGACGAGGGCATCCATGCCAACGCGCTGCGCGAGGAACTCGACATCCAGCTCAAGCGGATGAACAACCTGGTGTCGTACCAGCTGGCCCGCGCCGCCTCCAGCGGCCATGCCTTGTTCGCAGCGCCTGTTGCGATCGAGCCCAGTGCCGAGGAAATCGTGCGTGGACTGGAGAAGGTGTACGCATTGAAGGGCGTGATCTGCGAGTTCGAGATCGAGCCTGCAGCGCGTTTCCACGGCGAGCTGGGAGACCTGCAGGAACTGATGGGCAACCTGCTGGAGAACGCGTTCAAGTGGGCCCGCTCGCGCGTGTTGCTGACCGCCGTGCCCACCAAGACCGTCGGCAACCGCCGGGCTGGACTGCTGCTTTCGGTGGAGGACGACGGCCCGGGGATCGCCGAAGAGGATGTCGCCCGCGTCCTGCAGCGCGGCGTGCGCGGTGATGAGCGCGTGCAGGGCCACGGCATTGGACTGGCGATCGTGCAGGACCTGGTCCGTGGCTACCGTGGCGAATTGCACGTGACACGGTCGAAGGAGCTGGGCGGCGCGCGCTTCGAAGTGATCCTGCCCGAGGGCCTTTGAGCCAGCAACGCATGCGGTGGCTGCTTATCTGAGGGCTGCAGACGCGACGCGACCCTGCCGGTTCACTCGAAGATCGGCGGACCGTAGAAGCGCGCCAGGTGTGCGGCAACCCGTGGCAACTGCTCGCGCAGCAGCGCTGGCGAGGAGAAGTGGTATTCGCTGGTGACGGCAAAGAATTCCTCCGGCGATTCGGCGGCGTAGTCATCGATGCGAGACGTGGTTCCGGACTCCACCAACGCTGCAAAACTATCGAAGCTGCTCTGGAAATCCGCAGCCCACTCGCGCTGCCACGGGCGCGGCAGGAGCGGGGTTCCGTCCATCACCCCGTCCAGCGCATCGAGTTTGTGTGCCATCTCGTGGACGGCCACGCAAAACCCGGCACGCGGATCGTCGATATCGGCCTGGATGTCGGCCCACGACAGCACCAGCGGCCCCGCCTCCCAGGATTCACCCATCAGCTCGTCTTCGTACTCGTGCTGGACGCCCGCGGCATCGACATGGCTGCGCTGCACCCGGAAGGCGTGCGGATAGACCAGCACCTGCGACCAGCCGGACAGGCCACTTTTGCCCACTTCCATCAATGGCAGGCTGCACAGCGCTGCAAGCTGCATGCGCTGGAAAGCATCCAGCTCGAGGCCGGCAAGGGGAGTGATGTGCTTGTCGTGCATGAAGCTTGCGGTGAGCTGCCGAAGCCGCGGGACGCGGGCTTCGTCGAGCGCAATCAGCAAGGGTGTATGCGCGCGAACGCGCGTCCAAAGGGCGTCGTCCAACGCAGGCCTGCTGCGGCTCAGGATATCCAGCCACGCTTGGATCAGCGGAACATTCCCGGCAGCAAGCTGTGCCACTTCGACGCGCGCCCACGCGGCAGCACTTCTTCGGTTCCACCACCGCTGGGTGCAGCAGTGGGCTTGGCATATTTGCTTCTGGCCACGCTGGACCTGGGCGGCGCTGCGCCCGATTGCTCGACAGGTTCGCGCGCTTCCGATGCAGCGCCCTTGCACCTTTCCCCTCCGGTGACGGTGCAGCTGTCCTGTGCACAGGCAGAGGCAGTGGCGAACAACAGTGACAACACCAGGCTCGAACGCAGCATTGCGGATCCGGAGCAATTCCAACGGACCCTCATGATAGCGCGGCGTCCCTTGCACGGCACCAGCTGAAACCATGCTGCTGCGTCGCAGCACGGCTGGGCAAGGAGTTCGTGCAGACTTTCACTATGCTTGCCCTAGTCGACGCCCCGCTGTCCGCCGCTTTCCTGCGCCGCGCCCTGATCCATGGCGCGCGCCGGGTCATCGCCGCGCGTGAAGAGCTCAACCGGATCAATGTGTTCCCAGTCGCCGACGGCGATACCGGCAACAACCTGGCTTCCACCATGGGCAGCGTCCTCAATGGCGCGCTGGTGCGACGCAGCCGCCATGCGGGCCAGCTGCTGGTGGCGGTAGGTGAGGATGCGCTGGACGGCGCGCGTGGCAACTCGGGCGCGATCCTGGCGCAGTTCTTCCACGGTGTCTCGGCACAGGCCCGGGAACATCGCACCCTCGATGGCGATGCCTTGACCGCGGCGGTGCGCAACGGTGCGGAGGAAGCGCGCTCGGCCCTGGCGCTGCCGGTGGGGGGCACGATACTGAGCGTTATTTCGGCTTTCGCCGATGGCCTGGAAGTGGCGGCCCGCCCGGATGCTGGCGGCCCGCGCGCTCGCTTCACCAGGGGTTTGCAACAGGCCCGTGATGCGCTGG
>JBBSVH010000060.1:0-15595 GCA_038233685.1 Lysobacterales bacterium | reverse complement strand
GGCGACGGGTTCATGCTGCAATCGCTGCATCGGCACGGGGCACTCGGCAAGCCGGTGTTCGGAATGAAGCTGGGTTCGGTGGGGTTCCTGATGAACCACTATCGTGACGAGGACTTGCTGGAGCGAATCGCGCAGGCGGAACCCGCCAAGCTGCGTCCACTGGAAATGCTGGCCATGACCGAGTCCGGTGCCAGCACCAGCTTGTTGGCCTACAACGAGGTTTCGCTTCTGCGCCAGACCCGGCAGGCAGCGCACATGAGCATCGACCTCAATGGCCAGACGCGCGTGGACGAACTGGTCTGCGACGGCGTGCTGGTGGCGACGCCGGCAGGCAGCACCGCCTACAACTTTTCCGCCCACGGTCCAATCCTGCCGTTGGGCTCGCACACCATCGCGCTCACCCCGATCGCACCGTACCGGCCGCGACGCTGGCGCGGCGCGATCCTGAAGGCCGACACCGAAGTCCGTTTCAAGGTGCTCGACCCCTACAAGCGGCCGGTCAGCGCCACGGCAGACTCGCATGAAGTCCGCGAAGTGGTGGAGGTCACGATCCGTGAGTCGCGTGATCGCACGGTGACCCTGCTGTTCGATCCCGAGCACAACCTCGAAGAACGCATCCTGAGCGAGCAGTTCGTGGTCTGAGCAAACGACGTGCAAGGGCGCTATGCTGGGGCTGCCGCCGCGCGATGCGCGGTCGAAGCTTTTTCCGACTGGGGAGGGGTTCCCATGAAGAGCCGTTACGCGCTTTGCGCGTGCGTGATGCTGGCCATGAGCGAGGCCAGCGCGTGTGGGATGAGCAGCACCGCAGTGCCGTTCGAGACAGACCGGACGCAAACGGCCAGGGACGCGCCTTCAGGAGAACTGCCGCAACCGCCGGCGGTGGTGAGCGAGATTGTGCGCGGCATCGGCGCCAACCACGCCACCTGCAACGATACCGGACTGGTTACTGTCCTGATCCAATGGCCGCGTGGCAAGTACAAGCTGGGAGAGGTAGGTTTCGAATTCATCCCGGTGGGCGGCACCATCCCTTATCCCATCTTTCCCGAAGGTCCGGTGCAGGGTCGCGAGGCGCGGCGGCGTAGCGAGTTCCTGTTCCTGTGGAGCGACGGTCCACCCTCGCAGCAAAAACCGATCGATATGCAGGTGGACGTGCGGGCCGTGACCCGCGACAACCAGCGTGGCCCGGCCACGCGGCTGCGACTGCGGTCTCCGGTGGGGGGTTGATGCCAGCGAGCCCGTCGCGGTTCCAGTCGCGGCAACTGCGACGGTGTTGCCCGATAATGCACGAATGTCGAGTCCTGAGAACCCGCGTCTGCTGACCATCGCCGTGACCTCGCGTGCGCTGTTCGACATGGAAGAGAGCCACCGCCTGTTCGAGAACGAAGGTGTGGAGGCGTACAGCATCTACCAGCGCGAGCACGAGGACGACGTGCTGTCCCCGGGCATGGCATTTTCCGTGGTGCGCAAGCTGTTGGCCCTGAACGTTGCGGCCAGCGCGGACGCGCCGCGGGTCGAGGTCATCCTGCTGTCGCGCAATTCCGCCGACACCGGGCTGCGCATCTTCAACTCGATCCAGCACCACGGTCTGGGCATCGTGCGTGCCACGTTCACTTCGGGCGAGCCGACCTGGCCATACGCCAAGCCGTTCGGCGCGGACCTGTTCCTGTCGGCCAATCCGGAGTCGGTGCGGCGTTCGCTGGAACACGGCATTGCCGCCGCCACGATCCTCCCGGCCAAGGCGCCGCAGCAGCGGCAGGACCAGCTGCGCATCGCCTTCGATGGCGATGCGGTGATCTTCGGTGACGAAAGCGAGCGCGTATCCCGCGAGCAGGGCGTGGAGGCTTTTGGTCGGCACGAGCGTGATCGTGCGCATGAGCCGCTATCGGGAGGGCCGTTCCGGGGTTTCCTGTCCGCGCTGCACGAACTGCAGGCCGCGCTGCCCGCGGGCGTGGCCTCGCCCATCCGCACGGCGCTGGTCACCGCGCGCTCGGCGCCGGCGCACGAGCGCGTGATCCGGACGTTACGCGAGTGGGGCGTGCGCCTGGACGAAGCCCTGTTCCTGGGCGGACGCGACAAGGGTCCGTTCCTGGAGGCCTTCGGTGCTGACATTTTCTTCGACGATTCGCAGCACAACATCGACAGCGCGCGCCTGCACGTGACCGCGGGGCATGTGCCGCACGGCGTGGCCAATCGCGAGGAACGCTAGCCTGGCGCGGCTACAGCGGCAGACGTATATCCGCCAGTTTCCACTGCAATCCGTAGCGCTTGAATACGAAGGTGACGGGATCGCCGTCCTCGTCAAGCACGGTTGCGGTGAACCGCGAGGGTGATTCGTAGTGATGCACGGCCGAAGCCAGCGGGTCGGCCGGCACAGCGCGGCCGTAGGTATCGCCATTGACGGTTTCACCCATCGACTGCTTCCACATGTTGCGGCCCTGCAGCAGCGCGCCGATCCCCATTGGGGTGACCATTGCATCCACGCCGGCAGCCATGAGGCTGCGCCCCACGCCCATGGCGAAGGAACCCAGCAGGCTCGACTGCGCGTTGCTGCCAATCTTTCGCGCCATCGCATCCTCCAGCTGCGCCTTGACGCTGATCCGCACGGCCGGGAAATCCACATGGCGCGTCAGCTTGCCGGTGTCCTGTTCGGCCAGGGCCTGGCGGATGCCATTGATCGCAAGATACGGTCCGGCCGCTACGTAGGCACCGACAGCGACCAGCAGCACCAGGGTGAGCGCAATCCACTTCTTCATCGCTGGGCTCCAGTGGCCGTAGTCTTGGCAGGCAGGTAGCGGATCAAAATTCCAGGTCCAGCGCTGCGCACAGGTAGTCAGTGAACGGGCCGAGTGCGGCAAGGTCTTTGGCCAGGGTCTGGCGCAGGCGCGGACCGGTGATGACACTGTCGTCGAGCCCGCGGAAAAACACGAAGTTCCGGTGCTTGAGGTCATCGATGAACTCGAAGTCAGCCGGGAATCCGCGCGGCGGGCGTACCAGAACGTCGCTGTCATCCAGGTCGAAGCGCTTGCGCAGAGGCGGCGCGTGCGCGGCGGCCTTCCAGCCGGCCGGGTTCTCGAAAATAAACTGTCGCACGCGGCGCTGGGTGTCCGTCTCCGGATGCCACAGGCCGGAGCCGACGAAACATCCGCCCGGCTGCAGGTGGATGTAGAACGACGGCGCCGGCACCTGCTTGCGCCGTTCGTGGAACAGGCGTGCGCCCTGCCAGGTCTTGTATGGGGACTTGTCGTTGGAAAAGCGCGCATCGCGATGGATACGGAACAAAGAGCCGCCCACCGTTTTTGGATCGCTGCGGAAGTGCAGACTGACCTGGGCCAGGTCCGGCTGCAGGTCGCTGATCAATTGCAGGAAGGGCTGGCGTACCTGCTTCTCGTACTGCGCCTTGTGCGCTCCAAACCACGCCTTGTCGTTATTGCGGGCCAGGCCGCGCAGGAACTTGAAGCTGGCGTCCGAGAAATAGGTCGTCATCGGTCCCGCGTCCGCGTATCGGCGCACGTGGCGACTTCGCCGATCTGGTGCTGGATGGCGTTGGCCCAAGCCTGCAGCTGGTCCAGCAGGACCTGCTTGTTGCCGTCGTTGGCGTGCTGCAGGCGAAGCGTGGCCAGTTCCTGCGCGTAAGTCTCGAAGCTGCATTCCGACAGCCCGCAGTCGCTGGACAGGCGTCGGTGGCGATACTCATCCCAGCGCTGGCACTCGTCGGCATCCAGGCTATGCGGCCAGTTGCGCGCCCGGTAGCGGAACAGCAGTTCGGAGAGGCGCTCATCCCTGAATCCGAAATCCCGGGCGCCGAGAAGCTCCGGCGCGGTGCTGCGGACTTCGCTCATCCGTCGCTTGTCGCCATCACCGACGAAGCCGTCGTACAGCGCGGCATCGGCATCCGCTTTGGCGTGCGCCCGCTCGCCACCGAATACCTCGCGAACCTTTTGGGCCAGGTCGGCGGCAAACGGGTGCAGCGCCTCGGCCTTGGCCAGGGCCGCTTTCGGATCGATTCCGAGTCGTCTGAAGTCCTCGTCGCGCAGGTGCGACCAGTCGACCAGCGCCGGCGAGCGATTGAGGTGCACTTCCTTGAGCGCAATCCGCTGCTCGCCTTCGGGCAGGTCGGCGGCCGGCGTATAGAGGCGATCGCGGATGTCCTCGGCAGTGAGCCTGAGCAGGGCGTCGGCATCTCCGTCGAGGTCAAACACGATCACCCGGCTGTCGATACTAGGGTGGCGCGCAAGCGGCAACACCGGGGCGGCGCACATGCGGCTTGCCGGGTAGCGCTGCGATATATGCAGCGCAGGGGCAAGGGTTGCAGTGTCCAGCAGGGTGGCGGCGAATTTCTTGTTACGCAGCTTCAACGCGTAGTCCCACAACCGTGGCTGCGCCTGCCGGAACAGGCGCGCGATCCCCAGCGTGGCCCATACGTCCGACAGCGCCTCGTGGGCGTCGCCCTGGCGCACACCGTTGGCTGCGGCCAGGTGTTCGAGCTTGAATGAAGTCGCCCCGTCCTCGCGCCTGGGCCAGATGATCCCTTCCGGGCGCAACGCGTGGGCGAGGCGCATGACGTCGAGCAGGTCCCAGCGGCAGTTGCCGCCGCGCCACTCGCGCTCGTACGGATCGTAAAAGTTGCGGAACAGTCCGTGGCGCACGAACTCGTCGTCGAATCGTAGCGAGTTCCAGCCCAGGGTGCAGGTTTCAGGACGCCCCATTTCATCGGCGATGCGGGCGAAGGCCTGGGCTTCGCTGATGCCTTCCCGCTGGGCGTGCTGGGGAGTGATACCGGTGATCAGCGTGGCGATCGGAGACGGCAGAAGATCGTTTGCCGGCTGTACGAAGAAGCTGATCGGCTCGTCGACCAGGTTCAGTTCAAGGTCCGTGCGCACCGCGGCGAACTGCGCGATGCGCGTGCGGCGTGGGTCGCTGCCAAAGGTTTCGAGGTCGTAGAACAGGAAAGTGCCGGACATCAGGCGGCGTCCACGAGGATGTCGAGGCGACCGGTGACCTGCGCGTCCACGGTTTCCCAATCGATCTCGGCGAGCGTTGTCTTGCCGCCGGTGGCCTGCTCCAGGATCTCGCGCTGCACTTGCGTACGCGCCTGCGCGTTGGCGTAGGGCACGAGCATGAAGGTGACCATGCTGTAGTGCGGCACGAAGCGCCCGGGATGACGCTGTTCAAGCGCCAGCTCAAGTTCCCGCTGCAGCAGGAAATCCGCATCGTCCACGCGGTCGCGCATTTCGAGATAGTTCTCCAGCGCCATCTGCTGGATCGCCAGTGCGTTGGGCATGCGCTCGGCGGCGAACGCGGCGAACGCGTCCTCGGCAAGTCGATGCTGTTCCAGCTGCCGAGCCAATGCCACGCAGTCTTCGAAGGCGCAGTTCATGCCCTGGCCGTGAAAGGGCACCATGGCGTGCGCCGCGTCGCCCAGCAGCACCGCCTTGCCGCCGAGGTGCCAGCGCTCCAGGTACAGCGTGGCCAACAGGCCGGGCGGGTTCTGCTCCCAGTCCTGTTCAAGCTTCGGAATCAGCGGCAGCGCGTCACTGAAATCCCGCTCGAACAGCTCGCGCGCCTGACCCGGCGTTTCGACCGTTGCAAAGCTCGGGTCGCCTTCGTTGGGCAGAAACACAGTGACGGTGAAGGTGTTTTCGTCGTTGGGCAGTGCGATGCACATGTAATTGCCGCGCGGCCAGATGTGCAGCGCATGCGGCTCGATCCGGAAGCTGCCGTCGGCCGCGGGCGGAATCTCCAGCTCCTTGTAGGAATGCCCCAGGAACTCCACCCGCTCACCCAGGTCCTGGCGCTTGGTCATGGCCTTGCGCAGGGATGAGCCGGCCCCATCGGTCCCGACCAGCAACTCGAAGTTCAAATCGCGTACCTGGCCCGCGCCGTGGCCGCTGTCCTCGCCGAATCGTGCGACGCATGCGTCGAAATCCACCGAATCCAGCCGCTGGTGGAAATGGATCCGCGCGCCTGCCCGTTCGGCAAGATCCAGAAGGGTGATGTTGAGGTCGCCGCGGTGGATCGACCAGATCACCTCGGAATCGTCGCGCCCGTAGCGCTGCAGCTGCTGGCGTCCATCAGCAAAGTGGACCATGCGGCCACGCATCATCACCGCATGCGCCATGACTTCATCCAGCGCGTCCGCGTGGCGCAGCGCATTGCGTCCGCGCTCGGCCAGCGCGAGGTTGATCGATCGTCCGCCTTCGTAACCTTTCAGCCTTGGGTCACCGCGCTTCTCGTAGACCTCGACCTGCCAGCCGCGACGCGCCAGCAGCGTGGCCAGCAGGGCGCCTGCCAGGCCGGCGCCAATCAGCGTGATTGACCTGTTTGACATGAACTCGCTCATCCTATCCGTGGTGGTCTGGCCAAGACCTCGTTTGCCGGGCCAGAGGACCTTCTTCGATCACGCGACAACACAGGCTCAGACCCCGCGCCACGTCTCCACTTCCTCCACGAAGCGGTAGACATCCATGTAGCGGTTGTACATCGGCACCGGCGAGATACGGATCACGTCGGGCTCGCGCCAGTCGCCAAGCGTGCCAACCGACTCCAGGTACTCGAACAGTTCGCGTCCGCGCTCGCGTCCGCCGACCACGCGCAACGACAGCTGGGATCCGCGCCTATCCGGTTCGCGCGGCGTCACGATCTGCAGGGTGTCCGTCAGCCGCGTGCGGATCAGGTCTTCCAGGAAGCCGGTCAGCTTCAGCGACTTGGTGCGCAGCGCCTGCATGCCGCCGGCCTTGTCGAACAATTCCAGCGAGGCCAGCAGCGGTGCCATCGCCAGCACCGGCGGATTGCTCAGCTGCCAGCCCTCGGCCCCTGGCGTGGGTACGAAGTCCGGCCCCATCTTGAAGCGCGTGTCGCGGTCGTGGCCCCACCAGCCGGCAAAACGCGGGCGCTCCGAATGTGCGTGTCGCTCGTGCACGAAACAGCCCGCCACCGCGCCGGGTCCGGCATTGAGGTACTTGTAATTGCACCACACCGCGAAATCAGCACCGCTGTCATGCAGCTGCATCGGCACGTTGCCAACGGCGTGCGCCAGGTCGAAGCCAACGCTCGCCCCCTGCGCGTGGCCAAGCCGGGCGATTTCTGCAAGGTCGAAGGACTGCCCGGTGCGGTACTGGACGCCAGGCCACAGGAGCAGGGCCAAACGCGGCCCATGCTCTGCGATGGCGCGCTCAATCGCGGCCATGGACAGCGTGCCGTTCTCTTCATCCGGCTCCAGTTCGATCAGGTCCGTGGCCGGATCGAAGCCGTGGAAGCGCACCTGCGACTCCAGGGCGTAGCGGTCCGAAGGAAACGCGCCCGCCTCCATCAGGATCGCCGGACGCTCGCTGGTGGGGCGATAGAAACTGACCATCATCAGGTGCAGGTTGGCGGTCAGCGAATTCATCGCCACGACTTCGCCTGGCTGGGCGCCGACCACGCGGGCCAGGGGTTCGCGCACCTGCTCGTGGAAGGTCAGCCACTGTGCGTCGCCCTTGAAGTGGCCTTCAACGGCCTCGTGCGCCCATTTGTCCAGCACCTGCAGCACATGGCTGCGGGCGCTGCGCGGCTGCAGGCCCAGTGAATTACCGCAGAAGTAGATCTGGTCGTTGTTCTTGTACTTGGGGATCAGGAAGTCAGTGCGCAGGGTACGCAGCGGGTCTGCGGCGTCCAGGGCAATGGCGTGGTTTCGGGAAAGCGCGTCGGTCATCTGGAATCGATACTGGAGGGTTGAAGCCTTGCAGGCTTGTGAAGGAGCGACGTCAATCGCGCCAGATTTCGTACTGGAAGAACATGGCGACTGACATCGCTTCCACAAGATGCAACGCAGGGTCGGATCATGCGAACCGCGAGGCCGGCAGCCCCAGCCACTCGAGGGCCGTGCCGTGATACAGGCGAGACTGTGCGGCCAGGTCCAGATCGAGTGCGGCGATGCCCGCACCGGGTTCCTGCTCTCCCAGCGGGAAGGGGTAGTCGGTTCCCAGCATCACCCGATTGGTGCCCACGGTGTCCAGCAGATACTGCAGGGCGCGCGGATCAGCCACCCAGGAATCGAAATACAGCCGGTCGATGTAATCGCGCGGATTGCCGGGGTTGTCGGTGGCCACCAAGTCGGGGCGCATGTTGAATCCATGTTCGATGCGGCCGATGGTGTACGGAAAACTGCCGCCACCGTGGGCCAGGCAGATCTTCAGCTTCGGCAGCCGTTCCAGGACGCCACCGAAGATCAGGCAGCAGGCGGCGCGTGACTGCTCGGCGGGCATGCCGACCAGCCAGGGCAGCCAGTACTTGGGCATCGTTTCGGTTCCCATCATGTCCCAAGGGTGCACCAGGATGGCCGCATCGAGTTCGGCAGCGGCCTGGAAAAACGGGAAAAGCTCCGGCGCATCAAGGTTCCACTTGTCGACGTGGCTGCCGATCTGGACACCCTGCAGCCCCAGCTGGTCCATGCAGCGCTCCAGCTCCTGGATCGCCAGGCGCGGCGACTGCAGCGGCACCGTGCCGATGCCGGCGTAGTGGCGCGGATGGGTTCGGCACGCCTCGGCGGTGTGGTCGTTGAGCGCCTGGTGCAGGGCCAGCGCCTGGTCGGGTTTGGCCCAGTAGCTGAACATCACCGGCACCGTGCTGAGGACCTGCACCTGCACGTCGAAGCGTGCGTAGTCCTCGATGCGGACCTGCGGGTCCCAGGTCTTGGGCCAGATCTCGCGGAAGAACTTGCCGTCCTTGTAGATGCGCGCGCGGCCGTCTTCGCCGTGGTGGATGACCGGGAAGCGGTCGTCGCCGTATTTCCGCGCCAGGTCGGGCCAGGTTCGCGGCAGGAAATGCGCGTGGGTGTCGATCTTCAGCATCCGGCCCAGTTTAGCCGGGCACGGCGACGGTTGCGCGGAATGCCTCAGGTGTCGGGCATCACGTAGTGGTCCGGGGCCGGATGGACCTGGCCGCAGTTGCTGCATGTGCGATGGGCTATCGACGCATAGAAGCGGTCGAACACTGGGGGGAAATCCACCTCGATATCGTGCAGGTGGAAATATTCCTCATAGACTTTCTGGTTGCAGTGCGGGCAGAACCACATCAGACCGTCATCCTCGTGGGGCAGGCGCCGGCGCTCTATCACCAGGCCGATCGAATCGGCCATGCGCTGCGGCGAATGCGGCACGCGAGGTGGCAGCAGGAAAGTTTCACCGGCGCGGATCGGGATGTCGCGCACCTGGCCTTCGTCCTGCACGCGCAGCACCATTTCGCCCTCGAGCTGGTGGAACCACTCGGCGCCTTCGTCCCAGTGGTAATCGGTGCGCGAGTTTGGTCCGCCGACCACCATGACGATGAAATCGCCGGCCTCGATCACCTTGTTGCCGACGGGCGGCTTGAGCAGGTGGCGGTGTTCGTCGATCCAGGCTTTGAGGTTGATTGGATCAGGCAGCATTTCAGTCCTCCACGGGCAGGGCGGCGACGCACTTGAGTTCGATGGCGATGGGCGTGGGCAGCGAGTGAATCCCCAGCGTCGTGCGGCACGGCGCGATCGCAGGGTCCGGGAAATACTCGGCCCACACGCCGTTGTAGTCGGTGAAATCTGCGGCCATGTCGGTCAGGTAGACGGTCACGTCGACCAGATCCTCCCAGCGCGCGCCGCTGGCTTTCAGGACGCTGCGCACGTTGGCGAACACCGCGCGGGCCTGCGCCTGGATGTCATGGGCGACGAGTGATCCGTCGGCGGCGTGGACGTTGCCCGGCACCGCATTGGTGGCCGGATCGCGCGGGCCAATGCCGGACAGGAACAGCAGTTGCCCGACGCGTCGTGCATGCGGATAGGCCCCGACCGCGGCAGGCGCCGCCGCAGTGCTGAAGCTTCTGCTCATCGCGCGTGCCGCTGCTGGGTCATGTCGTCGATCGCCTGCTGGTAAGCGGGCGCCACCTGTTCATTGCTGTCCACGCCCATTCCAAGCTCGCGCAGCCGGCCGTCGTGCAGACTGTAGACCCAGCCGTGGACCGTCAGGACCTGCCCGCGCGCCCACGCGTCCTGCACGATGGTGGTCTGGCAAACGTTGAGTACCTGCTCGACCACGTTGAGCTCGCACAGTCGAGCGTGCCGCGCGCCCTCGTCATCCAGCTGTTCCAGCAGCATGGCGTGCTTGCTGGCGACATCCCCGACGTGGCGCAGCCAGTTGTCGGCCAGTCCAACCCGGCGTCCGGTCAGGCTGGCGTGCACGCCGCTGCAGCCGTAGTGGCCCACGATCAGGATGTCCTCCACCTTGAGCAGGTCGACGGCGAACTGGATGGCGCTGAGGCAGTTGAGGTCCGTGTGTACGACGAGGTTGGCCACGTTGCGGTGCACGAAGACTTCGCCCGGATCCAGCCCCAGGATCTGGTTCGCCGGCACCCGCGAGTCGGAACAGCCGATCCACAGATAGCGCGGCGACTGCTGCCGGGACAGCCGGTCGAAGAATTCCGGATCCTCGGTGCGGACCCGGTCGGCCCAGGCGTGGTTCTGGCGCAAGAGGGTTTTGATGTCGGTCATTGATTCGGTGGTCCCAGTGAAAGGCAGACGTTGCGCGCCTCGGTGAAGAAGCGCATGGCTTCGGCGCCACCTTCGCGGCCCAGTCCGGAGCGGCCCATGCCGCCGAACGGCGTGCGCAGGTCGCGCATCAGCCAGGTGTTGATCCACACGATCCCGCAGTGCAGGTCTCGGGCCATTCGATGGGCACGATCTAGATCGCGCGTCCACACCGACGCGGCCAGCCCGTAGTCTCCGGTGTTGGCCAGCGCGAGCGCCCGGGCATCGGTATCGAAGGGCTGCAGGGTGACGACCGGCCCGAAGATTTCCTCGAGGTTGGTGGTGCAGGCCGGGCCCAGCTCTTCGATCACGGTGGGCTCGATGAACCAGCCTTTGCCCTCGACCGGATTGCCGCCGCAGAGCACGCGTCCGCCTTCGGAACGTGCAGTGGCGATACAGCCCAAAACCTTGGCGAAATGCGCCTGTGACACCAGCGGCCCCACACTCGTGTCCGGATCGGCAGGATCGCCCACGCGCAGCGCCTGTACGCGCTCGACGAAGGCATCGCGGAAATCGTCGTAGATGGCGTGTTCCACCAGTACGCGCGATCCGCACAGGCAGATCTGGCCGGAGTTCTGGAAGGCCGAGCGCACCAGCGTGTCCAGATGCGTGTGCCAGTCGCTGTCGGCAAACACCACGGTAGGGTTCTTGCCGCCAAGCTCCAGAGAGACTTTCTTCAGCAGCGGCGCGGCGAGGGTCGCGATGCGCTTGCCCACCGCGGTGCTGCCGGTGAAGGAAACCGCGCGCACCTGCGGATGGGTCACCAGCGGCTCGCCGACCTCGGCGCCCAGCCCGTGCACGATGTTGAGCACGCCGGCCGGGAAACCGATTTCCGCTGCCAGTTCGCCCAGCATCGTGGCTGTCAGCGGGGTGATCTCTGACGGCTTGGCCACGACCGTGTTACCAGCGGCCAGCGCTGGCGAAATCTTCCATGTGAACAGATACAGAGGAAGGTTCCAGGGCGAGATCGCCACCACCACGCCGAGCGGTGGACGCAAGGTGTAGTTGAGGCCGGCCTCACCGTGGTGGGATTCGCTGGCGAACTGGGTGGCAGCATGGGCAAAGAAGCGCAGGTTGGACGCTGCGCGCGGGATCTCCGTGTCCAGGGCGAGCCGGTAAGGCTTGCCGCCATCGCGCGACTCGGCACACGCAAACTCCTCGATGCGCGCTTCCAGCGCGTCGGCCAGACGTTCGAGCCATCGTGCCCGCTGCGAATTGGCCAGGCCTGACCACGCAGGGAACGCGGCAGTTGCCGCGGCAACGGCGGCTTCCACGTCAGCGACGCTTCCTCGTGCAACCTCCGCAAACGGCTGTCCGCTGGCCGGATTGTGTACCGGCAACCAGGCGTGGCTCGCTGGCGGATGGATTTTTCCGTCGATGAAGTGGCTGCAGCGTTTCATGGCGCCAGCTTACCTGCACCGCCAGCAGCACTCACTTCTGGCACACCGGGCACAGGTACAGACGCCGACCGCCGGGTTCGCACCGCTCGATCGCCTTGCCACAGCAAGGGCAGGGCAGGCCTTCCCGATCGAAGACCTTGAAGGAGAAGCCTTCCGGGGTATCGGTGAGGTAGTCGGCCTTCATTCCGCTGGACGGCACGATGCCGCGCGTGGCGTAGCTGCGCCGCGGCACTTCAAGCAGGGCCGATGCCAGGCGTCGACGTTCGGCCGGGGTGAGATCGGAGGGCTTGCGGCCGGGCGCCAGCCTGGATTCGAACAGGACTTCCGAGCGCAGGTAATTCCCCATCCCGGCCAGGAATCCCTGATCCAGCAGCAGCACGGACAGCGCGCGCCGTGCGAATTCCGGCTGCTGCAGGCGCTTGGCAACGGCCGCGTTCGCCAGTTCGGGGTCGAGCACGTCAGGACCCAGCCGCGACAGGAACGGATGAGTATGCAGGTCCTCGTCGCGCCACATCGAAACGTCCGAAGCCGAATACAGCAGGATGGCTGACTTGGTGGTTTCCAGCGCCACGCGCAAGGAGCGCTTCGTGCTCCAGCCCGCCTCTCCAGCAAGACTTCCTTCAACCCGTAGAGCCGAGCTCGCTCGGATGCCCTTGCTTCCTTCCGCACGTAGATCCGAGCTCGCTCGGACGCTCTTGCGTTCTCCCGTGCGTAGATCCGAGCTCGCTCGGATGCTCTTGCCTTGGATCAAGGGCATCCGAGCAAGCTCGGATCTGCAGGGATCAACCGCATCCGAGCGTGCGCGCGCCGTCTCGCATCGTGCCCCGGCATCGACAACCTGCCACACCCCGTAGAGCTGGTTATGGCTGTACATCGTCCAGCCGTGGTCGAAGCGGGTCAGCAGCGCCTTTCCCTTCGGCACGATCGACACAATGCGCCGGCCGCGCAATCCGGCCTCGAACGTCTTGAGTTTTGGGAACCAGAAAAACGCAGAGACCAGCGGTCGGCCGACCACGGCGGCGGCCAGCCGGTCGGCGGCGCGTCGAATTTCAGGACCTTCGGGCATATTTGCCTCCCCTGCCAGCTGGCCCGTGGGACGAGCCCACCGCCGCCCATCTCCCAGCCCGCAGCCGTTGGTGCGGCCGGCGCCAGGTGCCTCGGCCGCGTGCACGGATCCGCGCTCAAATGGAGTTCATCCTGCCGCCGTCGACGGCCAGGCTGACCCCGTTGATGTACGCCGCGGCAGGCGTGCACAGGAAGGCCACCGCCGCCGCGATTTCGGCCGCTTCCGCAAAGCGACCGGCCGGGACCGCCGCCAGCATTGCCTTCGCCACGTGGTCACGGTCGTGCCCAATCGCGGCGCTGCGGTCGTCCAGGATCTGGTCCAGCCGTCCGGTGCGCGTGTAGCCGGGCAGGACGTTGTTGACGGTGATGCCAAGCGGCCCGAGTTCGCACGATATCGTCTTGGCCCAGCTGGCCACGGCGCCGCGCACCGTGTTCGACACGCCCAGGTTGGCGATGGGCTCCTTGACCGAGGTCGAGACGATGTTGACGATGCGGCCCCAGCCGGCCTCGCGCATCCCCGGCAGCGCCGCATTGACCAGCGCCTGGTTGGCCAGCAGGTGGGCCCGGAACGCGCTCAGATAAGCTTCGTCCGGCGCTTCCAGCGCGCGACCGCCGGGCGGGCCGCCGGTGTTGTTGATCAGCACATGTACGGGTTTTTCCGCAGTCAGGGCGCTCACGGCGGCCGACAGGCCAGCGGTGTCGCCAGCGTCTGCCGCCAGCCAGCCGTGCACCTGGCCAGCGCTGCGGCACGGAAGGGCAGACACCACCTCGCGCAGCGCCTCGGCGCTTCTCGACAGCACGGTGACGCTGGCGCCCAGCAGGGCAAGCTCATGCGCCGAGGCGCGGCCGATGCCTGCCGATGCCCCACACACCAGGGCGTGCCGCCCGGAGAGATCGAGATCCATGCTGAGTCCTCAGGGAAAAAGGTAGGGCGAACGACTATCCACTATCAGCGCATCGAGACGGCCACACGCGGCGGATCCCTCGCAGCTCAGGCCCGTTCGCCGAGCTTCTGCACCATCCGCCCACGCAGCGCCTGGTCGTCGTCGGCCTGCGGCGGGGAGACTTCGTGCAGCGAGAAGCCGCGCGCCAGGGCGTCATCCTCGTCCAGCCCGTCGTAGGCCACGAACTCGGCATCGAACAGCGTCGCCCGCGCGGTGTCTTCGCTGTCGTAGACCAGGCTGTTTCCATCGCTGTCCAGGATCACGGCGGTGCCCGCTTCGCGAACCTGCAGGCGGGCCCAGACCAGGGTGCGGCCCAGCGACGCCAACCACCATTGGCCGCTCACGCGATCAGCTCCGAAAGTGACCACAGCGCGCCGGCCATGACCAGGCCGAAGATGATTGTCAGCAGCGAGATTCGAGCGGGGGTGGCCAAGCCGGTAAGGGACGTATCACGCGTGTTGCGGTAGCGCCCGCTCAGCAGCCAACCCAGGGCGGCCGGCTTCAGGAACGCACCGCTGCCGAGTTCGGCGGTGATCGCTGGGTGGCGGTCGCGCACGTGCACCAGGGTGAGCGGCCAGAAAATGACGAACGCGGTGAAGCCGGCAATCGCCACGCCGACGAAACACAGGGCCAGGAACAGGATCATCAGAAGTCGGCCGAGCCGGGCGCGCGCGGGTAGGGGATCGCGTCGCGGATGTTCGACAGTCCGCATACGTACACCACCAGGCGCTCGAATCCGAGACCGAAGCCGGCGTGCGGCACCGTGCCGTAGCGGCGGAAGTCGCGGTACCAGCCGTAATGGTCCGCGTCCAGGCCGAACTGGGCCATGCGCGCGTCGAGCACGTCCAGTCGTTCTTCGCGCTGCGCACCGCCGATGATCTCGCCGATACCCGGCGCCAGCACATCCATCGCCGCGACCGTCTTGCCGTCATCGTTCAACCGCATGTAGAACGCCTTGATGTGCTCGGGGTAGTTCAGCACCACCACCGGGCGGCCGACGTGCTGTTCCACCAGCCAGCGCTCGTGCTCGGTCTGCAGGTCCAGGCCCCATTCAACCGGGAAATCGAACTTGTGCCCGGACTTCTGCAGCAGGTCGATCGCCTCGCTGTAATCGATGCGCTCGAAAGGTGCGTTGATGAAGCCCTCAAGCCGGGTGATCGCGTCTTTCTGCACGCGCTCGGCGATGAACGCCATGTCGTCGCCGCGCTCATCGAGCACCGCGCGGAACAGGTACTTGAGGAAGTCTTCGGCAACCTGTGCGTTTTCCAGCAGGTCGGCGAAGGCGATCTCCGGCTCCACCATCCAGAACTCGGCCAGGTGGCGGGTGGTGTTGCTGTTCTCGGCGCGAAACGTGGGCCCGAACGTATACACCTTGCTCAGCGCCAGGCAGTAGGCCTCGACGTTGAGCTGCCCCGAAACAGTGAGGAAGGTTTCCTTGCCGAAGAAGTCGCGCGAGAAATCGACTGCACCCGACTTGTCGCGGGGCAGGTTCGCCATGTCCAGCGTTGAAACGCGAAACATCTGGCCCGCGCCTTCGGCGTCGGAGCTGGTCACGATCGGCGTGCTGATCCAGTAATAGCCACGTTCGTGGAAGAACCGGTGCACAGCCTGCGACAGGCAGTGGCGGATGCGGGTGACCGCGCCGAACAGGTTGG
>JBBSVH010000059.1:0-15599 GCA_038233685.1 Lysobacterales bacterium | reverse complement strand
GGCCAACATGATCGCACCCAGCGCAGAGGTGCGCTTCGGGTTCCGGCCGCTGCCGTCGCAGGATACCGACGCGCTGCACCAGCAGTTCGAAGCGCTGGCCAATGCCGATGCGCTCGCCGTTTACGAGGAAACCTTCCGCGGTCCTTCGCTGCCCTGCGGCGACGTTTCGCGCGCCGAAGAGCGGCGGCTTGCCGCACGCGACCTGGCCGACGACCTCGGCCTGCCGATCGGCAACGCGGTGGATTTCTGGACCGAGGCGTCGCTGTTCTCGCAGGCGGGGCTCACCGCGTTCGTGTACGGGCCTGGCGATATCTCCCAGGCACACACCGCCGACGAGTGGGTCGCGCTGGAACAACTGCAGCGCTACGCCGTTTCGGTGCAAGCGATCATGACGGGGAACGGATAGGCACATGCAGGCACAGAAGCAAACCCGACAGACCATCATCCGCCTGCTGTCGAGCATGGCCAGCGCCAAGGAGATATCGCAGTACGTCAAGCGATTCTCGCAGCTCGACACCAAGCGCTTTGCGGTGGTGAAGGTGGGCGGTGCGGTGCTGCGCGACGACCTGGACGCGCTGACCTCCTCGCTGTCGTTCCTGCAGGAGGTCGGCCTGACCCCCATAGTCGTGCATGGCGCGGGGCCGCAGCTGGACGAGGAGATGACCGCTGCCGGCATCACCAAGCAGACGGTGGACGGACTGCGGGTGACCACCCCCGAGGTGCTGGCGATCGTGCGTCGCGTGTTCCTGCAGCAGAACTTGGCTTTGGTGGAGGCGCTGCAGCTCTCTGGCGCACGCGCCACCTCGATCGTGTCGGGCGTGTTCGAAGCGCACTATCTGGGTCAGGACACGTACGGTCTGGTTGGCGAGGTGGCGCGCATCAACCTCGCGGCGATCGAGACCAGCCTGGCGGCCGGATCCATCCCGGTCATCGCCAGCATGGGCGAGACCGTGGGCGGGCAGATCCTCAATATAAATGCGGATTTTGCCGCCAACGAGCTGGTGCAGGTGCTGCAGCCGTACAAGATCATCTTTCTCACCGGCACCGGCGGCCTGCTGGACGCCGAAGGCGCGGTGATCGATTCGATCAATCTGTCCACCGAATACGACGAGCTGATGGCGCAGCCGTGGATCAACGGTGGCATGCGGGTGAAGATCGAGCAGATCAAGCAGCTGCTCGATACGCTCCCGCCGACCTCGTCGGTCTCCATCACCACTCCGGCCGAACTGGCCAAGGAGCTGTTCACCCACAAGGGTTCGGGCACGCTGGTGCGGCGTGGCGAGCGCGTGCTGCGCTTCGACGCCTGGGACGGGATCGACCAGCCGCGCCTGCGCAACCTGATCGAGTCCAGTTTCGGTCGGCGCCTGAAAGGTGATTACTTCGAAACCACCGAACCCTTCCGCGTCTACATCAGCGAGAACTACCGCACCGCGCTGATCCTGACCCGCGAAGACGGCTTTACCTACCTGGACAAGTTCGCGGTGCTCGACGATGCACAGGGCGAAGGCCTCGGCCGCGCGGTCTGGCAGGTCATGCGCGACGACAACCCGCAGCTGTTCTGGCGCTCGCGCCACCACAACCCGGTAAACCATTTCTATTACGCAGAATCCGACGGCTGCTACAAGCAGGAGAAGTGGAAGGTGTTCTGGTACGGCATGCAGGATTTCCGCGAAATCGAGCACTGCGTCGAACACTGCCGCACGCGCACGGCCACGTTGCTGGATTGAGAATGGAAACGCGAAAACCCACCGACCATTGGAAAGCACCACCGCGGCTGGCGGGGCGCCATGCCGTCATCGAGCCAATGGCACGTACGCACGTCCTTGGACTGCAGGCGTCGCTGGTCGGAGACGATCTGTACCGGTGCTGGTACACCAGCGTCCCGGCGGTTGCCGAGGTCGAGGCCTGGGTGGACCACGCATTGGAATCGCAGGCACGGGGCGACGAACAGCCTTTCGTGGTCATCGATGCCAGCGGGGCGATCGTCGGCAGCACCCGCTATTACGCCATGGACCCCTCGGTACCGAAGCTGAGCATCGGCTACACCTGGTATGCCCCGGCAGCGCAGCGCACAGCGGTCAACACCGAGGTCAAGCGGCTGCTCCTGGCCCACGCCTTCGATGCGCTGGGATGCATCAGCGTCGTGTTCGAGACGAGCTCGTTCAACCAGCGATCGCGCGCGGCGATCGCTCGTCTGGGCGCTCGGCAGGACGGCGTACTGCGCAACCATCGCCGGCACGCGGACGGGACGGCGCGCGATACTGTGGTCTTCTCCATCCTTGACCGGGAGTGGCCGGCGGTAAGGACGAATCTTGAGTGCATGCTCCAGGAGCACGCGCGTGGCCATGAGCATGCATAAGGAGATGGATGCGCGCACCTCCGTCGGCATCGTCGGGGCGCGCGGACATACCGGCGCCGAGCTCATCCGGCTGATCGCGCGGCATCCGCACCTCGAGCTTGCCTTCGTCTCCTCGCGAGAGCTGGCCGGGCAACCGGTCAGCGGTCATATCGAAGGCTTCAGTGGCGCCCTTTGCTACGAGAACCTCTCGGCTGACGATGTTGCAGTAAAGAGCGCAGCGGTGGTGGTGCTGGCACTTCCCAACGGCAAGTCGAGCGAGCTCGTCGCAGCCATCGACGCAGCGACGCCCGAGGCGCTGGTCGTGGACCTGTCGGCCGACAATCGATTTGATGATCGCTGGTACTACGGACTTCCCGAGCTCACCCGGAACCAATATGCCGGCCAGCGCCGCATCAGCAATCCCGGCTGCTATGCCACGGCCATGCAGCTGGCAATCGCGCCGCTGCTGGACCAGCTGGCAGGTCCGCCGCAGTGTTTCGGGGTTTCCGGTTATTCCGGCGCCGGCACCACGCCATCGGACAAGAACGACGTGGACCTGCTGCGTGACAACCTGATGCCCTATGCGCTGGCCGACCACATGCACGAGCGCGAGGTTTCCCGCCAGCTGCACGTCCCGGTCGAGTTCATGCCGCACGTCGCGCCGCATTTCCGTGGCATCACCATGACCGTCAACCTGTGGCTTTCAAAGCCTGTGACGGTGGATGAAGTCAGGCAGCTGTATCGAGAGCGCTACGCCGAGGAGCCGCTGGTCAAGGTGCTGGATGAGGCGCCGTGGGTCAGCCGCATCGCCGGCTGCCACGGCGTGGAAATAGGCGGCTTCACCGTGGCGCCGGGTGGACGCCGGGTGGTGCTGGTGGCAACCCTGGACAATCTGCTCAAGGGTGCCGCCACGCAGGCGATGCAGAACATCAACCTGGCGCTGGGTTTCGACGAGCACGCCGCGATCCCGATCCGATGAAGCCACGGCCCACCTGCACAGATACTGGAGAACGATGATGTCGGACCTGTTGTGGCAGAAGCCCGGCGTGGCGGTAGATGCAAAGATCCAGCGCTTCCTGGCCGGCGACGACGTGGTCCTGGATCGCGAATTCTTCCTGCACGACATCGTCGCAAGCAGGGCGCATGCGCAGGGCCTGCGGCACATCGGAATCCTCTCCGGATCAGAACTTGAAGGGCTCACCCACGAGCTCGAACTGCTGGCCGACGATTTCCGCGAAGGACGCTTCGTGCTGGACGAGCGCTACGAGGACTGCCATTCGGCGATCGAGTCGCGGCTGACCGAGCGTCTTGGCGATGCAGGTCGCAAGATCCACACCGGTCGCAGCCGCAACGACCAGATCCTGGTGGCGACGCGGCTGTGGCTGAAGGAGAAGCTGGCGGATCTATTCGCGCTGTGCGTCCAGGTGGCCACTGTCGCGCTGGATCGCGCGCAGGTCGAGTCGCTGCTGCCGCTGCCCGGTTACACCCACATGCAGCGCGCGGTGGTGTCGTCGGCCGGCAGGTGGGGGGCCGGCTGGGCCGAGGCCTTTATCGACAATGCGGTGCGTGCCGGCGACACCTGTCGCCTCATCGACGCGAACCCGCTCGGCAGCGCCGCCGGCTACGGAGTGAACCTGCCGCTGGATCGCGCCCACACCACGCAGGCTCTCGGATTCGCGCGGCTGCAGGTGAGCCCAACCTACGCACAGCTGTCCAGAGGCAAATTCGAGCTGGCCGCGCTCGAGGCGCTGGGCGGGGCCACGCTGGACCTGCGCCGGCTGGCCTGGGATCTCTCGCTGTTCACCAGTGCCGAATTCGGCTTCGTGGCGCTGCCTGCGCAGTACACGACCGGCAGTTCGATCATGCCGAACAAGCGCAATCCGGATGTCATCGAGCTGATGCGCGCCACCCACGCCAGCGTGGCTGCGGCGCGCACCGAGATCGAGCAGCTGCTGTCGCTGCCGTCCGGGTATCACCGTGACCTGCAGTCGAGCAAGGGTGCCATCGTGCACGGCTTCGGCCGCGGACTGGCCGCGCTGGAGCTGCTGCCTGCGCTGCTGGCGAATCTGGAGTGGCGCGAGGAGCGCATGCTTGCTGCGGTCGATTCGGGCATGTATGCCACCGACGTTGCCGTCGAGCAGGCACTGGCTGGCGTGCCGTTCCGAGATGCCTATCGCGCGGCAGCGGCCTCGGCGCACGAGGCCGGGTCAGGGCGCACGCCAGAGGCCAGCCTCGCGGCGCGAACCTCACCGGGAGCGGCAGCGGATCTGCGTCTGCAAGAGCTGCGTTCGCGGCTGGCCCGGTTGCACTTGCGCGACAGCGGTGCCGGACACGCGGGATGACCACACGGGCGCGCGACTTCGTGGCGCAATCGTTGCCGCCTTGGCGACGTGCCGTGCTGAAAGTCGGCAGCAGCCAGCTGGCCATCGACGGCGAGGGTTTGAGCGAGCGCCATGCCCGCGGTCTTGCGGACTTCGTCAGCGTCAGCCTGGCCATGGGTCGTGAAGTCGTGATCGTCTCTTCCGGTGCAGTGGCCGCGGGCAGGGTAGTCTTCGGTTCCACGCGACCAGGCAGCATCGCCATGCCCGAGCGGCAGGCGTTGGCGGCGCTTGGGCAGGCAAGGGTGATTGCGCTGTGGCAGGGGCTGCTGCAGCGCCCGGTGGCCCAGGTGCTGCTCACCCACGACGACCTGCGCAACCGACGCCGCTACCTCAATGCGCGCGGCACGCTGCACGAGCTGCTCGCCATGGGCGCGATCCCGGTGGTCAACGAGAACGATACGGTGTCGGTCGATGAACTCAAGCTGGGTGACAACGACAACCTTGCGGCGGTGGTCGCAGCGCTGGTGGATGCGGACGCGCTGTTCATCGCCACTGACATCGACGGTCTGTACTCCGCCAACCCGCGTGTCCATGGCGAAGCGTGCCCAGTCGAGCGCGTCGATGCGATCACGCCGGAGATTCTTGCCATGGCCGGTGAGGCGGGCACCAGCGCCGGCACCGGCGGAATGGGGACCAAGCTGGAGGCGGCATCGAAAGCGGCCACGTTCGGCATCGAGACGTTCCTGTTCAACGGAACTGCGCCCGAGACCGTCGCCGCGCTGGGCAACGGCACGCTCTTCGGCACCCGATTTCGCCCGGCGCAGACGCGGCTCGCGGCGCGCAAGTACTGGCTGAGCAACGTGCCGCTGGAAGCAGGTGCGATCGTGATCGATGCCGGCGCGGCCGCGGCGATGTTCGAAAAAGGTGGCTCATTGCTGCCTGGAGGCATCATCGACGCGGAGGGCGACTTCAAGCGCGGCGACATGATCCGGGTCGTGCTCCACGAGGGCGATGGCCAACTCGTGGCGCGTGGTGTCAGCCAGTATTCGGCCCAGGACGTTCGAAGAATCGCAAGGCGGCACTCACGCGAAATAGAGTCGCTGCTGGGCTACAGCTACGGAGGCAACGTGATCCATCGCGACGACCTGGTGCTGTCGTGAGTGTGGCGTGTGCTGGAGGCACTGACGGCGGAGCGTTCCGCGGACCGCGGCGATCGGCAGATGCGGCCCAGGACCTGGAGCCCAATGCCTGAACGAAAAAACCGGCCAGCGGCCGGTTTTCCATCTTGCTGGTCGGGGAGACAGGATTCGAACCTGCGACCTCTACGTCCCGAACGTAGCGCTCTACCAGACTGAGCTACACCCCGATTTAGCCGCTTATTGTATTCAGTCCGGCCGCAGCCCGGCAAGGGGCGCGTGGGATTGCGGCCAAGCACCGCGTTCAGCCGCTAAAATGGCGCACTGCCGGATGACTCTCAGAACCGGCCGCCAATGGAGTCTTTCGCTTGATCAAGCCGCGCACGCCGCCTGGGGTCATGGAGCTGCTGCCCCGCGACCAGATCGCCTTCCAGCGCATGCTGGACGCCATCCGCCGTAATTACGAACGCTTCGGGTTCCTGCCAGTGGAAACGCCGGTGTTCGAGCTGTCCGACGTGCTGCTGACCAAGTCCGGCGGTGAAACCGAGCGCCAAGTGTATTTCGCACAGTCGACAGGAGCGCTGGAGAAAGAGACCGAGGGGCTGCCGGAACTGGCGCTGCGCTTCGACCTGACCGTGCCGCTGGCCCGCTACGTCGCCGAACACGAGCACGAGCTGGCATTCCCGTTCCGGCGCTATCAGATCCAGCGCGTGTACCGCGGCGAGCGCGCCCAGCGCGGCCGCTTCCGCGAGTTCTACCAGTGCGACATCGACGTCATCGGCAAGGATGCGTTGAGCACGCGCTTCGACGGCGAGATCCTGGCCGTCATCCACGCGGTGTTCTCGGACCTGCAGATCGGCGCATTCACCGTGCAGCTGAACAACCGCAAGCTGATGCGCGGGTTTTTCGAAGGCGTGGGCATTGTGGACCCGCTCCAGCAGGGCCTGGTGCTGCGCGAAGTGGACAAGCTGGACAAGCGCGGCGCCGACGCGGTGCGTGAGACCCTCACCGGTGAAGGCTTCCTGCTTTCGGCCGATACCGTGCAGCGCATCCTCGCTTTCGTTGCCATCCGCTCCACCGGCCACGCCGACGCGCTGGCTAGGCTTGACGCGCTGGGGCAGGGAAGCGAAATCTTTGACGAGGGTATCGCCGAGCTGCGCGAAGTACTGGCGCTGGTGCAGGCGCTGGGCGTGCCGGAAGAGGCCTACTGTCTGAACCTGTCGATTGCGCGCGGACTCGACTACTACACTGGCACCGTTTACGAGACCCAGCTGGACGACTACCCGCAGATCGGGTCGATCTGTTCGGGCGGACGCTATGACGACCTTGCCAGCCATTACACCAAGTCGAAGCTTCCGGGCGTGGGAATCTCCATTGGCCTGACCCGACTGTTCTGGCAGCTGCGCGAGGCCGGGCTGATCGCCGGCGCCGACGAAAGTTCGGTGCAGGCGATGGTCGCGCTGATGGACGAGGGACAGCTGGCCGATTCGCTGGACATCGCGCGGCGCCTGCGCATTGGCGGCATCAACACCGAAGTGCAGATGGAGCCCAAGAAGCTGGCCAAGCAATTCCAGTACGGCTCACGCTCCGGCATCCGATTCGTGGTGCTGGCCGGCGAGGACGAGCTCTCGCGCGGCGTAGTGACGGTCAAGGACCTGGCGCGCGAGCAGCAGTTCGAGGTGACCCGTGACGAACTGGCCAGCACGCTGCGCGTCGAGCTCGAACAGACCCGCGCGCTGGCCGGCCGCTGATGAAGCCGATTCGCCTGGACGGCCAGTCCCTGACCCGCGACCAGCTGGTCGAGATCGCCTATGGCGCAAGCGTGGGGCTGGATGCCCAGGCCTTGAAGGCGGTGGCGCGCGCGGCCGACTTCCTGGCCGAGCAGGTGCGCCGCGAGGAGCCGATCTACGGGGTGTCGACCGGCTTCGGCAGCAACGCCGACAAGCTGCTGGGCGCGCATCCTCTGCGTGACGAGCTGCCCGGTGCCACGCCCTCGGGGCGCTCGCTGCACGAGGAGCTGCAGCGCAACCTGATCATCACCCACGCGGTGAACGTGGGCGAGCCAATGTCACCGCAGGTCGTGCGCGCGATGCTGGGAATCCGCATCAACACGCTGCTGCGGGGCTATTCGGGGATCCGGGTGGAGACGCTGGAAGCGATGACCGCGATGCTCAACGCCGGCATCGTGCCGGTGGTCCCGGAGCTCGGTTCGGTCGGCGCATCGGGTGACCTGTCGCCGCTGTCGCACCTGGCGATCGTGTTGCTCGGCGGGGGCGAGGCCTTCTACGAAGGCGAGCGCATCAAGGGCGGCGAAGCGCTGTCGCGCGCCGGACTGGTTCCGGTCACGCTTTCCTACAAGGAAGGCCTGGCACTCAACAACGGGACCGCGCAGATGCTGGCGATGGGCGTGCTGGCGCTGCACAGGCTGGACGCACTGCTGGACACCGCCGACCTGGCTGCCGCGATGACCATCGATGCCTTCGCGGGCCGTCTGGGCGCCTTTGCCGACGACGTGCATGCGCTGCGCCCGCATCCGGGCCAGGTGCACGTGGCCGCGCGGCTGCGCCGCCTGCTGGCCGGTTCGACCCTGGCTGACATCGACTACCACCTGGTGCCCAAATTCCAGCAGTGGCTGCCGCACAGCTGGAACGTGCCTGACATGGGCTGGCCGGAGGCGCAGGATCTGCGCTTCGATATCGGCTGGGACTGGGTGCCCAGCAGCCAGCGCCACGGGCGCGAGAAGTTCTACCGCCGCTTCAAGCCGTTCCGCGGCGGCAAGAAACACCAGCCGCAGGACAGCTATTCGCTGCGCTGCGTGCCGCAGGTGCACGGGGCGGTGCGCGACGCGGTGGAACAGGCCAAGCGGGTCATGGACATCGAGCTCAACTCGGTCACCGACAACCCGCTGGTATTCCCCGACAAGACCGATGCGGCCCACGTCGAGGAACAGGTGGTTTCCGCCGGCCATTTCCACGGCATGCCGCTGGCCCTCGCCCTGAGCTACGTCAAGGCGTCGATCCCGGTGTTGGCCTCGATCTCGGAGCGCCGCCTCAACAAGCTGGTCGACTCGGCCACGAGCGACGGGCTGCCGGCATTCCTGATAGGCAACGAAGACGGCACCGAATCCGGTCACATGATCGTGCAGTACACCGCGGCGGCCATCGTCAACGATCTGGTCAGCCGCGCGCACCCCGCGTCGGTATTCTCGATCCCCACCAGCGCGAATGCGGAAGACCACGTGTCGATGGGCGCGAACGAAGCGCGGCACGTCCTGGCCATGGTGCGTGACCTGTCGCGCGTGCTGGCGTTGGAGCTGTACACCGCAGCCCAGGCGCTGGACCTGCGCCGGGACATGATCAACGCTGCGCGCGAACTCTCCCGTCGTGCGGACGCGGAAGCATTGGCGAGCAAGGTGGGGTGCGGTCCACGGCCAGGCGCAGCGGGACGCGCAGAGTTCATCGCCGAAGTCGAGGCCCTGCGCTCAGAGCTCGCCGCTACCCCGGAGTTCCACCCGGGGGATGCCGTTGCCGCGGCACATGCGGCGATCCGCAACGTGATTCCCTTCCTCGAGCGCGACCGGGCCATGGACGGAGAGGTTGCCGATGCAGTGCGCCTGGTCGAATCAGGAGAGCTGCTGGCGGCGGTGAAACGGATGCAGCCGCCACGGTAGTGGAAAGAGCCTGTGGGAGCGACGTGAGTCGCGAAGGCTTGTGACCTCGAAGGCTCGCGACTTACGTCGCTCCCACAGGTGCTGCGATGGTCTGGCGCTAGATCGCGCGGACGCAGTCGCGTCCTTCTGTTTTGGCCAGGTACAAGGCCTGGTCTGCTACCTGCAGCGCCGCCTCTATCCCGTCCCTGCGGGCCAGGTCGACCGCGTGCACGCCAATGCTGGCCGAAACCTGTATCTGCAGTGCGCCGCTTCTGCAAGGCCGCTCGCGCAGTCTCCTGCGCAGCTCTTCGGCCACGGCGCTGGCTTGCTCGAGATCCATGCCAGGCAGCGCCGCTACGAATTCTTCGCCGCCGAACCGCGCCAGCAGCGCGCTGTGGGGCCTGAGTGCGGCTGCCATCGTGTCGGACGTCCAGCGCAGGCAATCGTCGCCGACCAGGTGGCCATACTCATCGTTGATGCGCTTGAAGTGATCCAGGTCGATCATCAGCAACGAAATGGGATGCTGGCGGTCGCGAGCTTCGGAGATCAGCCGCTCGAACGCCTCGTGGAAGTGGGTGCGGTTGTACAGTGCCGTAAGCCCGTCGTGGCGGCTGAATTCACTGAGCCTCTGGTGCGCGTCCTCAAGCTGGTCCAGGGTGTGGCGCAGCTCGGACGTGCGCTTCTCCACCTTGTACTCCAGCTGGTCGCGCGATTCGCGGACGATGCGCTCGTTCTCGTTGCGCAGCGAAGCATAGCGATCGGCCAGTGCAATAGAGAGCAGCAGCATTTCCAGCGCCGATCCAATCTGCACTCCATATTCGGTGATGAAAGTTTTCGGCAGCAAGTCAAAGGCGATAGCTGAAAACATCCCGGTACCCAGCAGGAACAGGAACCACGCCAGCAGGAAGACCTTGGCCGGTCCGTAGCCGCGGCGCAGAGCCACGATGGTGGAGACCAGGACCCACCCGATAGTCGGAAACACGGCAAGCGACGCGATCGGTGTCACCACGCGATACGGCAGCAGCAGGCTTGCCAACGCAAGGCTTATCAGGAGCGCGATGATCCCGAGAGCCACCCGGTTTCCAAGCTGCCAGCGCCGATCGAGCTCAAGGAAATTGCGGGCGAACTGCTGCATGCCGATCAGCGCCAGGCAGATCGATACCGGGACCGCAGTGTCGGCCAGCCACGGTGAGTTCGACCAGAAATATTCGAACCCCAGCCCGTTGAGGGTAAACAAGACCAAGCCGAACGCGCTGATGTGGAACAGGTACCAGAAATAGCTTGAATCGCGCAGCTTCAGCCACAGGACCAGGTTGTAGAAGAACAGCGCCAGCAGGATCCCGTAATACACGCCAATGGCGAATTGCGCGGCCACTGCCTTTTCGGCGAACGCGCTCGGCGTGTAGATCACCAGTGGTACCTGCATAGAGCTCTCGCTCTGCACGCGGACCAGCAGGCTGAGCTTTTCCCCGGGGGGCAGCTCGAGCGCAAAATTTGGATGCCGGTGGCGGATGCTGCGCTGGCTGAAGGGCTGGTGATCGCCGCCAGACCAGTGGCGGGAGGTGCCGTCGGGGTAAAGCGCGTGGACGTCGATGCGGTCGCTGAGCGCGTATTCCTGGACCAGCAGCCACTTCCGCTGTACGCGGTCCTCATTGACGAGGTCTGCGTGGAACCAGAACGCGCCGGACTGGAAGCCGAATGACGTCTTGCCGTCGGTCAGCGGCTGGAACTGGCCGTCGGCGAGAATCGTGGAGACCGTGGCGAGGTCCGCTGTGCCCTGCCTGTCGTGGTAGTAGGCGGCGGCTGGCTCCAGCGGCTGATGCGATTTGGAGGCATCCAGCGGCAGTGGCTCCGACGCTGACCCTGGCGCCGACAAGCATAAGGTGGCCACCAGCAAGACCAGTGACAGCACGCGTCGGACCGAAATGGCCGCTCCCATCGTCATCTACCCCATGGCGTAGCCGTTGAAGCTGAACGGCCGGGCCCGATTCTACCCTCAGAGGTCCGTGGAGTACCCAAGAATGCTTCGCATGTGCCTCAGGACGTCCCTGGAGTAGATCGTCGTGGACGCACGCCTTGACCCACCCGGGACATTGTATTAATGTACTAGCACGTTAATACATTGATCCGCCAATTCGCAGGACGCATTCCTTGAAGCGCAAGCCCGATCCCGACCTCCAGACCGCGTCCGCCTCAATCCAGGCCCTTGCGCGCTCTCTGGCTGCGCTGTCGCGTCCGGAGCAGGTGCGCGCGTTCCTGCAGGACCTGTGCACTCCTGCCGAACTCGAGGCGATGGCCGATCGCTGGCGCGTGGTGCCGCTGCTGTTGAAAGGCGTGCCTTATCGCGAAATCCACGAGCTCACCCAGGTCAGCGTGACCACCATCGGCCGGGTGGCGCGCACTCTGGAAACCGGCACCGGTGGCTATGCCATTGCTGCCGCCAGCCAAAAGCCGCGCACTTCCAGCGCCTCCCACTGAGTATTCCCGAATGAGTCCAAAAGTCGCCACCGCGACGCGCGAGCGCCTGCGCATTGCCATCCAGAAAAGCGGCCGACTGGCCGAGCCGGCCCGTGCGCTGCTGTCCGCGTGCGGCCTGAGCTGGCGCCAGAGCCGCGACAAGCTGTTCTGCTACGGCGAATCCTTGCCGGTGGATCTGCTGCTGGTGCGCGACGACGATATCCCCGGGCTGATCGCCGACGGCGTGTGCGACTTCGGCGTGGTGGGGCGCAACGAACTCAACGAGCAGGCCGGGGAACGTTCACGGCTAGGCCTGCCGCCGGCCTATCAGGAGTTGCGCGCGCTGGGGTTCGGCGAGTGCCGCTTGATGCTGGCCATACCCGAGGCGTGGGACTGGCAGGGACCGGCGCAGCTGCAAGGCATGCGCATCGCCACCAGCTATCCTTCGATCCTGGCCAACTGGCTGGACGAGCAGGGCGTCAGTGCCAGCGTGGTGGAGCTGTCCGGCTCGGTCGAAATCGCGCCGAAACTGGACACCGCCGACCTGATCTGTGACCTGGTATCCAGCGGTGCCACCCTGGCGGCCAACCAGCTCAAGCCGGTGCAGACGCTGCTGGAGAGTGAAGCCGTGCTGGCGGGTGCCGTGCGCGGCTACGACGACGCCCGCGCCGACCTGGCCGCGATGCTGCTGCGGCGCATGGACGGCGTACTCAAGCTCAAGGACAGCAAGCTGCTGATGTTCCGGGCCGACCGCGACATCGTGCCGGCGCTGCTGCGCCTGCTGCCCGACGCGGACCCGCCCACCTATCTGGCGCAGCAGCTGGACGGGCCGCTGTCGATCCAGACCATGTGCCACGGCGTCGTCAGCTGGCAACGTCTCGAGGAGCTGGAACGTGCGGGCGCGCAGGGGCTCATGGTGCTGGCGGTCGAGAGGTCGCTGGCATGAGTACGGTGCTTAAAGAGGTGCTGCAGTGGTCGGCGCTGGATGCTGCGCAGCGTCACGATTCTCTGACCCGGCCAGTGCAGGCGGTGGCGACGAAGACCCGCGAGTCGGTCTCCTCGCTGCTGGCCGAGGTGCGCGAACGCGGTGACTCTGCACTCAGGGACATCACTTTGCGCTTCGACGGCACCATGCTGGACGCCCTGGAAGTCGGGCCCGAGGAATTTGCCGCCGCACAGGCTTCGGTCAGCAGTGAGCTCCGTGCGGCGATGGAGCAGGCGGCCCAGCGCATCCGTGCATTCCACGAGGCGGGCATTTCCAAGCCCTATTCGGTGGAGACCGCGCCGGGCGTGGTCTGCGAAAGGATGATCCGCCCGATCGGCTGCGTCGGCCTGTACGTACCGGCCGGCAGCGCGCCGCTGCCGTCCACCGCGCTGATGCTGGGCGTGCCCGCGCAGCTGGCGGGCTGCAGGAAAGTAGTGATGTGCACGCCGCCACGCAAGGACGGCACGGCCGACCCCGCAGTGCTGGTCGCGGCGCAGCTCACCGGCATCACGCGCGTGTTCAAGCTGGGCGGGGCGCAGGCCATCGCGGCCATGGCCTTCGGGACCGAATCGATCGACAAGTGCGACAAGATCTTCGGGCCCGGCAACAGCTATGTGACCGAAGCCAAACAGCAGGTGGCACAGGGTGGAATCGCCGCCATCGACATGCCGGCCGGACCCTCCGAAGTGATGGTGATCGCCGATGCCGGCGCAGACCCGGCCTTCGTCGCCGCCGACCTGCTCTCTCAGGCCGAACACGGGCCCGACTCGCAGGTGTTGCTGCTCAGCGACGACGCGCGGTTGATCGCGATGGTGCAGGACGAACTGCAGGTCCAGCTGGCCGCACTGTCGAGAGCCGACATCGCGCGCCAGGCGCTGGGGAGTTCGCGCCTGATCCAGGTCGAGTCGCTGGACGTGGCCTTCGACATCAGCAATGCGTACGCGCCCGAGCACCTGATCCTGGCGTTGCGCGAGCCGCGTGCGTGGCTGGAGAAGGTCGAAGCGGCCGGATCGGTCTTCCTGGGCGACTACACGCCTGAAGCCCTTGGCGACTATTGCAGCGGCACCAACCACGTGCTGCCGACCAGCGGCGCGGCCCGTGCCTACAGCGGCGTCAGCGTGGGCAGTTTCCAGAACACCATCAGCGTGCAGGCGGTGGAGCCACGCGGCATCACCGCCATCGGTCAGTGCGCGCTGGTGCTTGCGCAGGCCGAAGGCCTCACCGCCCACGGCAACGCCGTGGCCCTGCGCATGGCCAAGGCGGCTGCCGTATGAGCGCGGTGATCGATCTGGTGCGCGAGGACCTGCGCGGTTTCGCCGGCTACAAGTCGGCACGGACCGAAACCGTGGGCGGCGAGGTCTGGCTCAATGCCAACGAAGCGGCGTGGGGCAATCCGGCCGACGAGGGCGGGCGCAACCGGCGCTACCCAGATCCGCAGCCGCAGCCACTACGCGAGCGCCTGGCGCATCTCTACGGCTGCAGTCCTTCGCAGCTGCTGATCGGACGCGGCAGCGATGAAGCCATCGACCTGCTGGTGCGCGCGCTGTGCGTGCCCGGGCGCGATGCGGTGCTGGTGACGCCGCCGGTGTTTGGCATGTATGCGGTGTGCGCGCGGCTGCAGGGTGCGCAACTCATCGAGGTGCCACTGGTCGATAGCGACCGCGGGCTCGAGGTCGACCTGGACGCCGTTGCCAATGCAGCAGCCGATGGCGCGGCCAAGATCGTGTTCCTGTGCTCGCCGTCGAACCCGTCGGGCAGCAGCATTGCGCTGGCCGATATTGCGGCGCTGGCCAAGCGCCTCCTGGGCACCGCGCTGGTGGTGGTCGATGAAGCCTACGGAGAGTATTCGGAAGTCGAATCAGCCACTACCTTGCTTGAAACACACCCGAATATCGCCGTGCTGCGCACCCTGTCCAAGGCCCATGCCTTGGCTGCGACGCGCATCGGAAGCGTGATCGCCGATGCCGGACTGATCGAAGTCCTGCGGCGCTGCCAGGCGCCGTATCCGGTGCCCACCCCATGTGCCGAACTGGCACTGGCGGGTCTGTCCGATGCCGCCTTGCGCCAGACACGCGCTCGCGTGGCCGAGGTGATCGCCGAACGCGAACGCGTGCGCCTCGCACTCACATCGCTTCAGTGCGTCGTCCGCGTCTATCCGTCGCAAGGCAACTACCTGCTGGTGCGCTTTGCCGACGCCGGGCGTGCGTATCGATCGCTGCTTGACTCAGGTGTTGTCGTCCGCGACCAGCGCGCCGCGCCTGGCCTGACCGATGCCCTGCGCATCACCATCGGAACACCCGAGGAGAACGACCGCATGCTGGCCGGGCTGCTCATCCAGGAAACCGTGCAATGACGCCAATCCTCTTCATCGACCGCGACGGCACCCTGATCGAGGAGCCGGACGACTTCCAGATCGATGCCTACGAGAAGATCCGCTTCGTGCGCGACGCGATTCCGGCGCTGCTCAGGCTGCGCGATGCCGGCTACCAGTTCGTGATCGTCAGCAACCAGGACGGCCTCGGCACTGAAGGCTACCCGCGTGAGTCCTTCGACGGCCCCAACAACCTGATGCTGCAGATCTTCGAGAGCCAGGGCATCGTGTTCCGCGACGTGCTGATCGACGAGAGCTGGCCGCACGAGAACAAGCCCACGCGCAAGCCGGGCCTGGGGCTGATGGTCAAGTACCTGCAGGACCGGAATATCGACTGGGCGC
>JBBSVH010000058.1:0-16348 GCA_038233685.1 Lysobacterales bacterium | reverse complement strand
CGGGTCGATAATCAGGGCGCCATATAGTCCCGCCTGTTCCTGGAATGCGGAATGGCTGTGATACCAGTAGGTACCGCCTTGGCGGACATCGAAACGGTAGTGGTAGCTTTCGCCGCGATTGATGCCGTCGAAGCTCATGCCTGGCACTCCATCCATATTTGCCGGCAGCAGCACGCCGTGCCAGTGGATCGAGGTCTGGTGGCCGTGCATGGAATTGGCGGGCAACTGGTTGGCCACGAACAGGTCGACCGTGGTGCCTTCTTTCCACCGCAGGACGGGCGCCGGCAGCGAACCGTTGACGGTGATCGCGGTGCGTGTGGCGCCGGTGAAGTTCATCGGCGTCTCACCGATGTTCAGGTCGAAACGGGTGCCGGCGAGCACCTCAGTCTGGCCAGGTGACTTCATGGCCCAGGCGCTCTTGGGCCAGAGACCGAGCCCTGCAACTGCACCACCGGCCAGCAGTCCCTGCACGAAGAGTCGTCGTGAAGGTGCGGCGAGTGCGTGGGGGCGTGCACCGGGGAAAAAGGATTTCATTGGACTGCTCCGTGTAAGCAGGAACGCCGGGGCGCGCCTGTCGAAAGACAACATCGGGTATCGCGCTGTGACGCCATCACTCGTATGCGAACACACGGTGCGTGGGAGGGGCGTGTGAGTCGGACCACGGTGTGGCCCGGACAGCGAAGATCAGCCGATTGGAGGCCGGATCGGATGCGGCAGTGCCGGGGTCGCTGTGCCAGCGGGAATGGTATGCGCGCCGGCCGCCACCGGCAGCGGTCCGGGGAGGTAAGCCTTCCCAGCCAATACCGCGAACGCCGACTGCATGCAGACGCCGTCACACGTGCCGTTCTCGCAGCAGTCGGGCAAACCCTGTCCGGAGTGGGCAGAGTCCAAGGCGGCTTGACCGGAAAAAACGGCGACCGCAGTGTCCACGGACGCACTTGCCTCGCCATGACAGGGAGGCTGCTTCGACGATTCGCCGTGCGCAGGCTGGTGGGTGCCCGGAAGTGCGATGGTCACTTGCGAATGCGGCAGATCCGCCGCGTGCACCGGCATCGACAGCCCCAGCCCGTTCAGGACTAAAGTGACGGCCAGCAGCAGGTGCAGTAGTGACGGGATGATCCGCATCGCGACAATGTACTGCACCAGCGCGCCACGCGGCCATCTGCGGTGATTGCGGGCAAGCCTGGGTTCAAGTCCGAAGTGGAGTGCAGGCGGTCGCAAATCGCGTTTCGCCCCAAATTTCTGGCGATTTCCCGAGTACGACTCAATCCGGGAACACGACGACCTGTCGAATGCCTTCACCACGCGCCAGCCGGTCGAAACCGGTGTTGATCTCGTCCAGCTGCAGTCGATGGGTCAGCAGGCGCTGAACCGGCAGCAGGCCGGCGCGATACATCGCGATGTAGCGTGGAATATCCCGGCCGGGTATGGCGGAACCCATGTATGAACCCTTCACGGTCCGCTCTTCGGCGACCAGACTGACGGCGGGAATGCTGAATATCTTTTCCGGGGCGGGCAGGCCGACCGTCACTGTGGTGCCGCCGCGGCGGGTGGCCGCGTAGGCCTGTGCCAGCACCTGCTCGCTGCCAACCGATTCGACGGCGTGGTGCACGCCGCCGCCTGAAGCCTCGCGAATCGCGGCGACCGCATCGGGCTGGCGCGCATCGATGCAGTGGGTTGCGCCCAGCTCGCGGGCCAGCGCCAGCTTGCCTGCGGACACGTCAACCGCGATCAGCGGATGGGCCGAGCTAGCGCGCGCACCCAGCAGCGCGGCCAGACCCACGCCGCCCAGGCCGAACACGGCCACGCTTTCCCCGGGCATGACCCGCGCTGTATTGACCACGGCGCCGACGCCGGTCATTACCGCGCATCCAAACAGCGCGGCGACTTCCGGCGGCAGGTCGGGGTCTATGCGCACGGCCGAATATGCCGAGACAACCGCGTATTCGGCGAAGCCCGAGACGCCGAGGTGATGCTGCAGTTCGCTTCCGTCGCTGCCCCTCCAGTGGCGCGTACCTGCGAGCAGCGTGCCGGCGACGTTGGCCAGCGCTCCGCGTTCGCACAGGGCAGGGCGGCCGCTGGCGCAGGGATCGCAGCGGCCGCACATCGGAACGAAAGAGAACACGACGCGATCTCCGGTCGCCAGACCCTGCACGTGCGCTCCAACTTCCACCACTTCGCCGGTGGCCTCGTGTCCCAGGACCATCGGCAGCGGCCGCTGGCGCGAACCGTCGATCACCGAAAGGTCGGAGTGGCACAGCCCGGCGGCGAGTACGCGCACGCAGATTTCTCCCGCACCGGGTGCGGACAGCTCCAGCGTTTCAATCGACAGTGGCCGCGATGTCGCGTAGGGCTGGGGCAGGCCCGCCTCGCGAAGCACGGCAGCTCGAACCTTCACTGTTGCGGTGCCGCGATGCGCTGCAATGCCCCACGCAGCGATGCTGGAAGAGGCACCGGTTTGCGCGTCTGCCGGTCCACGAACACATGCACGAACCAGCCTTCCGCGGCCGGCACGTCCTGTCCCTGGCGAAACAGCCCAATGGCGTAGCGCACGCTGGAGTTACCCAGCTTCTCAACGCGCACGCCCCCGTCTATCGTCTCCGGAAACGCCATCTCGCCGAGGAACCTGCAGTGCGATTCGGCGCAAACACCGATCACTTCACCACGGTGGATGTCCAGGCCGCCTTCGAGGATCAGGTACGTGTTGATCACCGTGTCGAAGTAGCTGTAGTACTCGACGTTGTTGACGTGGCCATAGACATCATTGTCCTTCCAGCGCGTGGTCACGGCGCTGAAGTGGCGGTAGTCGGCGCGGCCGCTCAAGGGCGAACTCCCGGAACGGTCATGTGTCGAATCCGGTCAGCGGCGCTGCCTGCTGCGGCGTCTCCGGCGGGTCGTCGTCGCGCTCCCAGCCGGTCAACAGTACGGTGGCCGCGATGCCGATCAGCAGCCCCATCCAGGGCTCGAACACCGCTAGCGCGGTGCCGATCAGCAGCGTGGTGCCGCGACCGGTGGCGGTGCGCGGGATCGCCATGGCGATGTAGGCGCAGGCGAAACCGGTGAGCACCAGGGTCAACGACAGCGCGATGCCGAGCAGCGGCTTCAGTCCCGTCAACAGCGGCAGCAGGAAATAGATGATCGGCAAGCCCATCAGGTAGTACGACATCAGCCCGCTCTGCAGCGTCGGTACCTGCGCCGGCCCCTCCTTCCAGCGCTGGACTACCAGTACGTGCACGCCCGTCCACAGGCTGCCCTGGGTGGCAAAAAACGGCGCGACCAGTGCGGAGATGAAATTGCGGATGGCCAGGGCAATGTGCGATCGGGTGGTATCGATGTCGACAGCGTCGTCGGCGCGGACCTTCATGCCCTCGCGCAGCACTTCATTTCCCGTCACCCAGTCCCCGAACTGGATGATGTACGTCACCAGCACCAGGGGAATGGCGCTCAAGTACATGTCAGCGGACGGCCAGCCGATGCTGAAAGGCGACATCTTCATCACAGTCGCGGACACCGGCGGCAGCAGCCAGCCCCACTCGACCTCGTAGCTCATCTCCCCGACCAGCGGCCCGATGATGGCTGCCGCCACCAGCCCGGGCAGCAGGCCCAGGCTCACCAGCAGGGTCAAGCTGCGGCTTTTTGTTTTGTATTTCTGCAGGGGAATCGAGAACAGGAACACCAGACAGATGGCGCAGGCGATGGTGGTCGAGATGGGCTGCTGCAGGAGAAAGCGTTCGGCGTCGTCGATGAACACCCGCTTGAACGAGGCAATGGCCGCGCCCAGGATGATTCCGGCTTTCAGCGTGCTGGGAAGCCACCTCACCAGCCTGCGTCCGAGGCCGGTGATGCCGAGCACGAACACCAGCACGGCGAAGGTGATGGACAAGGCCGTCATGGCCTGGAACCGCTGGACCGGGTCAGGGTAGCCGGCGAACACGAACGCCATCACCAGCGGTAGCGCCGCCGTGTTCCAACCGGGCGCGTAGGGCTCGCCGAACACATACAGCGAGGACACCAGAAGGAAGCTGTAAAGCATCGTGGCTGTGACGGCCTCGGCAAAGTCAAGTCCAAAGTAGCCGACCAGGATCGGCACCAGCGCCAGGCCCGTGGCAGTGGATACGAAAAACCCCTGCAGGAACTCCGGCCACAGCAGCTTCGTGTGGAAAAACGGCAGCCGGAAGGTGAAGATGCCCCACTTCCAGCCATCACGCCTGTGCGTTGTCATCCTGGGTTTACTCCGGTGGCGTGCGGAAACGAATGGATTGCCCGGTCACGGTGCGCTGGCGAATTCTTTTTCCTGCAGCGCGCGCCACATCACCTTGCCGGTGGCGCTCTTGGGCAGCTGCTCGACGAACTCCACGCGGTGCGGCACCTTGTAGGCGGCCATGTGCTCGCGCGCCCAGGCGATCAGGTCGGGCTCGGTCAGTGACTGGCCCGCTCGAAGGACCACGACGGCCTTGACGCTCTCGCCCCTATGCGCGTCGCGGTAGCCGATTACGCACGCTTCCTGGATCGCGGCGTGGCTGTAAAGCATCGTTTCCACCTCAGCCGGCCACACCTTGAAGCCGGCGGCATTGATCATGCGTTTCAGGCGATCGACCATGAAGAAGTAGCCTTCGTCATCGACGTAGCCGAGGTCGCCAGTGCGGAAGAAGCGCATGCCGTCCAGTTCGACGAACGCGGCCTCATCAGCCTCGGTATTGCCCCAATATCCGGTGAAGAGCTGCGGGCCGTTGACGAGCACTTCGCCTACGACCTCAGCTGCGAGCGGCTGCAGAGTCTCCGGGTCCACGATGATCGCGGTGGTGTCCTGCAGCGGAATGCCCAGGCACTGCGCTTTGGGCCGGTGCGGCGGGTTGAGATGCGAAGGCGCCATGGTCTCGGACAGGCCGTAACCCTCGACGTAGGGCAGGCCCCAGACCTGCTCGATCTTCTCAGCCACAGCCTTGGGCATGGCTGCGCCGCCGCCGTTGAGCATCAGCATGGAGTCAAGCTTGAAGTCTTCGAGTCCGGGCTGGGCGAGAAAGTCGATCAGCATCGTTGGAGTCGCCGTCCATGCGGTGACGCCGTGGCGCTCGATCAGCATCGCGGCAGTGCGGCGGTCCCAGCGCGTCATCACCACCATCGTGCCACCGCGATACACAAGCGCGTTCATCGACAACTGCATGCCGGTGACGTGGAACATCGGGAGGGACGCAAGTCCAACATGGTCCTTGGCCATCCTGGAGAACTCGCCGCTGCCCACGGCCGTATGCATCACACTGGCGTGGGTGTGGATGCACCCCTTGGGCGCGCCGGTGGTGCCGGAGGTGTAGGGAATGACGGCGAGATCGCTGGAACCTGCGGACGAGGACCCAGGAATGCAGCCTGATTCGATGGCCTCGTTCCAGTGGAGTACACCGGCCGCCGGGTCGCTGCTGGACGCAACCACTTCGGGAAGAGTCAAGTCGGTGTCTGCTTCAACGTAATCCGAGTAGCACGCTGAAATCGCATGCTCCAGCCCGGCTCCCAACATCGGAACGATGTTGCCAGCCAGCTCCTGTCCGAAGATGGCGACCTTGCTTCCGCTGTCGAAGACGATATGGCGAACTTCCTCGAGCAGGTTCATCGAGTTCACCGGCACGACCACCGCGTCGGCGCGCAGGATGGCGTAGAAGGCAATGACGAACTGCGGACTGTTCTGCATGTACAGCGCCACGCGATCGCCCTTGGCCACGCCGCACCGCTGCTGCAGGAAGCCCGCAAGCGCATCGACCTGCCGCTTCAGCACTGAATAGGTCAGCGCACTGCCGTAGTAGGCGATCGCCGTCCGGCCTGGATATCGAGCAGCCGAGACTTCAAGGTTGTAGTACAGCGAGGTCTGCGGAAGCTCAAGATGCAGCGGCAGGCCTGGAGGCCAGTGGCTCAGGTTCATCATCGGCTTCCCCTCCCAGGGAGTGCGCGTTGGGATTGCTTGGTCAGGACAGCTGTTGCGGAAGTATGACCAGCTTGCCGATCGCCTGCCGTGCCAGCAGCGCGTCGAGCGCCAACGGCGCCTGCGAAAGCGGGTAGCGCCTGGAGATCAGGGGGCGGATCTTGCGCTCGCGCAGCCAGGAAAACAGCAGCGCCATGTTCTCGGCATTGAGGGTTGGCTCGCGACGCACGAATTCGCCCCAGAACACCCCGACCAGGGCGCTGCCCTTGAGCAGCAGCAGGTTCGCCGGCACCCGGGGAATCTCACCGGCGGCGAAGCCCACCACCAGGTAGCGACCACCCCAGCCAACGCTGCGCAGCGCCAACTCGGTGAAGTTGCCGCCCACCGGGTCGTAGACCACATCGACACCACGGCCTTCGGTCAGCGCCTTGATACGTTCGCGAAGATCTTCAGTGGTGTAGTCGATGGTCTCGTCGGCGCCCCGCTCGCGTGCAGCCGCCAGCTTCTCCGCAGACGAGGCTGCAGCAATGACGCGCATTCCGAGCAGCTTGCCGATCTCCACCGCGGCAATCCCCACCCCACCGCCGGCCCCGAGTACCAGCAGGGTTTCTCCTTCCCGGGCGCGTGCGCGATCCTTCAACGCGTGCAGCGAAGTGCCGTAGGTCAGGACGAAACTTCCGGCGAGCTCCAGGTCTTCATCGCTGATGTCCTGCGGCAGTGGGATGACGTGGGTCGCCTCCACCAGCACCTCCTGGGCATACGCGCCGAAGGTGGCAATGCCCACCACCTTGTCGCCGATCGCCAGGCGTTTGACTTCGTCACCCACCGCGATGATCTCGCCCGAGAGCTCGCCACCAGGCGAGAACGGAAACTCCGGCTTGAACTGGTACTTGCCCGCGACCATGAGCGCGTCGGGGAAGTTCACCGCCGCGACCCGCGTTCGAACAAGGACCTGCTTGGGGCCGGGAACGGGGGAGGGCAGCTCGCGCAGCTGCAGTGACGATGGCGGACCCCAGGCGTCGCAGATCATGGCTTTCATTTGATTCCTCGAGTTGTCATTGGTCGATGCGTGGACGCATGCGACGGCATGGGTAGAGCCGGAAGATTCCCTAAAGCCTGCGCTGCCCCTATATTCGTAGAGCCGAGCTCGCTCGGCTGCACCCGCCGGCCACCGTAGCCGGGCAGGCTCGGCTCTTCAAACCAATGCGGGCGCCCATGGGACGCTTCGCGGCGGCAGTTCAGAACCGTCCTTCCGTCATCTCGAACACCTTGTTGCGCAACGCCACCAGCCTGGGGCCGAAATCGTCGAGCAGCTTCTCACGCGTCATCACCGACACGCGACCGCTGCAGTTGAACGCCAGTACCCGGCTGCGATCGGCCGACACCATGGGCACGCCGATGGCAAACACCTCAGGATTCCAGTCGCCCAGCGAAAAACAGAAACCGTAGTGCTCGTAGTCCTGTCGGGCGCGGACGATTCCGGCGCGGATCTTCGGCCAGTAGCCCGGCTCGCATTCCTGCTCGAACTCCGCCACCCGGCGCTCGAACACGTCAAGCGGCCGTGAGGCAAGATCGGCGCGACCCAGCGCGGTGGAGCCGTGCGGCACGCGGGCGCCCGGTTCCAGCTTCATCTGGAATGTCGCATCGCCCTGGCACACCTCCAGCAGCACCATGCGCATCCCATCGGCGGCCGCCAGCATCACCGCAGACCGGGTGTAATCAGCCAGCTCCCTCATCAAGGGCCGCGCCACCGCGACGACGTCGTTGCCCTTCATGAAGGCGTGGCCCAGCGACAGCACCGAGGTGCCCAGCGCGTATTTTTCCAGCGAGGCCGAGTAAGTCAGGTAGCCAAGCGAGGCCAGGGTGAAGCTCAGCCTGGATACAGTGGGCTTGGGCAGACCGGTCTGGCGCGCCATCTCCTGGTTGCCAAGATGTTGGGCACCGGATTCAAAGCAGCGCAGGATCGAAAATGCGCGCGCGACCGAATTCACGAACTGCGGATGGTTGTCATCCACCGAGCCGGTGAACGCGTCGACGCTGCGTTTGGGATTGCCCATGGTGCCGGACTCCCCGGATCAGCCTGCTGCTGGTGGTGCGTGCCGCGCCAGCTCGAGCCGGGCGATGGTGCCGCGGTGGACTTCGTCCGGGCCGTCGGCCAGGCGCAGGGTTCGGATGCTTGCGTAGGCATAGGCCAGCGGGAAATCCTCGGTCACGCCGGCACCACCGTGGGCCTGGATCGCCCAGTCGATGATCTGCAGGGCCATGTTCGGGGCCACCACCTTGATCATCGCGATTTCGGCGCGCGCGACCTTGTTGCCCACCGTGTCCATCATGTGAGCCGCCTTGAGCGTCAGCAGACGCGCCTGCTCGATCATGCAGCGGGAATCCGCAATGCGTTCGTGCCATACGCCGTGGTCGGCGATGCGCTTGCCGAACGCCACGCGCGCCTGCACGCGCTGGCACATCAGCTCCAGTGCGCGCTCGGCAACGCCGATGGTGCGCATGCAATGGTGGATACGGCCTGGACCCAGTCGGCCCTGGGCAATTTCGAACCCGCGGCCTTCGCCCAGCAGCAGGTTGGAAACCGGAACCCGCACGTCGCGCAGCTCAACTTCCATGTGGCCGTGGGGCGCGTCGTCGTAACCGAATACCGGCAGCGGCCGGATCACCTCGATTCCTGGTGTGTTGGCCGGTACCAGAACCATCGACTGCTGTTGATGCTTGGAAGCATCCGGGTCGGTCTTGCCCATGACGATATACAGCGCGCAGCGTGGATCACCGGCGCCGGAGGCAAACCACTTGCGACCGTTGATCACATACTCGTCGCCGTCGCGGCGGATCGAGCACTGGATATTGGTCGCATCCGAAGAGGCCACCGCCGGCTCGGTCATCAGGAACGCCGAGCGGATCTTTCCGGCCAGCAGCGGCTCCAGCCACTGGTCCTTGTGCGCTTCGCTGCCGTAGCGCTCGATCGTCTCCATGTTGCCGGTGTCCGGCGCCGAGCAGTTGAACACCTCGGGCGCCCATTGCACCCGGCCCATGATTTCGCACAGGGACGCGTACTCCAGGTTCGAGAGGCCTTCGGGTGCGCGCGGCGACTTGGGCAGAAACAGGTTCCAAAGACCGAGTGCACGGGCCTTGGGCTTGAGCTCTTCGATGACCTGCACGGGAATCCAGGCGTTGCCAGCTGCGCGGTTCTGCCTGATCTCCTCGTGGTAGCGGGCTTCGTTGGGATGGATGTGCTCGTCGAAGAACGCCTGGAGCGTGCCGCGCATCGCTTCGAGCTTGGGGGAGAAGGAGAAATTCATTGGCGCTCCAATCAGTTTGGCAGGGTGTTCCGCAATACGAAACACTGTTTCATAGTTCGTCCTTAATCCTAAGGCGAGGCAGTGCGGCCCGCAAGGGCGGCAGGGTGGGTAGTCTTGGTTGTGTCGTCGCGAATCTCTGGGTACGATAAACGAGACCGCGAACTCTAGTTCCGCAATACGAAACAAACGGAAGCCAATGCCCAGCCTGCACGTGCTGTTCAAGAAGGAAGAGCTGGACCTCGAGCGCCTGCACGGCAAAGTTGTGGTGATCCTCGACGTGCTCTTTGCGACCACCACGATCGTGCATGCATTCGGCCACGGGATCGGCTCTGTGTGGCCTGCCCGCGACGCCGACGATGCCGCCCGGATCGCGGCCCAGCTCGACGCGCCGATCATGGCTGGCGAATTCATGGCCGCGGGACTGCCCGGTTTCGGCCCGGCGACGCCCCTGGCGTTGTGCGAGCAGGGAGTGGAGGGTGCCACCCTGGTGTATGCGACCACCAACGGCACGGTGGCGCTGAACAGTGCCGCTGGCGCGGCCCATGTTTATGTTGGCGCATTGTTGAACGGTGCCGCGCTGGTAGCCCACGTGAGCCATGCCCATCCCGAGGCGGCGGTCGTGCTGGTGTGTTCGGGCTCGGTGGACCGGTTCAATCTGGAAGACTTCTATGGCGCGGGTCACATCGCCTCGCATTTCGAACGCGGTGGCCAGTACGCGCTCACCGACGCGGCGCTTGCGGCGATGTTCTTCTATCGAGGCTGTGACGTGGCCACGGCGCTGGGCGCTTCCAGGGTCGGACGCATGATGCAGGACCATGACCTGCAGGGTGAGATCGATTGCGCGGCGCAATGCGACGTGCTCGACGTGGTGCCGGTGCTCAGCAATGGGCGCCTGCAGCTGGTGGGCGCGTGAGCAGCGCCGGCGCGGCTGTCGATGTGATCGATGTGGAAGCGCTGGCCCGCTACCTGGAGCGCCACATCGATGGCTTCCGGGGGCCCGTCTCCGCAACGCGCTTCAAGGGCGGGCAGAGCAACCCCACCTACCTTCTCGCTACGCCACTGCGCCAGTACGTGATGCGCTCCAAGCCCGCGCCCGTGGCCCAGCTGCTCCCATCCGCGCATGCGGTCGAGCGCGAGTACCGGCTGCAGTCGGCGCTGTCCGGCAGCGCCGTCCCGGTCGCGCGCATGCACTGCCTGTGCGAAGACGAATCGGTCATTGGTCGCGCGTTCTACGTCATGGATTTCGTGGAAGGCCGGATCTTCTGGGAGCAGGCGTTGCCCGACCTGGGTCACGAAGATCGGGCGGCGCTCTACGACGAGCTCAATCGGGTCATCGCCGAGCTGCACGTCGTCGATTTTGAAGCGCGCGGCCTGGCCGACTACGGCAAGGCCGGCAACTATTTCGCGCGCCAGATCGACCGCTGGAGCCGGCAATACCGGGCCAGCGAGACCGGTGGCATCGCGGCGATGAACCAGTTGATGGAATGGCTGCCACTTCACGTGCCGCAGGAGGAAAGCCCGCAGGTCTCGCTGGTGCATGGGGACTATCGGCTGGACAACGTCATCTTCCATCCATCGGAGCCGCGCATCCTTGCTGTGATCGACTGGGAGCTTTCCACCTTGGGCCATCCGCTGGCGGACTTCGCCTACCACATGATGAGCTGGCATATCGCCCCGGGCGGCGCGATGCGCGGACTGGCCGGGCTCGATCTGGATGCGCTTGGGATACCCCACGAACATCAATACATTAATTCTTACGAGCAGCGCGTCGGCCGCCCGGTAGCCGGCGACTGGAACTTCTACCTGGCCTACAACCTGTTCCGCATCGCGGCGATCCTGCAGGGCATCGCCAAACGCGTGGAGGAGGGCACCGCCAGCAATCCGCAGGCGGCCGAGTACGGTCGCCAGGCACGGCCGCTGGCCGAGCTGGGATGGCAGTTCGCAATGAAGGTCAAGCCGTCATGAGCCGCAGATTCGTTACCAGTGATGGCAACGCGATCGCTTTTCAGCGCTGGGGTGACTCCAACCCCGGCCCGGTCGTGGTCCTGCACCACGGCTTTGCCGCCAGCGCGATCACCAACTTCGAAGCGCCCGGCGTGGTCCAGGCGTTCGTCGATGCGGGGCGCTCGGTGCTTGCAGTCGACGCACGCGGCCACGGCGCTTCCGACAAACCTCACGACAGCGCGCACTACGGCGAGCGTCGCATGGCGCATGACCTGAGCGAGCTTTTGGCTGACCTCGGGCTCGAGCAGTTCGATCTCTTCGGCTACTCGATGGGCGCGGTGGTGGCGCTGTTGACCGCCTCCACTGGATCGAAGGTGCGCAGGCTGGTGATCGGCGGTGTGGGCGAGGCCGTGATCGAATGCGGCGGCGTAGATACGCGCAAGGTCAGTCGCCAGGACATTGCCCAGGCCCTGCTTGCGGAAGGGCTTGGCGACGTGGCCCACCCGGGCGCCGCCGCTTTCCGCATGTTCGCCGAGTTCATGGGCAACGATCTCAAGGCGCTTGCGGCGCAGGCCATGGCCTTGCACTGCGATCCGATCGACCTGGCCGCGATCACCGCACCGACCCTGGTGCTGGCCGGCGTCGACGACGTGCTGGCCGTCAATCCGCAGCGCATAGCCGACGCTATCCCGGACGCTCGATGCCAAACCTTTCCCGGCGACCACCTTGGCGTCATCCGCCATCCCGCTTTTGCGGCCGCTGCCGTTGATTTCCTCAAATTCTGATCGACTCCACCAAGGACCATCCACATGTCAGTGAAGTACGAAACACGCGATGGCGTTGCCATCCTCACCATGGAAAATCCACCCGTGAATGGACTGGGTCTTGCGACCCGGCGGGGCCTGGTCGAATCCCTGGCCAAGGCGCTCGAGGACACGAGCGTGAAGTCGGTGGTCGTAACAGGCGGCGCGCGCGCGTTTTCAGGCGGCGCTGACATCCGCGAGTTCAACACGCCGCAGGCCGGACAGGAGCCCACGCTGCCGACGGTCATCGCCGCATTCGAGCGCAGCACCAAGCCGGTGGTGGCGGCCATCGAGGGCATGGCGCTGGGCGGCGGGCTGGAGCTGGCCCTGGGAATGAACCATCGCGTGGCTGACAAGCGCGCGCAGATTGGTTTGCCCGAAGTCAAGCTCGGCATCCTGCCCGGTGCCGGCGGCACCCAGCGCTTCCCGCGCGCGGTCGGATTGGAAGCGGCGGTCAACATGATCGTTTCGGGCACGCCGATCCTGGCTGGCAAACTGGCCGCAACGCGGCTGCTCGACAAAGTGGTGGACGCGGACGCGGTCCAGGCCGCGATCGAACTGGCGAAGGATGCCGCCGCCAGCGGAAAGCCGTTGAGCAAGGTGCGTGACTGGAAGATCGAACATCCCAAGGCCGAAGGTTTCCTCGGCTTCGCCCGCACCGCAGTGACTGCGGCTTCGGCCAACTATCCTGCGCCGCTCAAGTGCCTGGACGCTATCGAAGCCGCGGTGAAGCAGCCGTTCGACAAGGGCATGCAGGTCGAGCGCGAAGCCTTCGCGCTGCTGGTCAACACGCCCGAGTCGATGGCGCTGCGCCATGCATTCTTTGGCGAGCGCGCCGCCGGCAAGGTGGCCGACATCGGGTCCGATGTGACGCTGCGCGAGATCGCCAGCGTCGGGGTGATCGGTGCCGGCACGATGGGCGGCGGCATCACCATGAACTTCCTCAACGCCGGCCTGCCGGTCACGATGCTGGAAACCAAACAGGACGCGCTGGATCGCGGCCTGGCCACCATCCGCAAGAACTACGAGAACAGCGCCAAGAAGGGCAAGCTGACCGCCGAACAGGTGGAGCAGCGCATGGGTCTGCTCACCCCGACGCTGGACTATGCCGCGTTGAAGGATGCCGACCTGATCATCGAGGCGGTGTTCGAGGAGTATTCGGTCAAGGAATCGGTGTTTACCCAGCTCGATGCCGTGGCCAAACCGGGTGCGATCCTGGCCAGCAACACCTCCACCCTGGACGTGGACCGCATCGCCAACTTCACCAAGCGTCCGCAGGACGTTGTGGGCATGCATTTTTTCAGCCCGGCCAACGTGATGAAGCTGCTGGAAGTGGTGCGTGGCGCAGCCACGGCCAAGGACGTGCTGGCTACGGTGATGGCGCTGTCGAAGAAGATCGGCAAGACCGCCGTGGTGTCGGGCGTGTGCGATGGCTTCATCGGTAACCGCATGATCGAGCAGTACAGCCGCCAGGCCGGGTTCCTGCTGGACGAAGGCGCGCTGCCGCAGCAGGTCGACAAGGCCATGGAGAAGTTCGGCATGGCCATGGGCCCGTTCCGCATGGGCGACCTGGCCGGCAACGACATCGGCTGGGCGATCCGCAAGCGCCGCTATGTCGAGAAGCCCAATATCACCTATTCGAAGACCGCAGACCTGCTGTGCGAGCTGGGGCGCTATGGCCAGAAGACCGGCGCCGGCTGGTACGACTACAAGCCAGGCGACCGCACGGCGTACCCGTCGACAGTAGTCAACGAGATGATTGAAAAGCACTCGGCCGACGTCGGGCTGGAGCGTCGCAAGATCAGCGACGAGGAGATTGTCGAACGCCTGGTGTACGCCCTGGTCAACGAAGGCGCCCACATCCTCGAGGTTGGCATTGCGGCCAAGGCCTCGGACATCGATATCGTCTACTTGGCCGGCTATGGTTTCCCGGTGTGGCGCGGTGGTCCGATGTTCCATGCCGACACCGTTGGCCTGTACAACGTGCTCGCCGCGATGCGTCGCTACGCCAAGGGCCACGAAGGACAGGCGTGGGAACCGGCACCGCTGCTGGTGCAACTGGCCGAAGCCGGCAAGTCGTTCAATGGCTGATCGAACCCAGCGGTACGCCCGCCCTTGCAGGAGCGGGCCATGGCTGAGAGGCCTGCACATGGACCGCCAGATGCATCGCGGGCAGGGCCCGCTCCTACACGTGAACTCATCATCCAATCGACCGGGACACACATCGTGAAAGAAGCCGTCATCGTTTCAACCGCACGCACCGCACTGGCCAAGAGCTGGAAGGGCGCTTTCAACATGACCCACGGCGCGACCCTGGGCGGGCACGTTGTCCAGCAGGCGGTGGTTCGCGCTGGCATCGATCCGGCCGAGGTCGAGGATGTGCTCATGGGCTGCGCCAATCCCGAGGGCGCGACCGGCGTGAACATCGCGCGGCAGTGCGCGGTGCGCGCAGGCCTCCCGATCACAGTACCGGGCGCCACCGTCAACCGCTTCTGCTCTTCCGGCCTGCAGACCATCGCCATGGCCGCCCAGCGGATCATCGCGGGCGAGGGCGACGTGCAAGTCGCCGGCGGCGTGGAAAGCATCTCCTGCGTACAGCCCTACATGAACCAGCACATGCTCAGCGAAGGCTGGCTGCTGCAGAACAAGCCCGAGCTGTACTGGCCAATGCTGCAGACCGCTGAAATCGTGGCCAAGCGCTACGGCATTTCGCGCGAACGCCAGGACCGCTATGGCGCCGAGAGCCAGCAGCGCGCCGCCGCTGCTGCGGCGGCGGGCAAGTTCGATGACGAGATTGCGCCGATCACGGTCCTCGCCGGCACCGCCGACCCCGCAACGCGCCAGCTGCAGACCCGTGAAGTCACCATTGCCGCTGACGAGGGCATCCGCTCGGACACCACGTACGAGGGTGTCGCGAAAATCCGCAGCGCGATGCCGGGTGGGGTGATCACCGCCGGCAACGCCAGCCAGTTCTCCGATGGCGCTTCGGCCTCGGTGCTGATGGACCGCAAGCTAGCCGAGCAGCGCAACATCCAGCCCATGGGCATCTTCCGCGGCTTCGCCGTGGCCGGCTGCGAGCCGGATGAGATGGGCATCGGCCCGGTGTTCGCGGTGCCCAAGCTGCTCAAGCGCGCTGGCCTCTCGGTGGACGACATCGGCCTGTGGGAGTTGAACGAGGCCTTCGCCGTGCAGGTTCTGTACTGCATGGACACCCTCGGCATTCCGCACGAACGCATCAACGTCAACGGCGGCGCAATCGCGGTGGGCCACCCGTACGGCGTCAGCGGTGCGCGCCTGGTCGGCCACGCGCTGATCGAAGGCAAGCGACGCGGCGTCAAGTACGCCGTGGTCACGATGTGCGTGGGCGGCGGGCAGGGCGCCGCCGGCCTGTTCGAGATCTGCTGAGTCGCCGATGAGTTCACTGCTGCTCTCGCGCCGCGACCTGGAATTCCTGCTGTACGAATGGCTGGACGTGCCGGCGCTGTCTGCCGCCGAACGCTATGCCGATCACAGCCGGGAAACCTTCGACGCGGTGCTCGACACCTGTCAGCGCATGGCCGAGGAGCTGTTCGCCCCGCACAACCAGAAGGCCGACCAGCGCGAGCCGCACTTCGAAGGCGGCAAGGTCACCCTGATCGACGAGGTCGGGCCGGCCCTGCGCGCCTTCGCAGACGCGGGCCTGATGGCCGGTTCGCAGGACTACGCGCTGGGCGGCATGCAGCTGCCGACGGTGGTCGAGAAAGCCGCGCTCGCGTTCCTTTACGCGGCCAACGTGGGCACCAGCGCGTATCCGCTGTTGACCATGGGCAACGCCAACCTGCTGCTGGCCCACGGCAGCGAAGCGCAGATCAAGGCATTCGTGGAGCCGGAACTTTCGGGCCGCTTCTTCGGCACCATGTGCCTGTCCGAACCGCAGGCAGGGTCGTCGCTTTCGGACATCAGCACGCGCGCGGATTTCGAATGCGATTCGGCGTTTGGTCCCCGCTACCGCGTGACCGGCAACAAGATGTGGATTTCCGGGGGTGACCACGAGCTGTCAGAGAACATCGTGCACCTGGTGCTGTGCAAGATTCCGGGGCCGGACGGGAAGCTGATCCCGGGAGTGAAGGGCATCTCGCTGCTGCTGGTGCCCAGGTTCCTGGTCAACGAAGACGGCAGCCTGGGCGAGCGCAACGACGTGCAGCTGGCCGGTGTGAACCACAAAATGGGCTACCGCGGCACGGTCAACTGCCTGCTTAATTTTGGTGAAGGAACGCAATACCAGCCCGAGGGAAGGGCGGGCGCGATCGGATATCTGGTCGGCGAGGCGCACCAGGGTCTGGCCTACATGTTCCACATGATGAACGAGGCGCGCATCGGCGTTGGGCTGGGCGCGGTGGCTT
>JBBSVH010000057.1:0-16356 GCA_038233685.1 Lysobacterales bacterium | reverse complement strand
CGGATGTAAGTCTGCTTCGTGCGCCTGGCGGCGTGCTGGGAGATCTTGGTGCTGGGGAGCAGGATCCTGCGGGACGTCGGATTACTTACCTAGTCTACGGGGTGCACAAACGATCCGCTGCGATTCGAGAAACGCATGATCGACGATTGGGTCAGGCGCGAGTTCGGAGCGGCGAGCGACCCGGTCGGCCAGCGTTGATTCCGATGCCGGCGCGGATGCCGCCGGCACGTTTCAGAACGAGTCGCTGCCTGGATGCAGCTCGATGTCCAGCGCGGTAGCGAGCAGGCGCATGGGTTCGTCGTCGCGACTCGAAGTGATCCAGCCCGCGTAGCCCTGGCCCTCGGTATTCCACGTCCACAGGGTGTAGCCATGTTCGCGCAGGCGATCGTAGGCGGTGGCCATCAGTGCCGGCACGTCGGTAGCCTCCAGGAACTCCTCCTCGCTGGCATCGCCACCCCAGTCGATGTCCAGGTTCCAGCGCGACACCAGTTCGGTCATGGCGTCGACGAAGGAGGCCGTGTCCTTCCAGTCGACATGGAACCCCGAGCGCCAGTCGATCACGTCCTTCAGCACCCACACCGGCTGCGCTTCAGGGCCCGCCAGTTCCAGCGCGTCGCTGTAGTGGGCAAACTGGCGCAACGCACTTTCCTCGTCACCGGGGTTGATCAGCAGCAGCAGCTGCCAGACCAGGGCTTCGGCCTCCAGCTCCTCGGCCTCGAGGCCATCGTCGTCGGGGGCGGATTCCTGGTCGCCATAATCGGCTTCGTTGTCGGGCATGTGCATGGCGTCGACCGTGGCAGTGTGGACGCGATAGTGACCGCTCCAGAGGAGCTTGGGTAGATCACCGCGCCTGGAGCGTCGCAGCCCGCGGCCAGGCAGCAGCGCTTGACGCCAGCCTGGTGCACGCCGACAGGCCAATCCCGATCGGTCAGGACACCTCGCCAGCGGGGCTTCGATCGTGTGCACCCGCCAATCCATGGTCGCCAAACACGATGCTGCCTTGAACCAGGCCAGACCCGATCGGGACCGCCGTTGCAATGCAGCGTGCGTGCGCCGATGCTTCGACCACGTTCGCGCGAGGTAACCGAAGACGATGGTCGTGTACGTGGACGATCCGGTAACGCTGTGGCGAGGACAGCGCTGGGCACACCTGATGGCCGACACGCTGGAAGAGCTGCACGCCATGGCCGCGAAGCTCGGCATCCCGCTGCGCGCTTTCCAGGACCGGCCCAGCGGCGCGCACTACGACCTGACCGGGGCCTTGCGCGAACAGGCCCTGGAGCTGGGTGCCGTGGCGATCTCGCGGCACCACGACCGTGAACGGGTGCGCGCCGTGATCCGCAATGCACGCGCGCAGGCCACCAGCCCTCGCTGATCGCGCCGCGATCGCGTGCAGCGCCGCGCCGGGAAGGCGTCTATCCTGTCGCCCTTCCGCACTACGCAGGTTTCCACCCATGTCCGACACGCCTCCCGACCACCTCGCCATCAACCCGGCCAGCCCCTTCCACGATGCCGACGCCATTGATCGCGGCGTGGGCATTCGCTTCAACGGGGTCGAACGCGACAACGTCGAGGAGTACAGCGTGAGCGAAGGCTGGATCCGGGTGCAGGTGGGCAAGTCCAAGGACCGCCGTGGCAACCCGATGACGATCAAGGTCAAGGGCGAGGTGGTGCCCTATTACCGGGACGTTGCCTGATACCGCGTGGGTAAGCGGGCGACCGCATCCTCAATCGCCGCTTCGCCGGACCCAGTGCTTCCGGTAGTGCCGCCGTGCGCTGGTTCAGCGACTGCTGGAGTGCATGCCGCGCTGGCGGTCCAGCCATTGCATCGCGCGCTTGCCGCTGATGCCGTGGAGCAGGATTGAGAGAAGCACCACCAGCACCACCATCGACCACACCGACTCGATGCGTGCGAACTCCGCATGATTGGTGGCGAACGCCAGGTAATAAAGCGAACCGATCCCACGCACGCCGAACAGCGACACGGCCAGGCGTTCGCGCGAACCCAGGCCGCTGCCGATGGTCCCCACCCAGCCCGCGATGGGGCGCACCACCAGTACGAAGATCAAGGCGAACGCGATCTCACTGACCGACAGCGCGCTGAGGATGCCGCCCATCACCGCGCCGCCCAGCAGGACCAGCAGCACCGCCATGAGCAGGCGCTCACACTGCTCGGCAAACAGGTTGAGGGTGGTGTGATACTCGTGGTCCCGCTCCTGCTGCCGTACCACCACCGCCGCCACGAACACCGCCAGGAATCCGTAGGTCTGGCACAGCTGGGCCACGCCGTAGACGAACAGGGTGATGGCAAGAGCGGTCAACCCATCGCTGCTGCGCGACAGGGTCGCATCGCGTTCGCTGCGGAAGATCAGGTACATGAGGCCGTAGCCCACCGCCCCACCGATGGCCACGCCGCCCAGCACGCGCCAGGCCAGGTCAAAGGCGAACCAGTTGGCCCAATCCACGGGGTCGTCGCCGTTGAAGGCCATGGCCATGGCCACCGCCAGCCATACGAAGGGGAAGGCCAGCCCATCGTTGAGCCCGGCTTCGGAGGTCAGCCCGAAGCGGACCGGATCCTCACCACCCTTGCCCGGGCCATGCACCTGCACGTCCGAGGCCAGCACCGGATCGGTCGGCGCCAGCACCGCGCCCAGCAGCATGGCGCCGGCAATGCCGTAGCCCAGCAGGTGCTGGCCCAGCAGCATGCCGCCCAGGATCGTCAACGGCATGGTGATGCCGAGCAGGCGCCAGGTCAGGCTCCATCGGCGCCAGCCGAAAGGCGTGTCGATACGCAGTCCTGCGCCCACCAGGGCGATCAGCACCGCCAGTTCGGTCAGGCGCTCGGCAATCAGCGGGAAGCGCAGCGGGTCGGCCGGGGGCAGCGGCAGCGGCAGCGCGTACACCACCACGCCCAGGACCACGTACAACATCGGAAAGGTGACCGGGTGGCGCTTGACCAGATGCGGGGTCCACGCCGCCCCCAGAAGAGTGAGGCCGATCAGGGTGAGGATGATTTCGTAGGTATCCATGGCATGGCCTGGTGCGCAGCCCCAAGCATGCACGGCCAGCGGGAAATCTTCGGTGATCAGTCTCGCAGGCGGCAGCAGGCGACCGTGCGGCGTCGCCCTGAACCTGGCCAACGTTGCGCCGCCGCCTCCACCCGCCCGGTCGCCGACGGCCGGAGCGGCTCCCGCGCGCTGAAAGAGCACGCTGCCGACAGCTGCTGATTGAGGACTAGACTACCTTCGCGGCGATAGGCCGCCCAAGCAGGGACTCCAAGGCCATGCCGATTCGCAACTTCGTCGTATGCCTGTGCGCACTTCTCCTGTTCGGCTGCACTTCGTTTCCGCGCGCGGTGCCTTCCCCTTCGGGCCCTGCCGACGGCTTGTCCGCGCAGCAGGTGTTCGATCGCACGCTGGCCGCGCACGGCGGCGACATCCGCGAGCACCAGGGCGACATCAATCTGTCCACCGACGGCCACTGGTACGCGCTGATCCAGCGCATCCAGCCGATCGTCAGCGACGCCGGGTTCCGGGTCACCTCGCAGGAGCGCTACCGGCCCAGCGAAGGCCTGTATGCCATCCATCACCAGGGGCCCCTTGGCAGCAAGCAGGTGGTGCGCACCGCGCAGGGCATCAGCGTCTACTACAACGGCGTCCGGGAAACCGACCCGGTGAAGCTGCGGGCCACGGCGATGACCAACGACGCGTTCCGCATGTTCCATTTCGGCCCGTCGTTCGTGAAGGAACGGGCGCGCTCCATGACCCGGCTGGCCGATGCGCGCGAGGGCGGCACCCGCTACCGTCTCCTCCTGGCCACGCTGCAGCCGGGCTTCGGCGAGGCGGCCAGCGACCAGGTGGTGCTGTGGATCGATCCCATGACCGATCGCCTGTTCCGTATCCACATGACCCTGAACGGTTTCGAGACCACCCAGGGCGCTCACGTGGACACCACGTTCCTGTCGTATCGGCAGGTTGGCCCCTACCTGCTGCCGGACCGCTTCCGCGAGCGCGTGCGCGGTCCGCTGAAGATCGAAGCGCACCGCTGGTGGACCACGGGGGTGGACATGGACCGCGGCTGGACCGCCGCAGACGTGAGCGGACCTGTTTTCAGCGGCGCCGCTGCCGCACCAGCAACGCCGACGGACCCGGCCCCGGAATAGTCCGGACTCTGAACCAGGCCGGCTTGCAAAGCGCTATTACGTCCGTATACCATCCATATAGATTCCAAATGGATGGCACAAATGAGTCGTCGCGCCGAAATTCTGCCGCAGAAGATCAGTGAATCGGAGAAGGTCACGATCAACCTGGGGCACATGGACCTGGGCCGGATCGACCTGCTGGTGCAGGAAGGGTTCTATTCCAACCGCACCGATTTCATCCGCACCGCCATCCGCAACCAGTTGGACCGCCAGGCTGACACGGTGACCCAGTCCGTGGTGCGCCAGAGCCTGGAGCTTGGCCTGCGCCGGTACACCCGCCAAGACCTGGAAGCGCTTCGCGAAAGCGGTGAAATGCTGCACATCCAGGTGCTGGGACTGGCGGTGATTGGCGAAGACGTCAGCGCCGAACTGGCACGCGCCAGCATCGCGCGGCTGCACGTCCTTGGAGCGCTGCAGGCCACGCCCCAGGTCAAGGCCGCCCTGCGCGACCGCATCGGCTGATGCCCTCCCCCTCCTGTCCACGGGCGCCGCGCGCCCTGTCCCGCCCCTGGAGCAACGCATGAACCCCAGCTCGTCGATCGACATGGCCGAAGCCACCCGCCTCACCCGCGAAGGCCGCCTGTACGAGGCCATGGCCTTGCTCCAGGGGCGCGCCGGATCGGTGCCGACCGACGCCGGCGCACCGGGCGACGACGACACCATCGACATGCAGCCGCCCGCCAGCGGCAGCGGTGGCCCCTGGACGCCGCGGTCCGCGCCGGCCGCAGCCCAGCCTGCCCCACGCACGCACGCCGGGAAGCCTTCGCTGCCGGCGAGCCTGCTGGGCAAGCTGCGCTCAATGCCGCTGGCCGGGTCGCGCACGGGCCGCCGCGCTGCGGCGGTGCCTGCCCCGCCCGAGGGTGCCCGCTTCGAAACACGCCGCCACGAGGGCCGCGCCGACAGCCGCGCCTATCGCCTGTACGTACCGGCCAGCTACAGCGGCGAGCCGCTGCCGCTGGTGGTCATGCTGCACGGCTGCACGCAATCGCCGGAGGACTTCGCAGCCGGCACTGGCATGAATGACCTGGCGGAGGAGCAATCGTTCATCGTCGTATGGCCGGAGCAGTCGGCCGCGGCCAACGCCAACCGCTGCTGGAACTGGTTCAACCGGGAAGACCAGCAGCGTGACCGCGGTGAGCCGGCGTTGATCGCCGGCATCACCAGCGAGGTCATGGCCGAGTTCAACGTCGACCCTGCGCGCGTCTACATCGCCGGTCTCTCGGCCGGCGCCGCCGCCGCAGTGATCGTGGCGCGCGCCTACCCGGAGCTGTATCGCGCCGTGGGCGTGCATTCGGGGCTGGCCTGCGGCGCAGCCAGCGACATGGGATCGGCATTCATGGCCATGCGCCAGGGTGGCGCCGAAGCCGGTAGTGTCGCGGGTGACGCCGTCCCTACCGTGGTCTTCCACGGCGACCAGGACCGCACCGTGCACCCGGTCAACGCGACGCAGGTGCTGACCCAGGCGCGGGGCGACGCGCGGCTTGCCGCCCGTACCACCCAGGGCAGCGTACCGGGAGGCCGCAGCTACACACGTACGGTGGAACTCGACCCCCAGGGCACCCCCATCCTGGAACACTGGGTGCTGCACGGTGCCGGCCATGCGTGGTCGGGCGGCAGCGACGCCGGGTCGTACACCGATCCACGCGGCCCTGACGCAAGCCGGGCGATGATGCGATTCTTCAGTCATCACGCCGCTTGCGCATCGAAGTGCTGAGCACAACGGCGAACTCCACGGGGCGGGCCATGCACGATCTTGAATTCAAGGATTGCATCATCATTGGCGCGGGTCCGGCCGGCATGACCGCCGCGCTCTATCTCGCCCGCTTCCACCGCGATGTCGCGGTACTCGATGCAGGCAACAGCCGCGCGCGCTGGATTCCGCGCAGCCACAACTGCCCCGGGTTCCCCGACGGCGTGACCGGCGACGAGTTGCTCGAGCGCCTGCGCACCCAGGCCATGGACTACGGCACCCGGGTCACGCGGGCCAAAGCCGCGCGGTTAGATCAGGTGGACGGCGGCTTCCGGGTCACCGATGCCGAGGGTGAGCAGTACCACGGTCGTACCGTGCTGCTGGCCACCGGCATCGAGGACGTGCTTCCGCAACAGCCCTGGGTTGCAGATGCGGTGGAGTGCGGGGCGATGCGGCTGTGCGCGGTCTGCGATGGGTTCGAGGCGAGCGACGGCGATCTGGCCGTGTATGGACCGCTGCATTCGGCCTTCACGCATGCGCAGTTCATGCGCACGTATTCGGCCGCGGTCACCCTGGTCCAGAGCGACGACGCGCAGGCCGATGACGAACTGCGAAAGCGCGCCCAGGACTGCGGAATCGCACTGATGCCGCAGCCGCGCGAATTGATATTCGAAGGCGAACGCTGCGGGTTTATCGGCGCCGACGGCCAGCGCCGCGACTTCGATACCGTCTATCCTGTCCTGGGAAGCCGCTCACAGGCCACCCTGGCCATCGCGCTTGGCGCGCGGGTCGACGACTGCAAAGAACTGTTCGTCACCGAGCACCAGATGACCTCGGTCGAGGGCCTGTATGCGATCGGCGACGTGGTCAGCGCACTCAACCAGATCTCGGTTGCGGTTGGCCACGCGGCCATCGCCGCGACCACCATCCATAACGTGCTTCCGGTCAATCTGCGCGAGGCCAATCGCACAATTGCCGCTCGCGCATCGCAACCCTGACGCGCCGCACCCTAGCGCTTGCGGAACACCACGACGTGCTGCCACGGAAGCACGTCCGCGGTGCGCTCCCACTCGAGCGCATGCAGCGCTGCTTCGCGACGCACCTGGGCCTCGCTCATCTTGTGCAGCGGCTTGATCGGCACGCTGTCGTCCTCGGCGCGGTACTCGACGAACACCAGGCGCCCGCCCGGCTTCAGTGCCTGGACCATCCGGGTGAGCACCTCATGCGGGAACTGGAGCTCGTGGTAGACGTCCACCATCAACGCCAGGTCAATCGATCCAGGTGCCAGCTTCGGATCGTCAACGCTCGCCTGCACCGGCACGATGTTGTCCAGCCCCGGCTGCGCCGCCGCCTCGCGCAGCATCGCCACCATCTCCGGCTGCACGTCAACCGCGTATACCTTGCCGCGCGGCCCCACCAGGGGCGCCATGCGCCGCGCGAAGTAGCCGGTGCCCGCGCCCACGTCGGCAACATCCATTCCCGGCTCCAGACGCAACTCCTCAAGCAACAGGCTGCCGCGTTCCTCGCGCTCGCGCTCCTCGCGTTCCAGCCAGGCCGCGCCCTGCCAACCCATCACCGACGAAATCTCGCGGCCTTGGTAGGACTTTCCGATGCCATCGACGCTCGGTGCGATTTCGCTATACAGGGGCTCGGCCGCTGCTCCACTCGCAGCGGGCCGCAGCGGGACCTGGGGCGCGGGTGCGGGCTGCGAACAGGCGCCGCCAGCGCACAACAGCGCGATGGCCAGCAGCAGCTTGCGTGGGCTTGAGTCGTGCATCATCCGGATCGTTCCATTGCGCAGCGATCGCCCTGTCTGACTGAGCCTAACCACTCTGCCGTTACCTGGTCGTTGAGCCGAGCGTCGGGGCCTGACCCCGATTCAATCCTTCTATCGATCGACCACCCGATGGGGCATGGCGGAGCTGCGTCGCGAGCAGGATGGATGGAACCTTGGCGCCCGCCGATGGGCACCGGCAGCGCAGACAGCGCCTTAACCTGTTTCGGAGCGTCCTCGCGCATCATCGACCTCCACGTCACAAGGAGCTCCGCATGAAGACCGCCATCTGGAACGACACCACCCTGGCCAGCAGCGACGACACCGTCGTGGTCGAGAACAACCACTACTTCCCCGCCGCATCGCTGGACATGGATCATTTCCGCCCTTCCGACCACACCACCAGCTGCCCGTGGAAGGGCAAGGCCAGCTACTACGATGTAGTGGTGGGTGAATCGGTCAACCAGAATGCGGCCTGGTACTACCCCGAGCCCAAGGACGCAGCCAAGGAAATCCGCGGCCATGTTGCTTTCTGGAAAGGTGTACAGGTCTCCTGAAGCCTATCCCGGTGTCGCTCCAGTCAGGAGCGGCGCGCACAACAGGCGCAGGTCGTCCACGAACCCACGCCACGCCCGCTCGCGCGAGTCGGGGTCGCGCTGGCGCAGCACCCACGATGGATGCACGGTGGCGAACGCGCGCACGCCGTTGCGTGCGTGCCAGGTGCCACGCTGCTGCATCAGGGCGAACTCCCGTCCAAGCACCGCGCGTGCGGCCGTGGCGCCCAGGCACACCAGCACCTCGGGGCCGATGACATCGATTTCGCGCTGCAGCCAGGTCCTGCAGGCCGCGACGTGAGCCGCTTCCGGATTGCGATGCAGGCGCACCTTGCCGCGCTGCTCGAAGCGGAAGTGCTTGACCGCGTTGGTGATGTACAGCGCGCCGCGATCAATTCCAATTTCCGCCAGCGCACGGTCGAACAGTTTTCCTGCCGGACCCACGAATGGCCGGCCGCTCAGGTCCTCCTCGTCGCCGGGCTGCTCGCCGATGACCATCACCCGCGCTTGTGCCGGACCTTCGCCGAACACGGTCTGCGTGGCGGGCTGCCACAGCGGGCAGGCCCGGCAGGAACGCGCGGCTTGTTTCAATGCTTCAAGGTCATCCAGCGCCACCGGCGTCGCGGCTGGTGGCGCCACGGGAATCCGTCGGCGCGGCGGTTCGGCGACACGCTCGGCCATGTCGCGCACGCGCTCGCCAGCATCGCGGATCAGTCCTGGAAGCAGCTGCGCCTCGGGCAAGTGCTTCCAGTATTTCTGCGGCATCTCCTGCCGCATCATGGTCGGGTTGAGCCGCGCCGGGTTGAAGATGTTGGCGTAATAGGTACGCCACAGTTCCTCCTGCACGTCCTCGTCCGGCGCATCGGCACGCACCGCGCCCAAACCGAATTCCAGCGACTGACCGTCCCAGCGCACGCTGCGATACGGGGTCAGGACCGCCCAGCGCATTCCATCGAAGCGGCGGGCGAAGAATGGCGCCACGCGGTCGAGGATGTAGTGCTCGGGCTCGAACCAGGCAATAAAATCGTCAGTGCTGCCGGCCACTTCGCGGAAACGAACGAACGCCTTCATCTTGTGGTTGTCGCGGCGCACTGATTTCTCCAGCACCCGTGCGCGGTGTACGTCGGCATCGGTGGCGCGTTCCAGCAGCGCGCGCTCGCCCTCGGCAATCCGCCACAGCATGCGGTACAGCAGCGCGTGGCGGTGCGGGTCGCGGTGGCAGAGCACGGCGTTGGCCAGCGACAGGAATTCCTGCGATACGTGGGGCACTTCGCGCACCGGCTGCAGCGCAGTGACCTCGATGCCGGTCAGCAGCCCGCCCTGCGCACCGCCGCTCCAGTCAATCTGATCCGGCGCGACACCGGCCGCCAGCGCTGCACGCGCCGCCATACGCCATGCAACCGGATCCCAGGGCGGGTTTACGGTGGCAGTGAACATGCCCGGACCACTACCGCCTCATTGCGGCGAACGCCGGTCGGGCGAGAACAAGGATGCGAACGCCACCAAGGTCCGTAGGAGCGCGTCCAGCCGCGACCTCTTTGCGTGGACGGTGATGGCAAACGATCGCGGCTGGACGCCGCCCCAACAGACCAAGTGTCCACGCATGCCGCGCCTGCAGAAGTCGGTTCTCACGGAGCTGCTCTCACCGGTATCGCACCGCCAGCGGCGCGTCATCATCCGAAAAGCTCCGCCTGCCGCGGCGCCGGCGCCAGCTGCGCGCGCAGCCGCACTGGATCGTCCAGGCGCTTGTGCGGATGGTGGTCCAAGGTTTGCACGAACGGCAGCACCTTGCGCATCGGCGCGCGCAGCCGTGCCAGGTCCTCCAGACGCAGGCGCCCGTGCCGACGCGACAGCAGAATCCGGGCCACGTTACGGGTGCCCAGGCCCGGCACGCGCAGCAGCGACTCGCGCGGCGCGCTGTTGATGTCCACCGGAAACGTGCCCGGATTGCGCAGCGCCCAGGCCAGCTTCGGGTCGATGTCGAGGTCCAGCATGCCGCTGGTGCTCTCCTGCGGCGCGATCTCGTCCACCCCGTAACCGTAGAACCGCAGCAGCCAGTCGGCCTGGTACAGGCGGTGCTCGCGCATCAGCGGCGGCGACTTCAGCGGCAGCTGCGCGGACGCATCGGGAATCGGGCTGAAGGCCGAGTAGTACACGCGCCGCAGCCGATAGTTGCCGTAGAGGTTGTCGCTGGCCTGCAGGATGCTGCGGTCGTTGGCGTCGTCGGCGCCGACAATCATCTGCGTGCTTTGCCCGGCCGGGGCGAACTTCGGCGGCTTGATCCGCGATCCCTTGGCATCCTTGCGCGCCTGCTTGCCGTCTTCGATACGCCAGCGCAGCTCGCCCATCGCCGCGCGGATTCCCGGCAGGGTCTTTTCCGGGGCCAGCTTCGCCAGTCCTTCCTCGGTCGGCAGTTCGACGTTGATGCTCAGCCGGTCCGCGTAGCGGCCAGCCGCAGCCAGCAGTTCGGGTGCGGCTTCGGGAATGGTCTTGAGGTGGATGTAGCCGGCGAACTTGTGGTCGTCACGCAGGCTGCGGGCCACTTCCACCAGCTGCTCCATGGTGTAGTCGCCGCTGCGGATGATGCCGCTGGAGAGAAACAGCCCCTCGATGTAATTGCGCTTGTAGAAGTCCAGGGTCAGCTGCACCACTTCGGCCGGGGTGAAGCGTGCGCGGCGCACGTTGCTGGACACGCGGTTGACGCAGTAGACGCAGTCGTAGATGCAGAAATTGGTCAGCAGGATCTTCAGCAGCGACACGCAGCGGCCGTCGGGGGAGTACGAATGGCAGATGCCCATGCCCTCGGTGCTGCCAATGCCACCAGTGCCGGCCGAACTGCGCTTGTCAGCGCCGCTGGAAGCGCATGAGGCGTCGTATTTGGCGGCGTCGGCCAGCACCGCGAGTTTGTCGAGGATTTTCACTTGGCGATGATGTCACCGAGCCGTCTCAAGCCGTGAGACTCGGACGCGGCAGAGATCCCTTTGCGTTGCTCTTGTGGGAGCGACGCGAGTCGCGAAGCATTGACGTCTGGGGATTCCACTGCTTCGCGACTCACGTCGCTCCCACACCCGTGTTCTTTTGCTATTCGTGGTGCGCTGGCGCGCCTGACGAACGCCGCGTCTGCGCGTGACCGCGCATGACTACGTGTTCAGATTCTCACGGTCGGCTAATGCGGCCGCTGCCAGCATCGGGGCATGCAAATTTCGAATACCCCCGAGGCCGGTCGTTTCTTCACGTGCGGCGAGCAGCTGCAGCAGCTTGAACCAAGTCATGACTGGGAGCTCGCCATCGGCCACGGTCCGGTCGTGGCAACGGCCATCCATGACGGCCACCAGATCCGCCAATCGCTGCAGCCGCACCTGGCCATCGAAGACGCAAGTCGCAGGCGCGAGGAAGACCCGCTCACCGGCCTGTTCACAACGGTGGCCGACGTGCGCCTGCGCGTCAGCCAGTCACGCTTCCAGGTCGACCTCAATCGACCCCGTGAGCTGGCCATGTCGACCAGTCCCGAGGACACGTGGGGGCTGAAGATCTGGAAAGACAGCCTGCCGGAATCCGAGCGCGCGATCTCGCTCGCCAGCCATGACGACTTCTACGCCATGATGACCGAACTACTGGACCGGCTGATTGAACGCTGGGGCTGCGTGCTGCTGATTGACCTGCACAGCTACAACCATCGCCGCGACGGCGCCGGTGCGCAGCCCGCACCGCAGCAGGACAACCCGGACATCGAGCTTGGTGTCACTACCCTGGATCCGCAGCGCTGGGGCCACGTGTCCGCGTGCTTCGCCCAGGCGCTGCGTGACTCTCCCGTGGCGGGCCGTTCCCCGGACGTGCGCGAGAACGTGCGCTTCCCCACCGGCGGTCATTTCCCGGAATGGGTGTATGCAAAATACGGCGACAGGGTGTGCACGATTTCGCCCGAGTACAAGAAGATCTACATGGACGAGTGGACCGCGCAGGCCGACATTGCCCTGCTCGAGGATCTGCGCCACGGCCTTCAGCGCGCGGTCGATGCGGTGCGTCCGGAGTTCATGGCGTGTCGCTGACTTCGCCTGCGGTGCTGCAGCCGCTTCCGCCGGTGGCCGCGCAGGTCGATCAGGCGCTGGCCACGATGGACGCCGAAGTCGACTGGCTGCTGGCGCTTTCGCCCATCGGCAACCATGCACTCTGGGACGCCTTCGAGGCCAGCGGCCGCACCCAGGTGCCGGACTTGCAGTACATCGACCTGGAGCTTGACCTGGTCGAAGCCCGGCAGCGCGTGCTGGCGCTGCCCGTGGAGCGCATCGAATCGCCGCTGCTGTCGGGCCTGCTTGCAGAAAAGCAGCGCGAGCTGGAGCGCCAGATCGAGCTGGTGCGCCTGCGCGGCAGCGACGGCTTCATTGCCGCAAGCATCGACCTGTTTGGCGGCGTCGAGGCCTCGCTGCTCAAGCTGGCCCGCGAGATCATGCATTCGGTGCAGCCGGGCGAGGCGCTGCAGGCCGATGCCGGCATCGACGAGGTGATGGTGGCGGTCGAGGCCGAACTGGCGTGGTACCAGCAGGGCCCGCATGGTTTCCGTGCCGAGGTGGTGGTCGATCCGGACCTGAATTCGATGATGATGGTGTCGCACGGCGTGCTGTACGTCGATGCCAACCTGCGTCTGCCACATGCGCGCGTGCAGCCGCTGATCCAGCATGAAATCGGCACCCACCTGGTGACGCGTCACAACGGGCGCCAGCAGCCGCTGCGCCAGCTTGAAGTCGGACTGGCGCATTACGATCCGCTGCAGGAGGGGCTGGGCGTGCTGGCCGAATACCTGTCCGGATTCCTGCCTGGAGAGCGCCTGAGGGTGCTGGCTGCACGCGTGGTGGCCACCGAAATGGCGATGCATGGGCAGGGCATACCGGCGATCTTCGACCTGCTGCATGTGACCCACGGCATGCCCACCGACGATGCTTTCGACGTCGCCGTGCGCGCGCTGCGCGGGGGCGGCCTGACCAAGGATGCGGTGTACCTGCGCGGTCTGCGCGACCTGATCGATCACCTGCACGAGGGCGCCGCGCTGGAGCCGCTTTACGCCGGCAAGTTCGCACTCTCGCACTGCGTGGTCCTGGACCAGCTGAGAGAACATGGCTGGGCCGCGCCGCCAGAGGTGCTGCCGCGCTTCATGCACCTTCCCGGATTCAAGCAGCGCCTGCAGCGCTGCCGCACCGAGTCGGTTGCTGAACTTTTTCATCCCTACCCCGAGCTCCAGGAGCACGCTGCATGAGCAACCCGACCATCAAGCTCGGTTTCGTCGTCAACGACATGGCTACGGAAAAGGATAACTACACGACGATCCGGCTCGCGCGAAAGGCGATTGATCGTGGGCATCAAGTCGCCCTGATCGGGCTTGACGGCTTCATCTACGATGCTGGAGGTCATGTGCATGCGTATGCCCACGTGCCGCGCCAGGACAAATACGAGGACGATGCCGCGCTGCTGGCCGACCTTCAGGCCGACGATGCGGAGCGCCAACGCATCTCGGTCGACGAACTGGACGTGCTGATGCTGCGCAGCGATCCGGCAGAAGAGGTCGAGGACCGGCCGTGGGCACCGGGCAGCGCGCTGCTTTTCGCACAGCTGGTCACCCTGCACCACGTGATCGTGCTCAACGATCCCACCCACCTGACCGACGCGTCCAACAAGACCTATTTCCAGAACTTTCCCGAGCAGGTGCGCCCGGTGACCTGCATCACCTGTGATGCGGACGAGATCAAGGACTTCATCAAGGCGCACGACGGCTACGGCGTGATCAAGCCGCTACAGGGTTCGGGTGGACAGGGCGTGTTCGTGGTGACCCCCGAGAGCGGCGGCAATCTCAACCAGATGATCGATGCCGTGCTGCGCGACGGCTATGCCATCGCCCAGGAGTACCTGCCCAAGGCCGCAGACGGCGACCTGCGCCTCATCACCCTCAACGGCCGGCCGCTCAAGGTGGACGGCAAGTACGCCTGCTTCCGCCGCTACAGCGACAGTGGAGACGCGCGCAGCAACATCAGCGCCGGTGGCAAGGTCGAGATGGCCGAGCCCGACGCCGATGCCCTTTCCCTCGCCGAAATGGTCGCGCCCAAACTTATCCGCGACGGCATGTACCTCACCGGCCTGGATATCGTCGGCGACAAGATGATGGAGATCAACGTCGACACGCCAGGCGGCATCAACATGGCGGAAGACCTCACCGGCGTTGATTTCAGCGGCCACATCATCAGCGACCTCGAGCGCAAGGTGCGGCTGCGCGACCAGTACAACCGCACCCTGACCAACACCGAACTGGCGATGATGTAGCGCTTCGGGGAGCGTAGGCTCCCACCGCCAGCGCGTCGATCAGACCGGCGTCACGCCTCAGGCACGAGCCGGTCTGGCCTTCATGGTGAATACGAATCGCGTGCCTTCCGCTTCGGTCGAGGTCGCGATCAGGGTTCCGTGATGGGACTTGGCGATTTCCGAAGCGATGTACAGCCCCAGGCCAAGCCCGGGGCCCGGCGGGTCAGCCAGCGTGCGGGTGAAAGGCTCGAACAGCTGCGCCAGCTTGTCCGGCGGGATGGTGACGCCGCCGTTGTGCACCGACAGTTCCAGCACCTTGCCGTTACAGCGCGCGTCGACGTGGACCGGCTGGTCGGTGACGCCGTGGCGCATGGCGTTGGCCAGCAGGTTGTCCAGCAGCTGGCCGATGCGCGGCGCGTCGCACCCAATCGGCGTGTCCACTGCAAGGCTCGCCTCGATCACCCGCTTCGGATGCACCAGGCGTGCCTCCTGGACCACGTGTTCCAGCTCCGCCGCCAGGTTGTAATCGGCGCCGGCGGCGATCGGAATCCCGCCACCCATGCGACCCCGGGCAAAGTCCAGCAAGTGGTCGATCAGGCTGACCATGCGCCTGACGCTGCGTCGGACATGGCCCACGTTGCGTGCGACGGCCGGTTCCTGCGACTCGATCTGGATGAGCTCGGCGGCCATGTCGATGGCCTGCAGGGGGTTGCGCAGGTCGTGCCCCAGCACCGCGATGAAGCGCTCGCGCAGCCGCGCCATTTCCAGCGCCGCGCGCAACTCTTCATCCGACCACTCCAAGCTCTCCTGGGCATCGAGCTGCATCGCAATCAACTGGGCGAACAGCTGCAGGGTGGTCAGCAGCTTCGGGTCGTCCAGCTTGGCCGGCTCACGGTCAAGGGCGCACAGGGTGCCGAAGAAGCGGTCGCCCTGGCAGACGATCGGCACCGAGATATAGCTCTCGAATCCGTAAAGGCGGGGCGCCGGATGGCTGGCAAATGCAGGGTCCGTGCTGGCCTGGCTGATCGCAAGCGGCTGGCCGCTTAACCGTATCTCATTGCACAGGGTGGTTTCCAGCAGCAGTGCACTGCCAGGCTCCAGTCCGAAATCGATATGGTCGTGAACTGCACATGCGGTCCACCGCTCGTCGGTGACCCGGGCCACGGCCACGAAGCGCAGGCCGGTGGTATGGGCCACCGCCTGCAGGATGGTCGGCACTGCATCGATCCTGGCCACCGCCGCCACGTCGGCCGCGATCGCAGGATCTGCTGTCATGTTCATCTTGGGAGCCCCTGTCCGCCCGAAGGCGCGCGCCATCATATGCGTTCGGAATCTGCACGTGTTGTTCTCCCTTGCGCGATCAGCTCCTGCGGTTAATTAAGACCGGCGGGGATCTGTTTTGATGCGCCAAATCGCGGCCCACATGAGGTCTCTTCAGCAATGTGAGGTGCGCACGTGGTTAAGCTCTCCGCACTTTCCAAGCAAATCTGTTCATGAACCGATATACCTCGATACTGTTCCGCGCGTACCTTCCCGCAGCGGCGCTGCTGCTGGTGTCGATCGGGGCGATGGTGTGGACATCTGTGGCCGGCAACATTCATTTCCTCAACGGGTGGGTCGGCGTACTCCGATGGCTGCCACCGATCGCCCTGCTGGCCGCGCTGGTGATGGCGGCAGTGGCAACGCTGCGAATGTGGCGCGGGCAGCGCGCGGATGTCGCCCCCTGTGCCAGCTGCGCCGGTCCAATGGGTGGCCTCGAGCGTGGTCGCGGTGGTGACTCCCGCAGCTGCATGTCATGTGGCGCGGGCCTGGACGAGCAGGCCACCGGGAGTCGATGACCAAGCCGCTG
>JBBSVH010000056.1:0-16427 GCA_038233685.1 Lysobacterales bacterium | reverse complement strand
GACGACCTGTTCGTGACCAATCCGAAAATTTTCCGCCAGGGCATCGCATCCGGCACCGCCAATGCAATTTTGATCAAGGTCAACCAGATCGGGACGCTGACCGAGACCCTGGAGGCGATTGCGATGGCCCACAATGCGGGCTATGCGGCCGTAGTTTCGCACCGTTCCGGCGAGACCGAAGACACCACCATCGCCGACATTGCCGTGGCCACCACCGCCACGCAGATCAAGACCGGCTCGCTGTGCCGCAGCGACCGCGTAGCCAAGTACAACCAGCTGCTGCGCATCGAGGAGTCGCTGGGGGCCAAGGCCCGCTACGCCGGACGCGACGCCTTCGTTTCGCTGAAGCGGTAGGCCGTGCCGCGCCTGGGCTGGCTGCTGCTGTTGCTGGCACTGCTGCTGGGCTGGCTGCAGTATCGCTACTGGTTTGGTGCCGGCAGTGCGGGGCAGGTCTCAGCCCTGGAAAACCAGGTCGCGCACCAACTGCGTGAGAACGAAGGCCTGCAGGAACGCAACGACGCGCTCGCCGCCGAGGTCGAAGACCTCAAGTCCGGCGAGGCGGCAGTCGAAGAGCGCGCCCGCAGCGAGCTGGGCATGATCAAGCCTGGCGAGAAGTTCTACCGTGTCGTCGAGCGCGCCGGCACGCCAGTGCCAGTCGGCGACGACACCGGCGACGACGGTTCCGGTGACGACGGCACGGACGACGACGGCACGGACGACGACGCAGGACAGGCGCCCTGATGCGCGGCGTGTGGGCGGTGGTGCCTGCCGCCGGTCGCGGCACGCGGTTCGGCGGCGAGGTCCCCAAGCAGTACCTGCACGTGGCCGGGGAGCCGGTGATCCTGCACGCGCTTGCGGCGCTGCTGGCGCATCCGGCGGTGGAGGGCGCGGTCGTGGCGATCGGACGCGGCGATCTAGACTGGCCGGGACTGGACCAGCACGCCGGCAAACCGCTTCGCTCCTGCACCGGCGGCAGCACGCGCGCCCAGTCGGTACTGGCTGCGCTGGGCGCATTGCCTGAAAGCGTGCGCCCGGACGATTTCGTGCTGGTGCATGATGCGGCGCGCCCGAACCTGAGCCTGCATGACCTTGAACAGCTGCTGGAACGCGGCCGCAACGACCCGGTGGGCGCGATCCTGGCGGCGCCGGTTCGCGACACGCTCAAGCGTGCCGGCAATGACGGCGGCATCGATGCCACGGTCCCGCGTGAACAGCTGTGGCGTGCGTTGACTCCGCAGCTGTTCCGACGCCTGCAGCTCACCCGCGCGCTGGAGGATGCCGAGCGCGCTGGCGTGGAAGTCACTGACGAGGCCATGGCCATGGAGCGCCAGGGCCAGCGGCCGCTGCTGGTCGAGGGCAGCGACGACAACTTCAAGATCACCACCCCAGCCGACCTGGCCCGGTTCGAGTTCGAACTTCGGCGTCGAGCGGGATGATCGGGAGCTGGAGAATGAGATCCGTCGAACTGCGCCTGTGCAGCGGCAGCGTGTCCGCCATGATGGCGCCCGCAATGCAAAGGACCCAGTGACATGACAGCCAGTTCTCCAACGATCCGGATTGGCCAGGGCTTCGACGTTCATGCATTTGGTGACGGAGACCATGTGATGCTCGGTGGAGTACGCGTGCCGCACCACCATGGGGTGATCGCGCACAGCGACGGCGACGTGATCATCCATGCCTTGTGTGACGCGATGCTGGGCGCACTTGCCCTGGGTGACATCGGCGTGCACTTTCCACCCAGCGACATGCGCTGGAAGGACGCCGAAAGCCGCGTGTTCCTGCGTCACTGCCGAGCGCTGTTGCACGATAACGGTGGTTGGACGGTCGGCAATGTGGATGTGACCGTCGCCTGCGAGCTGCCGAAGGTAGGGCCGCACGCAGCCGCCATGCGTCAGTCACTGGCCTTGGATCTGGGCCTGGAGGTCGACGCTGTCTCGGTCAAGGCGACCACGACCGAACGATTGGGATTTCTTGGCCGCGGCGAAGGGATTTCAGCCAGTGCGGTGGTGCTGCTGGTGCGGGAGTGAGCACAACGCTGTCCAGGGCGTTCGGGGAAGCGGTGCTGGAAGCCAGCATCCGCAACAGCCCGGACGATTTCAGGGTTGAGGAAATTCCATCGTTCGAAGCGGAGGGGCAGGGCGAACACTTGCTGCTGACGGTTGAAAAAACGGGCATCAACACCGCCGCTGCGGCCAGGTTGATAGCAGGTTGGGCTGCGCTTCCGGAAATGGCGATCGGCTACGCCGGGATGAAAGACCGCCACGCCGTGACCCGTCAGCGATTCAGCGTGCACCTGCCCAAGCGAGTGTCTCCACCGCTGGAGCTGCTGCAGTCGGAATCACTGCGGGTGCTGGAGGCCAAGTGGCACAACCGCAAGCTCCCGAGGGGCGCACTGGCGGGAAATCGATTCGTCCTGGTGCTGCGCGAGGTGGTCGGGGAACGAGAAGCCATCGACGCACGCCTGCGGAGGATTGCAGAACGTGGAATCCCCAACTGGGTGGGCGAACAGCGCTTTGGCCGAGACGGGAGCAACGTGCGGGCGGCGCTCGATATGTTCGCCGGCAGGCGGGTGAAGCGCGACCAGCGTTCGATCCTGCTCTCTGCGGCGCGTTCGGAGCTCTTCAACCAGGTGCTGGCCAAACGCGTGGACCAGTCCAGCTGGGACCAAGCGCTGGAGGGGGAGGTTTGGGCGCTGTCGGGGAGCCGCAGCGTGTTCGGCCCAGAGCCCTGGAGCGCACTGCTGGCGCAGCGGCTCGAGGCATTCGACATCCATCCCAGCGGACCACTCTGGGGTAGCGGTGAACTTCGCTCCATCGGCGAATGCGGACAATTGGAGCGCGAGGCGTTGGCGAGCGAGAACGCAGTGGCGCTTCGGCTGGGTCTTGAACTGGCCGGCCTTTCGCAAGAACGCCGGGCGCTACGTTTGCGGGTGGAAGGCCTGGATTGGGATTGGCCGGAGGCCCACGCGCTGCGGCTGTCGTTTGCTCTGCCGCCGGGTAGCTACGCCACCGCGCTCCTGCACGAACTAGGCGTGGCGACCGATCGCGGCCGATCCTGAGCCGCTTGTCGGAAAGAAACGCTGGCCACTGGCACCGTTGCCTCAGCGGCGTATAAGCAGAGGCAAGCGTCCGCTGCTAGTTCCTTCGCCGGAAGCGGACGCGCGACACCTGCCGGCGAAGGAGACTGGAGCTATCTTATGAAGACATTCGCAAGCATTGCCGCAATCAGCCTGAGTGCTCTTCTGGCCACCGGATGCGCAACCGACGGTAATCGCTACAGCAAGACCGTTGAACCTGCCCAGCCTGGAAAAGTTGTAGTCAACGGTCGCTACGTGGATGTAGTGGAACGGATGGCCAGGCAGCGTGGCACGCGCGTCGTGTGGGTCAACAAGCCGACCAGGCGCATCGAGTCCGCGGTCGCTGCTCAATAACTCCTGCGAGGTGCGCTCTAGCGGCGCGCCAGCAGCACGATGACCGCGCCTGTCCCGCCTTGCGCGGCGGGCGCCGAATGGAACGCGAGCACGTCCCCGCGCTGCCTCAGCATGCCGTCCACCAGGTTCTTGAGCACGGGGAGTCCGCCGTCATCGCGAAATCCCTTGCCGTGGATGATTCTTACGCAGCCCAGTTCGCTGTCCAGTGCATCGGCCAGGAACTGCCGCAGCAGACGCTGGGCCTGGATCGCAGTCGCACCGTGCAGGTCCAGCTCATCCTGGGCTGAAAACCGCCCCTTTCTGAGGCGCTGGAATACCGTCACCGGCAGCGAATCCCGTCGATAGCTCAGCGTGTCGGCAGCGGCAAGTGCCGACAGGTCATCCATCCCGCGCTGAAATTCGCTCCGCGCATCCAATTCGTCGAGCTCGGCCATTCGGGCTGTGGGGCGCACACGTGGGCGCTGCGGTGGCGGCAGCGTCTCGGGCATGGGCTTGACCGGTCCGACGGCATCGCGAAAAAGCGTCGAGTCGTCGACTGTCTCATCGTCCGGATTGATAGCCATGTTGGCAGGGTAGACAGATTGCGGCGGCGCGCAAGGCGGCAGCCGGGCACCCCCATCCGTTATCATGGGCCGGCACTCGAGGAGACCCATGCGAATACTGGTCAGTAACGACGACGGCGTCGACGCCCCCGGCATCCGCATCCTGTCCGAAGGGCTCCGTGCGGCAGGCCACGATGTCGTGGTGGTGGCCCCGGACCGTGATCGCTCCGGCGCGAGCAACTCGCTCACCTTGGACCTGCCGGTCCGGATCAGGCGGCTTGACGAGTTCACCTGGAGCGTCGCCGGCACCCCGACCGACTGCGTGCACCTGGCCTTGACGGGAATGCTTGAAGTCGAACCCGATATCGTGGTCTCCGGCATCAACAATTCAGCCAATCTTGGCGACGACGTCATTTATTCCGGAACCGTGTCGGCAGCCATGGAGGGCCGCTTCCTGGGACTGCCCGCCGTAGCGGTGTCGCTGGTCACGGCCGAGCACAAGGCCCGGAATTTCAAAACCGCCGCGCGCGCGGCCGTGGCGATCGTGGCCCGCCTGCAGGCCGATCCCCTGCCGGCCGACACCATCCTCAATGTCAACGTACCCGACCTGCCGTGGGCTGAGCTGGCCGGATTCGAGGTCACGCGCCTGGGCAACCGGCACCGTTCCGAGGCGTGCATGCCGCAGCCCGACCCTCGTGGTGGCACCGTGTACTGGATTGGCCCGGCCGGTCCAGAGCAGGACGCCGGTGCCGGCACGGACTTCCACGCAGTGCGCACCGGCCATATCGCGATCACGCCGATCCAGGTGGACCTCACGCGCTACCAGGCGCTGGAGCAGGTCGGCAGCTGGGTGGCCGGGCTCAGCGCGGCGCTCGAGGTCACTGCGTGACCCCGCGCTTGCGCCTGCAGCCCGAGGCGGCAGGCTCGGGCATGACCTCGCAGCGCGTGCGTGATCGCCTGGTCCAGCGGCTGCGGGATACGGGAATCGTCGACGAGCACGTGCTGAACGCGATTCGCGTTGTGCCGCGGCATCTCTTCGTCGACGAAGCCTTGGCCATGCGCGCCTACGAAGACACCGCGCTACCGATCGGGCACAGCCAGACAATCTCCCAGCCATGGGTGGTGGCGCGGATGACCGAAGCGTTGTTCCAGGACGCGATGCCGAAGCGCGTGCTGGAAATCGGCACCGGCTCGGGCTACCAGGCGGCGGTGCTTGCAGCGCTGGGTCTGGAGGTCTACACGGTCGAGCGTATTGGCGACCTGTTGCGCCTGGCACGGAAACGCCTCAGGCAGCAGGGATTCAACGTGCGTAGCAAGCATGATGACGGGCGCATTGGCTGGCCGGAGCACGCACCCTACGATGCGATCATCGTCACCGCGGCGGCGCCTACGCTGGTGGAGGCGCTGGTGGACCAGCTTGCCGTGGGCGGCACCCTGATCGCCCCGGTCGGCGGCAGTGGAGCGCAATCGCTGGTCAAGCTGGTGCGACGTGATGGCGGAATGGTGGACGAGCACGTGCTGGCACCTGCGGTCTTCGTGCCCCTGCTTTCCGGGACCATGGACTGATGCCGGTGGCCGTGCAGTGAAACTCTTCGGGCCGTTGTACCAGCGCGCCATCCTGTGGTCGCGACATCGACACGCACCTCGAATGCTCGCCGCACTCAGCTTCTTCGAAGCAATCGTGTTTCCAGTGCCCCCCGAGGTGATGCTGGCGCCCATGGCGCTGGCCCAGCCGAAGCGCGCGATGTGGTTTGCCACGCTGAGCCTGGTCAGTTCGCTGCTCGGCGCCGTGGTCGGGTACGCACTGGGTCACTTCGCATTCGAGGCCGCCAAGCCGTTGATCGAATGGCTGGGCTGGAGCGATGGGATGAACCAACAGGTCGAGCATCTGCGCACGGTAGTGGCGCAGTCGCCATGGAAGACATTCTGGCTGCTGGTCCTGGCGGGCTTCACGCCGATACCGCTGAAGATATTCACGTGGGCCTCAGGCATCGTCGGCGTCCCGCTGCTACCGTTCCTTGCGGGCATGCTGGTGGGGCGGGGCAAGCGCGTTTACCTGGTAGCCGGCGCCATCAAGCTGGGCGGCGCTCGCGCAGAGGCGGCCCTGCACCGCTGGATCGAACCCCTCGGCTGGATCGCCACGACACTCCTGCTGGTCCTGGCAGCGTGGCTTGCCTGGAAGGCGAGCTCAGGATGATCTTGCAACAATGACGATGATGATGAGGACGAACGGACACATGGATTTCTCCCGCGCATTGGTTTTGCTCATTTCCACCATGCTGCTGGGCGCCTGCGCCACCAGCGTCGTCCGGGAAGTCCCGGCTGGATCGGGCGCCGGCATCGCAGTGTCCAAGCCAGGCCAAAGCGTCATCGTCCGTCGTGGCGACACCCTGTACGCAATCGCGGTCCGCAATGGTGTCGAAACGCGCGACCTGGCCAACTGGAACGGTTTGTCCCCTCCCTACACGATCTACCCGGGCCAGCGTTTGCAACTCTTTCCCGCTGGCGGCACAAACCTAGCCAGAGGAACGAATCGGGGTCGCCTTCCGCCAACCGTGGTGAAGCCTCCAGCTTCGCAAGCCACGCCGGTGCCCAGCGGTATTTCGTGGCGCTGGCCCGCGGACGGGCAGCTCATCCAGCGTTTCGCGGCCGGGGATGCAACCAAGCAGGGCATAGATATCGGGGGCAGCAGCGGCCAGGCCGTGCGTGCAGCGGCCGACGGCGTAGTGGTGTATTCAGGCGCCGGGCTAGTGGGTTACGGCGAACTGGTGATCATCAAGCACAACGAGGCCTGGCTTTCGGCCTACGGTCACAACCGCAAGCGTCTGGTCAACGAAGGCCAGAGTGTGAAGTCCGGCCAGCAGATAGCCGAGATGGGCCGCAGCGGCGCGGCGCGGGAGATGCTCCACTTCGAGATCCGCCACGACGGCAAGCCGGTTGATCCGCTGCAGTACCTCTCCGGCCGTTAGCCTCTCCACGAAGCTGCACGCTGCACCGATAGCCGAGCCCCGCCACCGTGCCGCCCGCTGAGGGTTTCAGGTGCCGGCGAGTACAAAGCCGGCCACCACCCGGCGCCCTTCTCCAGCCAGGACGTTGAACGTCCTGGCTGCCGCGGCGTTGGTCATCACTTCGATGCCGATGCCTCGGGTGAGGCACGCCGCCATGGTCGCGGCACTCGGGAACCGCTGCCGGTCCCCTGTGCCCAGCAGTACCAGTTCCGGATCCAGGGCAAGCAAAGGGAGCATGGCGTCCGGGGTGATGGCGGTTCCGTCTCCTGAGGCCCATGTTTCGACGAGCCGGTGCGGGGTGAGGATGAAAGAGGCTGCGAGCGTGCGATCGTTCACCTGCGCAGTGCGGCCGTCAGCGCCTCGCAGGGTGTACGCATAGTCGGGTATCTCGTGGGTCAGTTGCATGCGGACCTCGGAGGTGACGCTGCCATCAGGCGCGCGGTCAGGCGCGTGGAAGGATGATCTGGCGCCGTTCCTTCGCCGGACGGTACAGCACCGCCACGTGGCCGATCCGCTGTACCAGGCCAGCGCCCGACGTCTCCACGATCTCGGTGATCATCGCGTCCCGCACTTCACGGTCCTCCGCTCCAATCTTGACCTTCACCAGTTCGTGCTGCTCAAGGACCGCGTCCAGCTCGGCCAAGAACGCCGGTGTCAGCCCTTTGCCTCCGATCTGCAGCAGCGCCTTCAGGCCGTGTGCCTGCCCGCGCAGGAAACGGGTCTGGGCGGAGGTCAGGGTGATCGACATGGGAGCTACGTACGGGGCAGGAACGGGACGTCAGGGTATCATGGGGCTCCCTCTCGCCCGGCCTGCGCGCCCTGTCGTGCCGCACATCCCGGCCCTTGGAATCCGATGGCAACCCGCAGCAAAAGCAGCCAGCGCTGGCTCCGCGAACATTTCGCCGATCCCTATGTGAAAAAGGCGCAGGCCGAAGGCCTGCGTTCGCGTGCGGCGTACAAGCTGGAGGAGGTGCTGGAGCGGGATCGGCTGCTGAAGCCGGGGATGGTCGTGGTGGACCTGGGTGCGGCTCCGGGCGGCTGGTCGCAATATGTCCGCAAAGCGCTGGGTGACAGCGGGCGCGTGGTCGCGATGGACATCCTGGAGATGCCGTCGCTGGCCGGGGTCGAATTTCTTCTTGGCGATTTCAGGGAAGATGCGGTCCTATCTGAGTTGCAGGCCATGCTGGGCGGGCAGCAAGTGGACCTTGTGCTCTCGGATATGGCCCCCAATAAGAGTGGTGTGGGCGCTGTTGACCAGCCGCGGATGATGCATCTGGCGGAGTTGGCGATGGAGTTTGCCGATGCCCACCTGAAACCGGGCGGGACGTTCCTCATCAAGCTGTTCCAGGGCACCGGTTTCGATGACTATGTTCGTGAACTGAAGCGTCGCTACGACAGGGTGGTGATGCGCAAGCCCGACGCCTCGCGAAAGCGCTCGCCAGAGGTATACGCCCTGGGCCAAGGCAAGCGCGTCCAGATCAAGTAGTGTTACGTAAGAGCTATTAACCTGTTGGAACCGCCTTCCAGGAAACACCGGAGTCATCGAGGATGAACGACTTGACCAAGAATTTGCTGCTGTGGATTGTCGTCGCCGTCGTGCTGATGGTGGTGTTCCAGAGCTTTTCCCCAAAGCTGGGTGGAGCCGCTGCTGCGGAAACCACGTACTCCGAGTTTCTCCAGGAAGTCGATAGCGGGCGCGTGACTTCGGTGCAGTTCACCAACGACAGCAATCTGGTGACCAACGCGATCAGCTACAAACGTGCCGACGGCAGCTCCGGCACCGTGTACGGACCCCAGGACGACAGCCTCGTGAACGAGCTGGTCAACAAGGGCGTGGCCATTACCCGTGACAAGCCCGCCAGCGGCGTTTCGCTCGTATCCATCCTGATGAATTTCCTGCCCGTGCTGCTGATCATCGGCTTCTGGATCTTCATCATGCGCCAGATGCAGGGTGGCGGTGGCGGCACCAAGGGCGCCATGTCCTTCGGCAAGTCGCGGGCCAAGCTGCAGGGCGAAGACCAGGTCAAGGTGACCTTCGCCGACGTTGCCGGCTGCGACGAGGCCAAGGAGGAAGTGGGTGAGCTGGTCGAGTTCCTGCGCGATCCCACCAAGTTCCAGAAGCTGGGCGGGCGGATCCCGCGCGGCGTCTTGATGGTGGGTTCGCCCGGCACCGGCAAGACCTTGCTCGCCAAGGCTATCGCCGGCGAAGCCAAGGTGCCGTTCTTCAGCATCTCCGGTTCGGATTTCGTCGAGATGTTCGTTGGCGTCGGCGCCAGCCGCGTGCGCGACATGTTCGAGCAGGCCAAGAAGCATTCGCCGTGCATCATCTTCATTGACGAGATCGACGCAGTCGGCCGCCATCGCGGCGCGGGCCTTGGCGGTGGCCATGACGAGCGCGAGCAGACTTTGAATGCGCTGCTGGTGGAAATGGATGGTTTCGAGGGCGGTGAAGGCGTGATCGTGATCGCCGCCACCAACCGCCCCGACGTGCTGGACCCTGCCCTGCTGCGACCGGGACGCTTCGATCGCCAGGTCGTCGTGGGGCTGCCGGACGTCAAGGGTCGCGAGCAGATCCTGAAGGTCCACATGCGCAAGCTGCCGCTGGCGGACGACGTGGTGCCGATGGTGATCGCCCGTGGTACGCCGGGCTTCAGCGGCGCGGACCTCGCCAATCTGTGCAACGAGGCGGCGCTGTTCGCGGCGCGCGAGAACGGCAAGGAAGTGCGGATGGAGCACTTCGACAAGGCCCGCGACAAGATCCTGATGGGTGCAGAGCGTCGCTCCATGGCGATGAGCGAGGACGAGAAGACCCTGACCGCCTACCACGAGGCAGGCCACGCCATCGTCGGTCGGCTCGTTCCGGAGCACGACCCGGTCTACAAGGTCACGATCATTCCCCGCGGCCGCGCGCTGGGCGTGACCATGTACCTGCCGGAGGGAGACAAGTACAGCTACAACCGTACTGCCATCGAGTCACAGCTTGCATCACTATATGGCGGCCGCGTGGCCGAAGAGTTGATCTTTGGCGAGGACAAGGTGACCACCGGTGCTTCCAATGATATCGAGCGGGCGACCAAGATGGCCCGCAACATGGTCACCAAGTGGGGCCTGTCCACCGAGATGGGGCCGATCGCCTACAGCGAGGACGAGGACGAGGTGTTCCTGGGTCGTTCGGTGACGCAGCACAAGAGCGTGTCCGACGACACTGCCCGCAAGATCGACGAGGTCGTGCGCGCGATCCTTGACAAGGCCTACAGCCGCACCAAGGCGCTGCTGACCGAAAACATCGAGAAGCTCCACACCATGGCCAAGCTGTTGCTCGAGTACGAGACCATCGACGTGCCGATGATCGATGCGGTCATGGAAGGCCGCGAGTCGCCACCGCCGATTGGCTGGACCAAGCCGGAGAAGGGCGATCCGCGTCCGCTGCCTCCCATCGGTGGACCCGCGGCCCAGACCTGACTTGGTGACGGTCTGTGGCGACAGTGAAGGGCCGGTTGATCCCGGCCCTTTTCGTGTCCGTATTCGCCTCATCCGGCGTCGCCAGCGCAGCCGCTATGATGGCCGGCAGGTCTAACCGGATTGCCAATGAAGCTGACTCATTCTGGCGACAGGGAGCACGCGTGAGACGCGTCGCTCGCCGCTGCTCTGGGGATGGGCGGCGCACGGCCTACGGCAAAGGCGCAGCTGTTGGTCTGGGATGGAATATCGAACTCGTTTGCCATCGTCGTAGCGTCTTTGCCGCGGCATTCCTGCGTTCACGCTTTTTGGCCAATCGCAGGGCCGAATGCTGATGCGCGCCCTGATAATCATGGAGTAGCGCCAGAATGTTCGACACTACGCCGCAACTCGACTGTGGCGGTCGGATTCTCAAATTCGACCGCCCCCAAGTGATGGGCATCATCAACGTCACGCCCGACTCCTTCTCCGACGGAGGCCTGCACGACGCGCTCGAAGCGGCGGTGGCGCACGGCCTGCGCCTGCAGGACGAAGGTGCCGACCTGCTCGACGTTGGCGGTGAATCCACGCGCCCCGGGTCGGAGGGCGTCCCGCTGGAGGAGGAGTTGCGACGCACCATCGCGGTAATCGAGCGTCTGGCGCGTGAGACTTCGCTGCCGATCAGCATCGATACCAGCAAGCCGGAGGTCATGCGCGCGGCAGTGGACGCCGGCGCCGGAATGATCAACGACGTCTACGCCCTGCGCGCGGAAGGTGCGCTGCAAGCGGCGGCAGACCTTCGCGTTCCGGTCGTGCTGATGCACATGCCGGGCGCACCGCACGCCATCGACGAGGCGCCCGAGTACGACGATGTTGTTGGAGATGTCCACCGCTTCCTGGCCGAACGCATTTTCGCAGCGGAAATGGCGGGAATCGAGAAGAAGAACATCGTGATCGACCCGGGCTTTGGCTTCGGCAAGCGGACCATCGACAACGTGACTCTGCTGGCCGGGCTGGAGCGGTTCGTGGAGTTGGGGGTGCCGGTCCTGGCTGGCCTGTCTCGAAAGCGCAGCATCGGTGAGTTGACAGGGCGCCAACAGCCGCAAGACCGCGTCCATGGATCGGTCGCCGCGCACCTGATCGCCGCGCAGCGGGGTGCGCGGATTCTTCGTGTGCATGATGTCGCCGCCACCGTCGATGCGCTGAAGGTGTGGAATGCCTTGGCTTTCGTCCCTGCCGCGCGCCAGGATCGCGCGTCGCGCCCCGTTCGCTGGCCAGAGGATGAGTGAGGGACGCAGCCGGTCGGAGTGGCCGCATCGGCCCCATGCGCCCACGTCGCTTGACCATGGGGTCGGCGGCAGTTACGGTTGCCGAGAGGCCAGTACTCGATTCCCGCAGTAGACGCAGCGGCAGTATTGGACCGATGACCGGGACTGGAACTGTTTCGGGTGACGCAAGAACATCGATGGAATCCACCAGGGAAGGTGAAGCATGGGTTGCACTGCAAGTGTTCGGTTGATGTTGGTCTTCTGTGCGGGCGCATGTACCGGGTGCGCCACTGGTCCGGCCCCCGATGTCTCGGGTCCCTGGAATCCTGTCAACCACTTTTCGCAGAGCGTGCAGGAAATCCCGCTGCACGAGGCTTACATCTTCTATGCCTCACCGATGGACGGCACGTTGAAGAACATGCTCGAGCGGTGGTCGCTGGATTCGGCGATGGTATTGAGCTATGGCCATCCTTCCGACTTCACGCTGGAACAGAGGATTGGGGGCGTGCGTACCGGCAGCCTCGCCGAGGCGGCCCAGGCGCTGAACGCCATCTACTCGCCATACGGCGTGGCAATCGCTTTGGATAGTGGCCAGATCCTGGTGCGACAAGTCGAGGCCGGAAGGCCGCTTGCGACCGACGTCGAAGGCGTGGAAGCCAGCAAAGTGCCCTGACCCGCGCCACGTGTTTCCCGCCGGCCATTGAAGGCCGATCATTTGAACCGACATGGAATGTCCCGATGCGCAGAAGCAAGAGCTCCATCAACGTGTCCGAATCAGTTTCCCGGTCGGTCGACTTCGAAACCACGCTGGCCGACATGGCGCGCCGAAGCGAGCGCAGGGCATGGACCGTCGCGTGGGGGGGCGTGGCCATGTCACTTGTGCTGGCCGGCGGCTACCTGTACGTGCTTCCGCTGAAAGAAAAGGTGCCCTACCTGGTGATGGCTGATGCCTACACAGGGACCAGCACGGTGGCCCGCCTGCAGGAGGATTTCTCCAACGCGAGCATCAGCAGCAGCGAGGCGATCAACCGGAGCAACGTCGCTCATTTCATCCTCGCCCGTGAGTCGTACGACGTGGCGATGATGAACCTCAGGGACTGGGCCACCGTCTACACGATGTCCTCTTCGGAAGTTGCGGCCGAATACTCCGCGCTACATGCCAACAACAATGTCGACAGCCCGTACAACGTCCATGGCCGCGGCAGGGCCATACGCGTGCGCCTGCTCAGCATCGTGCTCATCGGCGGCGGCGAAGGCAGGGCACCGAAAGGCGCGACCGTGCGCTTCCAGCGCAGCCTCCTGGACAAGTCGACCGGCTCGACCAGGCCACTGGACAGCAAGATTGCAACCATGGAGTTCTCCTACAAACCAAACCTCCGGATGGACGAGGAGCGGCGCATCGAAAATCCCCTCGGGTTCCAGGTGACCAGCTACCGCGTGGACAGCGATTACGCGTCCTCGCCACCACTGGCTGTGGCCGCCGAGCTGCCGGAATCCGAACGGTTCGACCAAACAGTGGCTGCCGCGGCGGCCGGTCCGATGGGCGGGTCAGGGGCGGGGCAGGTGCAGGCCTCGTCCAACCCAGGACTGTCCGACCCCGCCGATCGCAAGACCAGCGCAAGTGGGAGATCCGGGCCATGAGTACGATCACGAGGCCCCGCACGATGCTCACGGCCGTGTTTTCCTGCGTGCTGGCGGCGCCGGCTGGTGCGCAGGCGATCCAGCAGTACGACTACGAGGAGGACCGGATCTACCAGGTCCGCACCGGGCTGGGGATCACCACCCAGATCGAGCTGAGTCCAAGCGAGACGATCCTCGATTTCAGCACCGGCTTCAGCGCAGGGTGGGACCTCAGCCGGCGCGACAACGTCTTCTACATCAAGCCCAGGAACGTGGATGTCGATACCAACATGATGGTGCGTACCGCAACCAATTCCTACATCTTCGAACTGAAAGTGGTCGCCACCGACTGGACCGCACTCGAGCAGGCCAAGCGCGAGGGTGTCCAGTACAAGATCCGCTTCGCCTATCCAAACCAGACCCGTTTCGCTTCAGGTGAAAGCGAGAGACCGGCGCTACCCCAGGCGGGGCTCTCGACGCGCCTGGAGAAAGACCGGCGCTACAACTTCAGCTACGACTATTCCAGCCGCCACGGCCCAAGCTGGCTGGTGCCGACAAATGTCTACGATGACGGAAAGTTCACGTACCTGCGAATGAACAACCTCAGCTCGGCGCCCTCTGGCGGGTTTCCCGCCGTTTTCGGTCGAGAGCGTGACGGCGGCGAAGACTTCGTGGTCAATACGACCGTCGAGGACGACACCCTGGTCGTCCATGGCACCTACCCGTTCCTGGTGATCAGGCACGGTGACAGGGTCGTGGGACTGCGCAGGAGAAGCAATCAATGAACGCCAGTGCTCCTCCAAGCAACCCGGTGAACCCCTATGCGGACTCGTCCCAGAACCCGGACTCGCACGCTGACGGCCCTCGAGAAGGCGGCAGCTACTACAGCGACGAAAGCCGGCCGCACGACCTGGACGCCAATGCGCCGTCGCTGAAGGCACATGAGCTGCAACGCATGAATCGCAAGGCGCTGGTTTTTCTCGCGGGCATCCTGTTGTTGCTGGTCACCCTGATCGTCTGGTTGCTCAACGGCGCCTCCTCAGCCGAGCGGGGACCGCGGCCGCGCGAAGAAACGGTGGTGATCCCCGAACTCCCGCGCGCCTCTGCGGGGCCACCAGCTCCGTTTTCCAGGCCGGTCGCGAGCGCGATTCCCATGGCCGAGTATGCGCAGCCGTCGCTGCCTCTTCTGCCAGCCACTGATTCGGCACCTGCTTACGGCCAGCAATCGGAAATGCAGGTCACGCGACCGACGCGCACCCTGGTCGAACGTCGAATGGCCAACGTCGCCGGAGCCGGGGCCGTGCCTGGTGGGGAGGATGACCCGGCTGACCCGTACGTGGAGGCCATGCTTGCAGGCCTGCCGACCGCGGCCCCAGCAGCGGCGCCCGTGCATCGCGCCGAAGCGAAGAACGATGCCACCAGCGCGCGCTTCATCAGTCGACCGGACGCGCTGCTCGTGAGGGGTACCTACATCCGATGCATTCTGGAGACGCGCATCGTGACCGACGTGGCCGGGTTCACGTCCTGCATCGTCACCGAGCCCGCCTATTCGATCAACGGCCGCACGCGGCTGCTGCCAAAGGGATCGAAGCTGCTGGGACGCTACGGGCGGGATGAGGTCAGCCGGGATCGAGTGGCCGTGATCTGGGACCGGATCACCACTCCTGACGGCGTGGATGTCGCGATGGCGAGTCCCGGCGTGGACCAGCTCGGCGGAGCCGGCCATCCCGGCGCGCGCAATGAGCACTGGGGGAGCAGGGTGGGCTCGGCCCTGCTGGTGAGCCTGATCAGTGACGCGTTCAAGTACGCCGGCCAGAAAAACGGACCCACGTCCACCACGACCTACGGCAATGGCTTCGTGGTGGAGCAACCGTTCGAGAGCAACACGGCGCGCGCGCTGGAAGGGGTGGCGGACCAGGCGGTGCGGGACAGCGCGAACCGACGCGCCACGGTCACCATCAACCAGGGAACCGTGGTCAACGTGTACGTCGCCCGTGATGTCGACTTCTCCCAGGTCATGGCAGGGCGTTGAACAAGCTTGGAACGAATGGATATTGAGTCACCGCCGCTGGCCCGGGTCTCCAGCGACTTCCTGGACTACCAGTTCAAGGCGCTGGGAATCCTGGCGCACATGGATTCGTTGGACGTCACTGAGATTTGCATCAACCGCCCGGGTGAACTGTGGCTGGAGACACGCGCGGGTTGGCGACGGGTGGCAATGCCGGGCTTGAGCTTTGATCGCGCCAGGCAGTTCTGCACCGCGGTCGTCAATGAAAGCAATACCGGTCAGCGCATCACCGATGCCGATCCTGTGGTTTCGCTGACCTTTCCCACCGGACAGCGCGCGCAGCTGGTGATTCCTCCAGCGTGCGATGCGGGAAACATATCGATCACCATCAGGCTGCCGTCCCGGCAGACCCGCACCCTGGAGCAATACGACGAGGATGGATTCTTTTCAAACGTTGAAGAACGTGCGGACGTGCTCAGCGACCACGATCAGGAGTTGCTGGAGCTGAAGGCTGCCCGCAACTTCACCGGATTCTTCAGCAAGGCCGTCCTGTACAAGAAGAACATCGTGGTCTCGGGCGCCACCGGCAGCGGCAAGACCACCTTCATGAAAACACTGGTCGACCACATCCCCCACCACGAGCGTCTGGTCACCATCGAGGATGCGCGCGAGCTGTTCATCAGCCAGCCCAACGTCGTGCACCTGCTCTACTCCAAGGGCGGTCAGAGCGCGAGCAACATCACGGCCAAGAGCTGCATGGAAGCCTGCCTGCGGATGAAGCCGGACAGGATCATCCTGGCCGAACTGCGTGGGGATGAAGCCTTCTATTTCATCCGCAACTGCGCTTCCGGGCATCCGGGTTCTATCACCAGCTGCCATGCCGGAAGCACCACGCAGACCTGGGACCAGCTGGCCCTCATGGTCAAGGCGTCAAGCGAAGGCGCGGGGCTGGAGTTCGCCGTCATCAAACGCCTGCTGATGATGACCATCGACGTGCTGGTTCATATGGAGGCGCACAGCGGAAGGCGCAGCATCAGCGGCATCCACTTCGATCCGCGGCGGGGGTTCCCACGCTGTAGGGGTTAGCTGCTGCGGCCTGGGACCGGTCGTGTC
>JBBSVH010000055.1:0-16847 GCA_038233685.1 Lysobacterales bacterium | reverse complement strand
GCACCTTCCACAAGATGAGCGCCGAGCAGTGGAACGAGGTCATCAACACCAACCTCAATTCGGTCTTCAACGTCACCCGGGCGGTCATCGAGGGCATGCGCTCGCGTAAATGGGGACGGGTCATCCAGATCAGTTCGATCAATGGACAGAAGGGCCAGTACGGCCAGGCCAACTACGCCGCGGCCAAAGCCGGCATGCACGGCTTCACGATTTCACTGGCGCAGGAAAACGCCAGGCTCGGCATCACCGTCAACACGGTCTCGCCCGGCTACATCGGCACCGACATGGTGATGGCGGTTCCCGAAGAGGTGCGCAACAAGATCGTCGCCCAGATCCCCACCGGTCGCCTCGGGACCCCGGATGAAATCGCCTACGCGGTCGGCTTTTTCATCCCCGACGAAGCCAGCTGGATCACCGGCGCCAACCTGTCCGCCAACGGTGGCCAGTACATGGGCTGGTAGTTCGGACGCGGGGCTCGATTGCCCCGCCGCTGTCCCCGGCCTGCGCTTTTAAATGAACAGGCAGACCCGTTGATTCAAGTTGCAAGGCCTGCTGCGCTGCGTCATGCTGCGGGCCATTCGTTTAGAGTGATTGCTCAATGGCTGCACTGCGCATCATCAAGAAGTACCCGAATCGCCGCCTCTACGACACCGAGATCTCCAGCTACATCACCATCGAGGATGTGCGCCAGCTGATCGTTGACGGCGAGCATTTCGAGGTACGCGATGCGAAGACCGGGGACGACCTCACTCGCGCTGTCCTGCTCCAGATCATCACCGAGCAGGAGCAGGACGGTGAGCCGATCCTGTCCACCCAGCTGCTCAGCCATATCATCCGGTTCTACGGCGATTCGATGCAGGGCTTCATGGGCAACTACCTGGAGCGCAGCATGCAGCTCTTCATGGAGCAGCAGCAGCAGTTCCGGCAGCAGATGGGCGGGATGCTGGGCCAGACCCCGTGGACCATGATGAACCAGCTGACCGAGCGCAACATGGAGATGTGGAAGGAAGTGCAGCGCAACTTCATCGGCGGAGGGCTCGGGCGTTCCGACCCCAGCGCGCCTTCCAAGCCGCAGCCCGCGCCGCAGCGGGACGCTTCCAAGACCCGCTCGCGCTGAGTCCTGCGGTTGCCCAAGCCCGCACGGTGACGTGCGGGCTTTTCAGTGTGCCGAAGCAGTGCCGGTCAGCCCGGCAGCAACTTCAGGGTGTCGCTTCCTCGCAGAACTTCTGCCGGTACTCCATCGCCTTCGGCATCAACGCGGTGAGGTTCTGGATGCGCGTGCCAGGATTGGGATGGGTGGACGAAAACTCCGGCGGTGATTGTCCGCCGCTGGCCTGGCCCATGCGCTCCCAGAGAGGTACCGCCTCGCGCGGGTCGAAACACGCCGCCGCGGCCAGCATCAGTCCGACTTCGTCGGCCTGGGTCTCGTGGCTGCGCGCATAGGGCAGCAGGTATCCGTAGCCCAGCGCGGCCATCACCATCTGCTGCTCCTGGGCGCCCATGCCGCTGGCCGCGCCTGCCATCTGCCCCAGTTGGGTCAATTTCTGCTGTGACATCCGCTGCGCCCCGTGGCGCAGCAGGGCATGCGCGATCTCATGGCCCATGACCACTGCCAGCGCGTCCTCGTTGCGGGCGATCGGAATCAAGCCGGTGTACACCGCCATCTTGCCTCCAGGCAGGCAAAAGGCGTTGGCCTGCTCGGACTGGATGACATTGACTTCCCAGTCGAAGGTGCTCGAATAGTTTCGCGCTTCCAGCCCGTGCTCTGCAGCCAGGGCCGTCTCCACCACGTCCACCTTCTTCACCAGGCGCTCTGCGATTGCACGAACCTCGCGGGCCACCTGCGAGTTAGGATCCACCGGCCTTTCCTGCGACAGGATCTCTTCGTAAGCCTGCAGCCCAAGGGCTTTTTCTTCTTCGACGCCGATCGAATCGTCGATCAGGACCTTCTCGCCGGTGTAAGGGTCTTCGACCTGGTTTGAAAACCAGTAAAAGACGGCGTACGCGCCGAATGCCAGCAGTATCCACCAGCGCACGTTGCCAAACAGGCCAGTGCGACGGCGCGTGCCCGGCTGCTGCTGTCCACCAGCGCCTCGCCCAAACGGATCAGTCCTCATTTTTCACTCACTCCTGCTAGATGCCGCGTACGACGCGAAAGCCTACCCGCGCATTGGTTACGTCCGAGTCGGCTGATGCCCTCCAGGCCGCCCGCGCCTGTACCGGTGAGCTGGCCCAGGACCCGCCGCGGATCACCCGCGACCGGCAGCCGGGATTGAACCACGATGCGCCCTCGGCAGGGGCGCGCCGATAGCTGGCGTGCCAGCAGTCGCTGACCCATTCGCTCACGTTTCCACCCATGTCGTATACGCCCCATGCGTTGGCGGCGTAGCTGCCGGCCGGCGCAGGGCCCCAGTAACCATCGCTGTAACCGGCGAACGCGTTGTTCCAGCGCCGACCGCCCGGTGACACGTCCCGGCCACCGGTCAGGTTCCCGACCCTGGATGGCGGCGGGCCGTTGCCCCAGGGATAGATGCCCTGCGTGCCGGAGCGCATCGCATATTCGTACTCCGCCTCGCTCGGCAAGCGATAGGAGTGTCCGGTCTGCGCGGACAGCCACGCGGCATAGGCTTCGGCATCGCGTACGCTGACGTGCAGCACCGGCAGGCTGTCGGCCGCGCGCACGCCCACGTAGTCCGACTCCCAGTCCACCCCACTGCGGCGGATGAAGTTGCCGCTGCGCTCGTCGTACACGATCGAGTGGCCGCGCCGCGTTGCCCGCGGCAGATAGTCGGTCGCTCTGACGAAACGCCGGAACTCGCCCACCGTCACCGGGCGGCGGGACAGGGCGAAGCCCCGCTCGAAGCGCACGTAATGCGCCGGCTTTTCCGCATCGGCCGACCCGGGTTCGTCCTCGCCGGCGCCCATGCGGAAACCACCGTGCGGCACCACGATCATTTGCGGGCCGCGGCCGCCCTGTTGCAGGGTGTCGGAGAACGGCTGCCCCGCGCGGAACTGTCCGTAATGGGTGGCGCGATCAATCCGCTGGCGGAAATCGGCGGCCACCAGGTCACCGGGCGGCGCGATACGCAGCACCTCGGCAAGCATCTCCCGCGCGGCACGCTGTCCGCGCATGCTGGTCAGGTCCTGGAGTCCACGCTCGCGTAGCGCGGCGATCTGCCGGCTGCGTTCGACTTCCATCCGTGTGTGCGCATCGGCGATGGTGCCCACGTCCTCGCGCAGGCCGGCCGCCGCCTGCAGGAGGCGCTCGGCGCCCGCGAAATCCGCTGCCTCGGCTGCTTCCTGCGCACGACGGATCAATGCACTTTCGGTCGCCGCGATCCCCTGCAGCGCCCGCGGCTGCCCAGGCTGCAGTTCCAGGGCCTGCCAGAAATGCTGCAGAGCGCCTTCTCCACGCACACCGATTGCTCCGCTGCCAAGCGCGCGCTCACCGGCCTGGTTCAGGCGCCACAGCTGATCGGCCAGATCCACCTGCCCCAGGTACTGCGACACCTGCGGATCGTCGGCATCCAGGTATCGCGCCACGGCCGCCATTTCGGCTGCGCGGCGCAGGGCCTCGTAATCTTCACCGGCTGCCAGCAGTGCCTCTTGGCCCTGGTCCAATAGCGCAGGAAGCACCTGGTCCAACGCCCGCGCCACCCGAGCATCCTCTGGCGCCACCTTGCGCAGCGCCAGGTACTGGGGGATCGCCGCCTCGGCATCGGCGTACAGACGGCCCTGGGCGAGCGCCTGGTTCGCACGACGCAGCACCCGGGTCACCTCATCGGCCTGTACCTCGACCTGCGGCGGATCCCAATTCAGGAATGCGGAATCGGCGTCGTCGCCGCTCACCGTAACCGTGGGAAACCGCGGATCCACCGGCAACACGGCCGTGGGGGGCGCAGCGGGCAGCAGGTCCGCAGGCGCCGCTGCATCAGGCGAACGCGTGCAGCCACTTGCCAGGACCAGAGCCCACAGCGCCGCAGCCATGAGCACCGCGTCCAGCTTCAGCGAGTTTCGGATCGCGCGCATCTTCCTCCACAATGGCCATCCCGAGCCGTCGGGCGACGTTAGCCATTGTCGCCTGCCCCGGCAACCGCCGCAGTCCTGGAGCTTTCGTGCCCGTCTGGATAGACGACCCTGCCGCCCTCGGCGCGCACCTGCAGGACCCGCCCGCCTGGGTGGGCATGGACACCGAGTTCATCCGCGAGCGCACCTATTGGCCACAGCTCGCCCTGGTGCAGCTGGCCATTGGCGACCAGATCCTGCTGATCGATCCGCTGGTGCCGGGCATGGCCGACGCATTGCGCCCGCTGCTGACCAACCCGGACGTGTTGAAGGTGATGCACAGCGCCAGCGAAGACCTGGTGGCCCTTTCACACGACTGCGGCGCCCTGCCGGCGCCGCTGTTCGATACCCAGATCGCAGCTGCCCTGTGCGGGATCGGCGCCGGCATGGGTTACCAGAAGCTGGTGCTGGAGCTGACGGGCGTGGCGCTGGCCAAGGGCGAGACGCGCTCGGACTGGCTGCGCCGGCCACTGAGCGAATCGCAGCTGCAATATGCGGCCGATGACGTGGTGCATCTGGGCGAATTCCATCGCGAGCTCGACCAGCGCCTGCAGGCACTGGGCAGGCGCGACTGGCTGGATCAGGACTGTGCGCGAATGCTCGCCAACGCCGGCGACGAACAGGGCGAGCCGTGGCCGCACCTGTCGATGCGCAGCGCGCAGTACGTCGAGCCGGCAGCCCAGCTGCGGCTGCTGCGGCTGCTGCGCTGGCGCGACCGCCAGGCTCGCGACAGCGACAAGCCGCGCAGCTGGATCCTGGACAACGAACTGGCCACCCAGCTGGCGCGCAATCCGCCCGCGGATCGTGCGGCCCTCCAGGCGCAGTTCGACGCCCACCCCAAGGCCCCGCGCAAGCTCGGTGCCGCAGTATGGGAGGCGTTGAATACGCTGCTGGACGACGAAGCACTGGCACCGCTGGCACGCAACCCCAGCAGCGAGGACAAGACCGCACTCAAGCGACTGCAGGAAGCGGTCGCCACGCGCGCCGCAGAGCTCGGACTGCCCGAAGGCCTGCTGGCGTCGCGACGCTACCTGGAGCAGCTTCAGGATTCCGGTGAGTGGCCTGCCGCGCTCTCCGGCTGGCGCCGGGAAGTGCTGGAGCCGGTGCTGATGCCGCTGCTGCGCGACACGGGTTCCACGACCGGGACCTCAAGCCAGGCCGGGGAATCCAGATGACGAGCAGGAGCTGGATGAACATCCTACTGCGCGCACACGCAGGCCTTGTCCTGATCGCGCTGTGCGCATGGATGGCGCCCGGCACCACCGTGGCCAGTGGCGTAGCCGCTACCGAGCCGGGCTGCCACGTGGGCGCCTACCGGCTTGCCGATGGCGAGATCATCGACATCAACGCCAGCAGCAAGCCAGGCGTAGTCAGATGGCACCGGATCAATGGCCGCACAGGGACGCTCAGGCGCTCGGATGATGGCCTGTGGCGCGGAACCTCCGGATGGACCACGCGCAACGATCCTCTTACGGTCAGCTTCGGCAGCTGTGGGGCTGGGCGGATCACGTTTGGTGGGCGCGACGGCCGCCAAGTGTCTCTAGAGGTGATCGACACCCGGTTCACTGGTAACGACGTCAACCTGCGGGGGCGCCTGGTAATGCCCGAGGGCAAGGCTCCCGTGCCGATCGTGGTCCTGGTGCACGGATCCGAAGACTACTCCGGCGTGGACTACTACCACGAGCAGCATCTCTTTCCAGCAAACGGAATCGGCGTCTTCGTCTACGACGAACGTGGGACCGGCGGCTCTTCGGGAAAATACACGCAGGATTTCGGCGTACTCGCAGACGACGCCGTCGCGGCCATGGCTGAAGGGCGACGTCTCGGCGGCGCCCGCGTGGCACGCATCGGATTGCAGGGCAGCAGCCAGGGCGGATGGGTTGCGCCGCTGGCGGCGACCAGCTCGGATCCGGACTTCGTACTGGTTGCCTACGGCCTGGCCGAAAGCCCGGAGGCCGAAGATCGCGAGCAGGTTGTCCAGGAACTTGTCGCCGCAGGCTATGGGGCCGAGGTGCTGACGTCGGCGCGCGAGGTCACCGATGCTACCGCCCGGGTGATGGGCACCCGATCAGCGGACGCGTTCGCAGAGTTGCGGGCCGTTCGCCGCAAGTATGCGAGCGAGCCGTGGTGGCCGGTGATGCAGGGCGAGTACACCGGCAGCCTGTTGCGGTATCCAGCCTGGCTGTCGCGCCTGGCGCTGCCGTTCTTCGACAAGGGCACCCCCTGGGGGCACGATCCCATGCCGGTACTGCGCTCCGTGACCGCGCCGCAACTATGGATGATTGCCGAGCAGGACAACGACGCACCACCAGCAGAAACGCTTCGTCGCCTTGCGTCGCTGGAAGCCGAGGGCAGGCCCATCACGACGGCCGTGTTTCCGGATACCGGGCATGGCCTCGTCGAATTCGAGACCGCTGTCGACGGAACCCGCACCCGAACCCGCTATGCCGACGGCTATCTGCAGATGTCCATGGACTTCATCCGTGACGGCAAAGTGGAGATCAACCGTTACGGGCGCGCACAGGCCCTGGCATCGTCACCAGCGGCGTCGCTGCTCCAGAAAGAAGACTGACCGCAGTCGGTCAAGCTGGCGCCAGTTGGCCGGCGGCGCTAAACTCCACCGGCACCTGGGGCGGTAGCTCAGCTGGGAGAGCGCCACGTTCGCATCGTGGAGGTCAGGGGTTCGATCCCCCTCCGCTCCACCAGGACACCAAAGGGCTGCGGGTAACCGCAGCCCTTTTTCATTTGTTTACGGCATGATCCGGCGCTTGAACTGGCCGATGAGATCCAGTTCGGGAGCAGGCGTTGATGTTCAACTCCAGGCCACGCATCGAAGTGATTCCAATCCATGGCCCGCATGCGTGCCTGGTGATCGATGACGCGTTCCTGGAGCCCGAACGCCTGGTGGCGTTTGCGCAGGAGCGTCGCGACGACTTTGCGCAGGCGCCGTTCAACGCGTACCCGGGGCGAGAGTTGCGCATGGCCGAGCGCTTCTCTGCGCAGCTTGACGACTTCTTCCGCCTGCACGTCCGCGCGCGGCTGGGCGCACGCCGCACGCTGCGGATGTACAGCCGCCTTGCGATGGTCACCACCCCGCCACACGAACTGCAGCCGCGCCAGTCGATCTGCCACCGCGACCGGCTGGACTTCGGCGCCAACCAGTGCATCGCCGCCTCGGTGCTGTACCTGTTCAAGGAGCCCGCGCTGGGCGGAACCAGTTTCTTCGTGCCAATCCAGCCACAGTCCGAGATCGACCGGCTGGTGCACGACTCCGGAACGCTGGACGCCGACGCATTCGCAGCACGCTACGCGCTGCCCCGCGACTACATGCGCGATTCGAACGCGTTCTTCGGCCGCGTGCTGACCGTTCCAGCGCGCTGGAACCGGCTGATTTTCTACGACGGAACCATCTTTCACAGTGGCGACAGCGCCCACCCGGAAATGCTGACCGACGAGCCCGGCGCCGGTCGCCTCACGCTCAATGGATTCTTCACCTGCAGCCGCGTGGCCAACGCCGCCCAGGCACTGCGGTAGCCGCGAGGAACTGATTCGGCGCGCGGCCGCCGCGCCTTCCATTGCGGTCCACTCGAATTGCAGGCACAAAAAAGACCCTGCCGCGAGAGCTGCGACAGGGTCTTCTTCCCTGAAACTGTACGAACGGGTCAGAAGCGGTAGTTGAGCCCCAGCAGGAACGTGCGGCCGTATTCGAAGTACTGACGGGGACGCATGCTGTCGCCGTCGAAGTTCGAACGGAACGCTTCGTTGTTGACGTTGTTGACCTGCAGCAGCAGGGACAGGTCCTGCAGCGGACCAGCCTGGAACGTGTAGCCCATCTGGAAGTCGATCACCGACTCTGCGGCGAAGTTGATCCGGGTGCGATCACCACCAAAGCCCTGGACTTCACCCAGGAACTCCGAGCGCGAGCGGCGGCTCACGCGGGTGGAGAACCCGTAGCGGTCGTAGTACAGGGTCATGTTCGACACGTACTTGGACAGTCCCGGAAGCGGCTCGCTGGTGCCCGGCCCGAATGGAGAGATCGAACTGGTCGTGTCCGAATAACTGCCGACGAAGCCGAATCCTTCAAGCGGCTGCCACAGCAGGTCGAACGGCGCCGACACGGACACTTCGTAGCCCTTGATCGTGCCACCGTCGCCGTTGACCGGCTGGGTGAAATTGCCGATCGGCGAAGCCGGAATATCCGTCGGTAGCACGTTGGGCGGCACTGGAAGCGTGCTGAAGTCGAATTGGGTCGTTTCGTTGTAGATGTAGGTCTTCAGGTCCTTGAAGAAGTAGGCCGCACTGAAATAGGCGCGGGTGCCGAAGTACTTTTCGTAGGATATGTCGTACGCATTGGCCAGCCATGGCTCCAACTCGGTGTTGCCGCCACCGCCGGACCACCTGGGACCACCGCCGCCAATGGGGTTCCGGTCAATGCCGAAACCGGCATTGGCACGCAGGTCATCCATGCGCGGACGCGCCATCTGGCGAGCCGCTGCGAAACGGATCTTCTGCTCGGCGGGCAGGACCAGCGACAGGTTGAGGCTGGGCAGGTAGTGCGTATAGCTCGCCCCGCGGTTGGCCGCTTCACTCAGCGTGACGCCCTCGAAGGTGGCCACGCCGGTGGACCTCTGGTCCACGTTGACCGCCTGGACGCCGATGTTGCCCACCAGCGGGAAAGCACCCAGGTCGGTGTTGATGTTGGCCTGCACGTAGGCCGTGGTGACCTTTTCGTTGACTTCCCAGTTCTTGTTGTTGATGTCGCCGTTGTTGGTGTTGGCGCGGCGGTTGTAGATGGTGTCGAACGCGCCGAGGGCGTCATAGCCGATGATGCCCGGCACCGTGGCGAAGCCGAACTGCGAGGTGGTCAGCAATCCCGCCGGAATCGCCAGCGAAGCGCCATCCCTGCACGCCTGCAGGCACAGGAAGTTCTCGTTCGATCCGCGGCTCTTGGTGCGGTCGGTCAGGTTGGCTCCGAACTCGACACTGCTGACGAAGCCGGCGTCGAAGCTGCGCTCCAGGTCGAAGCGAAGCGACGTCAGCTCGTCCTTGACCTTGAAATCCTTGACGTAGCCGTCTTGCCCCCAGCCGCCCGCGTCGGTCAACCTGATGATCGCAGGATCGGCGTAGTCCAGGCCAAAATCGAAGTCGAAGTAGCCGTCGGAATTGAAGCTCACCACCGGGCTGTCCTGCAGGCCCGGCAGCAGCCCTGCGTAGGTTTCCAGGATGCGTTCGTCACGCTTGGCGCTGGAGTTGCTGATATCGACGTTCAGCATCCAGTTCTCGGACAGCCTGAACTCGTTGTTCCAGCCCACTGCGAACAAGGTGTCGTCGGCACCGTTGAAGTCGTTGCGGATGACCGGGCGGAAACCGCTGTAGGTCACCGACGCTGGCGTTCCGACCGGGTTGTTGAGCCCGAACTCCATGCCGCGCTTGTCCTGCTTCTTGTCGAACTTCGAATAGAAGACGTCGAGCACGCTGTGGTAGCTGTCGTTGGGCTGGAATTCGAGCACCGCCATCAGGCCGTCGCGCTCGTTCTCATCGGCGAAGTCATACAGCTTGCCGCCCTGCGGCCGACCTTCACCATCGTAGCCCCAGGCTTCGAACTGGTGACCCTGCTGCGGGTTGTTGAGGTGGGCATAGCCCAGCGCCAGGCCAACCGTGTTGTCGGCGAACTGGTCGATGTAGGAGACGCTGTAGCGGTTGCCGTATTCCTTCTCATCCTCAAGCTCGTTCATGTCGCCGCGCACGTTGATCGCGACGGCGCGCTCGCCGAATGAAAGCGGACGCACGGTCTGCAGGTCGACCGTGCCGGACAGCCCCTGTCCCACCAGCGAAGCATCCGGGGTCTTGTAGACGATGACCTGGCTGATCAGCTCCGACGGATACTGGTCGAACTCGACGCCGCGGTTGTTGCCCAGGCTGACCTGTTCGCGGCCGTTGAGCAGGGTGGTGGAGAAATCGCCGGCGAAGCCGCGGATGTTGATCTCCTGCGGTCGCCCGCCGAAACGCTGGGCCGTCAGGCCCGGCAGGCGCGCGATGGAGTCGGCAATGCTGGTGTCGGGAAGCTTGCCGATGTCTTCGGCAGAAATCGCTTCGACGATGGAGGTGGAGGACTGCTTGGTCTCGATGGCGTCCTCGATGCCGCGGCGGATGCCGGTGACCGTGACCCGATCCAGCTCGACCGCGTCGTCCTCTGCCGTCGTGGGGGTCGCGTCCACTGGTTCCTGGGCCGACTGTGCGTAGGCACCGGTGGCGACGAGCGTCATTGCGGACGCCAGCGACACGCTCAGCAGATTGCGCTTCAGCTTTACCATCTCCCCTCCACTCCCATGGTTGGTTTTGTTCCGGGTCGGGATGCGCTGGATGCGCCCTGGGGCACTGCGCTGGAATCCCTTGCGTCCGGTGGCGCAGGCCGCCCCCCGATACGTGCAGCAATGGTAGTCGCGACAGGTCCTGCACAATTCCGTTCGCATACGTATTCATGGGTCCGGGAACGCTTGCACGTCATCTGGCCCGGAGGTGCGTGGGATAGTCGGATGGCACGCGAATGACGCTCGCCAATCGAGCGGGAAGCTTGCGTTCGCCATGGGTCGTTTCGGAGCCTTCGATGAAAACCACCGCTTCACTGCGCGCCCTATCAGCGGCGCTGGGGCTTACGCTGTTGCCCCTCTTCGGTGCGATTGCCGGGGACTCGGAACCGGTCCCGCTGAATCTGCATGTCGCCTCGCCCGACTGGCGCGACCAGATCATCTACTTCGTGATGATCGACCGGTTCGACGACGGCAACGAGGCCAACAACGACCAGGGCGCAAACGAGTTCGATCAGACCCAAGGCTCGAAGTTCAGCGGCGGCGATCTGTCCGGCGTGACCCGGCGCCTGGACTACATTCGCGGCCTTGGGGCCACGACGGTCTGGATCACGCCACCGGTGGCCAACCAGTGGTGGAACACGCGCGCCGGCTACGGCGGCTACCACGGCTACTGGGCCGAGGATTTCAAGCGGGTCGATGCGCATTTCGGCAGCCTGCAGGACTACCGCAGGCTGTCTGCGGCGCTGCACGACGCGGGCATGTATCTGATCCAGGACATCGTGGTGAACCATACCGCCGACTACTTTTCCTACCCCGGCCGCTGGGACGCCGCGGCACCGGTACAAGGGATCCAGCGCGTACCCGATTCCACCGGCAGGCTTGCACCCACCCAGGCTCCGTTCAACTTCAACGACGCGACCGACCCGGACCAGCGGCAAGCAGGGATCTATCACTGGACGCCAGCGATCACTGACTACCAAAATCAGCGGCAGCTGCTGGATTTCCAGCTGGCCGACCTGGACGACCTCAATACCGAGAACCCCGTGGTGCGGCGCGCGCTGCGGGAATCCTACGGCCACTGGATCCGGGAGGTGGGCGTCGACGGCTTCCGGGTGGACACGGCGTTCTACGTCGCGCCCGAGTACTTCAGCGACTTCCTGCACGCCGATGACCCACGGTTCCCGGGCATGGCCCAGGTAGCTGCCGCCACCGGTCGCCTGGATTTCCACGTGTTCGGCGAGGGATTCGCCACCGACCGCCCCTACGAGGAGAGCCAGTCGCGGCGGATCGAGCGCTACGCACACGGTGCCGACGGCGAGCCCCTGCTGCCGGCGATGATCAACTTCCCGCTGCAAGGCACCGCGCTGGACGTGTTTGCCAAGGGCCGGCCGCCGGCTGAACTCGCCGCGCGCATCGACAGCATGATGAAGGTGCACGCCACGCCGCATCTGATGCCGACCTTCCTGGACAACCACGATGTCGACCGGTTTCTCGCCGGCGGAACGGTGGCTGGCCTGCAGCAGGGTCTGCTGCTGCTGATGACCCTGCCGGGTATCCCGACGATCTACTACGGTACCGAGCAGGGGTACACCAGCCCACGTGCGGCCATGTTCGCCAAGGGAATCGGTTCCGGGGGGCGCGATCGCTTCGACACCGACGCACCGCTGTACCGCTATATCCAGCGGACGACCGCGCTGCGCAGCGCGCACCGCGTGTTCTCGCGCGGTATTCCCCCCACCCTCCACGCCAACGGCGCCACGCCGGGAGCGCTGGCGTATCGAATGGACCATGAGGGCGCCTCGGCGCTGGTGGTGTTCAACACCGCCGACGCGCCAACGCTGCTGGACAATCTTGCCACCGGATTGGCCCCGGGCACGCTGCTGCGCGGGATATTCGGCATCGAATCGACGCCCATTGACGCCGTTGTCGGCGCCAATGGTCGGTTGAGCATGATCCTTCCCGCGCGCAGCGGCCTGGTGTGGAAGGTTTCCGCACAGGGCCGGACATCCGTACCGGCGGCGCCATCGCCAAAGCTTGCATTGACGGGCCCGGAACGGTCGCAGGTGCAAGGAGATTTCGATGTCGAAGGCCTCGCCGAGGGCATCGACCGATTGCTGCTGGTGGTGGACGGTGACCTGGCCTCTGCCGAGCCAGTCCTGGTCGAGTCCGATGGTCGCTGGCGTGCCCGGGTGGATACCCGCAACATGGTGGACCCCTCGGTCGTCCATCGAATTGTCGCCTGGAATGCCGAGGCGGAGATCGCATCGACTGCGCAGCGCTTCACGGTCGCCAGACTTGGCTGAAGCTGGCCGAGGTACTGGATCCTGCCGACGACGATCGCGGGCCAAACGGAACCTATGCCTACCCGACGGAACCCTCGTGGAGCGAGCAGCGGCCACTGGACATCCGCAAGGTAACGGTCTCGGGAGCGGGCGGTGCCCTCAAGGTGCAGCTGCACATGCGCGCGATCGAGGCGCAGTGGAACCCGGCGAATGGATTCGACCATGCCGCGTTCAGCCTGTTCGTCGAGGTGCCCGGCAAGGCCGGCGGCTCACGGATCATGCCGCAGCAGAATGCGGAACTGCCCGGCGGCATGAGCTGGCACTACCGGCTGCGTGCCCATGGCTGGTCCAACGCGTTGTTTTCCTCCAGCGGCGCCGACGCCGACACAGAAGGCACGCCGGTGGCACCTTCTTCGACCATCGAGACTGACCGGGACGCGGCGACCATTACCTTCACTCTGCCCGCCGCCGCGCTGGGCAATCTCCAGACACTCTCTGGCGTGCGCGTGTACGCAAACGCATGGGACTACGACGGCGGCTATCGAACGCTGGCGCCGGAGCCAGGACGCATGCATTTCGGCGGTGGCGATGGCGCGATCGACCCGCTGGTCATGGATGACACCGCGGTGATCGAGCTGCCGTAATCGAGCATTCGTCCCTTGACAGGCTCCGACCGGGCTACCGCATGAACCGCTTGGGAAACCGTGGTTTTCCGCGCCAGGCGTTCACCAGGCACGCGGCACCGACCAGGCGATGCATCAGTGACAGCGCGGTGGCGCACGGGCCGACGCCCGTACGAATCACTCGATCACGTAGACCACCGCCGTCCGCGCCGGCACCGTGAAGTCACCGGTCTGCTCGCTGTAGCTGGCTTGCAGCGCGCGCTTGTCTGCGGCCGCTGGATTGCGAAGGACCGGATGCAACACAAACTCTTTGTGGCGCTGCGACTCGAGACGCACTGTCTGCGGCTCGGGGCTGACGTTCGCCAGGTAGATGACCTCGCCAAATGCTGCTCCGTCGAAGCGATGGCCGTCGATATGACCCACCATCACCAGCGCGTTCTGTCCCGTTCCGGAGTTCGGGAAGCTCAGCCGCTGGCGGATGTCCTGTGCGCTGCGCATCCGGAACAGCGTGGAGCTGTCGCGGATGCGCAGCAGGTCCAGGAACGCGTCCCGGGTCCAGGCGATGTCGGCTGGTGAGGGCTTGATCGAGGCGTCGCGCAGCAGCGGCGCGATGAGCGGATGGTTGACCCCGTTGTCGCCCTGGGGCGGCAGTCCGCTCCCGAAGTGATTGTTCGCGTAGGTCCAGTCCAGCGCATTGAACCAGTCGCCCGAATCGTAGCTGTTGCGGTCCAGAGACTTGGAACGGAGGATATCCACGCCGGCATGGAAATACGCCACGCCCTGGCTGAAGGCGTTCAAGGCGAGGCCCAACACCTGGACCCGCGCCCGGTCTTCGCTGGAAGTCGTTTGCGGGAGCTTGTAGACGTTGTTGTCGAACAGCGTCTGGTTGTCGTGGTTCTCGACGTAGTTGACCACTTCACCCGGCTCGCTGGCGTAGCCGGCGGGCTGCCCGGCGTAGTCGATTTTCCCGAGCGTCGTGGGCGACCCCTCGTAGTTGATCATTGCGAAATCGCGAATCGACCCGGCCAGCCCCACGCGGACCAGGTCAGCGGCGCGCAACAGGTCTGCCGTGGGCCTCTGCGGCGCATGTGCGTTGCGGTCGTAGACCAGCCCGTTGAGATAACCCTGCTGCTGCAGCAGCGCTGCACCACTGTCGCTGGGTCCCCCGCCCCGCAGGGCATCGCGCGCACGGTCGCTGAACGTGCCGATACCCGAACCGTTGAGCGCCAGCTGCGAGGCCTGCACGAAGCGTGCGCCGTTGGCCACTTCGCCAAAGTTCCAGCCCTCGCCGATCAGGTTGATCTCGCGCCCGGTGGCCGTGTCCACCCGCTGGCCCAGCTGCTCCATCACCGCGCGCGGCTGGTGCCCCATCAGGTCGAAGCGGAACGAGTCGATCCCGTACTGGGTGGCCCAGAGCTCGGCCGAATCGATCATCAGCCGCGCCATCATCATGTGTTCCGTGGCCGTGTTGTCGCAGCAGGTCGAACGCTCCACCACGCCGTTGGCGTCGAGCCGCTGGTAGTAGCCCGGGACAATCCGATCCAGCACCGATGAGGCCTGCTGGCCCGAGGTCGTGGTGTGGTTGTAGACCACGTCCATGCCGACCCGCAGACCAGCCTGGTGCAGGGCCATGACCATCCTGCGGAACTCGAGGATGCGCGCGGCGCCGTCTGCAGCATTGCTGGCGTAACTGCCTTCAGGCGCGTTGAAATGGTAGGGGTCGTAGCCCCAGTTGAAGCAGTCACGCGCGGCCACAGCCATCACCGCGGCCTGTTGCAGCGCGCTGTCGGGCGGTGCATCCGGCACGTCGGGCGTGACGCAGCCGGTTTCGGGCACGGTGGCGAAATCGAACACGGGCAGCAGGTGTACGTCGGTCATGCCCGCCTTCGACAGCGCACGCAGGTGACGCATGCCGGCCGAGTCCGACTCGGTGAAGGCCAGGTACTTGCCGCGATTGGGCCCGCTCACGCTCGGGTCGCCGATGGAGAAGTCGCGGACGTGGAGCTCGTAGATCACCATGTCGGTTTGCGCGCGCACCCGGTCCGGGAGCGCGTGGCGGTCCCAGCCCACCGGCTTGAGTGCAGGGTCGTCGAGTTCGGCCACGTAGCTGCGTTGCGAGTCATTACCCAGACTCACTGAATAGGGGTCGGTGACGCGGTTTCGCACCAGCCCCACTCCGGCAACCATCACGTCGACCAGATACGTGTAATAGCGACCCGAAAGCCCCGCCGGAATCTCCAGCGACCACACACCGTTGACTGGGTCGCGCTGCAGCGTTGTGACGGAGAGTGCGGGGGCATGGTCGTCCTGATACAGGCACAGGCTCACCGCGCGCGCCGTCGGCGCCCATATCCGGAACGAAGTGCGCCGCGGGCCCGGGTGCGTGCCAAGCGGTGGCGACGAGGAGGCGGAGGAATACAGGTCATCCAGTGCGCCCGGGACCTGCACGCGCGTAGCATCGAGCACCCTGCCCTGTGCGTCCTCTTCGACCAGCAGGGCCGCGCCGCGCAGGATCTCCGGAAGCTGACGCCGCGATCTCGCCGCCACGCCAAGGACCACACCCGACCCGACGAATTTGAAGCGCGTCGCGGCGTGTTCGGGCAGCGGGCTGGCCGGCTGTTGCAGTGCGATTGCCCCGTCCGCTCCCGTGACCGGCCGACCGCGCGTTGCATCCAGCGTTGGCAGGCGAGCGTAGTGCAGACGATAGTTGGAGCCAGCGCTTTTCCCGGGCCATTGCATGTGTTCCAGGTCCAGCCAGTAAGCACGGGCATCGACTTCGGGCCCTGTCTGGGCCTGCAGCACCTGCGCAAACGCGTCGGCGTCGCACGCTGCCCTGGCCTCCGGCGCCGTTGGCACAGATGCAAGCACGGCGGCAGGAGTCAGCAGCGCGCAGTGCATGCCAATGACGGCCAGTAGGGCGCGACCCGCGCTCCGCCACGTCCAGGCCGGACGGGTCGCTTCGCCGCGCAGAGGCATGCTTTGCACTGGCGTAAGATGCGCCGCAGCGCGAGACTCAGGCAACGCATTCACATCAGAGGGGTTCATGGCAATGACCGATAGTCGGATCACGGAAATCGTAATCGTTGGCGGTGGGACCGCAGGCTGGATGACCGCCGCGGCGCTTTCCAAGGTGCTGACCAACGGCTACACGATCCGTCTTATCGAGTCGGATGAGATCGGTATCGTGGGCGTGGGCGAAGCCACCATCCCCATGATCAAGCTTTACAACCAGGCGCTGGATCTGGACGAGAACGAGTTCATCCGCAAGACCAAGGGCTCGTTCAAACTTGGCATCGAGTTCGTGAACTGGGGCCAGGTTGGCGACTCCTACGTGCACGGATTCGGCAAGATCGGCCAGGACCTTGGCCTGGTGTCGTTCTATCACTACTGGTTGAAGATGCACCACGCCGGCAAGGCCGGTCCGCTGGAAGAGTATTCGATCAACACCGAGGCGGCGCGGCATAACAAGTTCATGCGCGCGATCACCGACCGGCCCAACTCGCCGATGGCCGACATCGCCTACGCCTATCACTTCGACGCCGGCCTCTACGCCCGCTTCCTGCGCG
>JBBSVH010000054.1:0-16914 GCA_038233685.1 Lysobacterales bacterium | reverse complement strand
GACGCCATCGGCAAGGAGCCAGACGAAGCGCTGACGCTGCCGGAAGATGCCACCGAAGAAGAGGTGGAGCAGCTGGTGTGGAAGCAACTGCGCACCTGCTTCGATCCGGAGATTCCGTTCAACATCGTGGACCTGGGGCTGGTGTACGAGGCCAACCTGCGGCTGCGCGACGACGGACATCGCGAAGTCGAAGTGAAGATGACCCTGACCGCGCCGGGCTGCGGCATGGGCGAGATCCTGGTCGACGACGTGCGCAACAAGCTGGAACTGATTCCGACCATCGTCGAGGCGGACGTCGAGCTGGTCTTTGACCCGCCGTGGAGCCGACACATGATGTCCGAAGCGGCGCGGCTCGAAACCGGCATGCTCTGAGGCAGCCTTCCTCGCTGCACGGCGAGTGCGCCAAGGCGATTTCCCGCCCACTTTTGCGCGATTTTCCCTGAACAGGGATGCCCGGCGTCGGTGATTGTCCGTGCTGAAAACGCTTTCTGAGCCGTTACCCAGTTCTAAATCGTGACGTGCGTCTCAAGCGGCTGTCTTCAGTCTGACTTCATCTTGTGCTGCAGCCGCGTCGCCGGCTAGGTTCGCTGCGGGATGCGATTCGCGCTGCATGCGTCCTACCCCATCCGTACAGCCGCCAAGGTCCCCCGCGATAGCGCGAGGCCGCTGCACGGACTCAAGCCGCTCCGGTCGACAATCTCTCAAGAAGGAACTTCCAATGTCATATGCCTCATCCCGCCGCATGCGCCTGCATGTGCTCGCTGCCGCCACTGCGGTCGCCATGGCTTCCATGGCCGTCCTTCCAGCCGTTGCCGAAGGGCGCATTGACACCAGCGGCCTGCAGTCTCCAACGCAGCAGACGTTCGACCGTTTCATCGTCAAGTATCGGGAAGGCAGTGCGCCTCGCGGAAACGTGGCGCAGGTGCAGGGTTCGCTGGACGCCAGTGTCCTGACCTCATCACTTGCGCGTGGCCGAGGCGTGGGCCTGTCGCACGTGCGCCGCCTTGCGGTGCAGGCCGACGTGGTCAAGACCGACCGCAAGCTGGACCGGGTCGAGGCGGAGTCGCTGATGCGACAGATCGCCGCCGATCCTGCGGTGGAGTATGTGGAAGTCGACAAGCTCAACCAGATTGCGCTGACCCCGAACGACCCGAATTTCGGCCAGCAGTTTGGCTTCGGCACCGGCGCCGGCGGTATCCGTGCCACCGAAGCCTGGGACATCACCAGCGGCGCCGGCGTGGTAGTGGCGGTCATCGACACCGGCATCGCCAACCACAGCGACCTCAACGCCAACATCCTGCCGGGCTATGACTTCATCATCGACACCGCGGTGTCTGCGGACGGCGACGGTCGCGATTCGGACCCAAGCGATCCGGGTGACGCCTCCGGCGGCCAGCCGTCCAGCTGGCACGGCACCCATGTGGCCGGCACCGTTGCCGCGGTCACCAACAACGGCAAGGGCGTGGCAGGCACGGCCTTCAATGCGAAGGTTGTTCCCGTGCGCGCCCTGGGCAAGGGTGGCGGTTACGACTCCGACATCGCGGACGCGATCATCTGGGCCTCTGGCGGTTCGGTGAGCGGCGTCCCGGCCAACGCCAATCCGGCCGAGGTCATCAACCTGAGCCTCGGCGGCAGCGGTGCCTGCGGCAGCACGACGCAGAGCGCCATCAACGGCGCGGTCAGCCGTGGCACGACGCTGGTGATCGCGGCGGGCAACAGCAACGTGAACGTTTCCAATGCCTCGCCGGCCAACTGCAACAACGTCGTGGCCGTGGCCTCCATCACCAGCACCGGTGCGCGCTCCAGCTTCTCCAACTACGGCGCACTCATCGACCTTGCCGGGCCAGGCTCCAGCATCCTGTCGACCCTGAATTCGGGTACTGCCGGGCCTGGTGCCGAGAGCTATGCCACCTACAGCGGCACGTCCATGGCGGCACCACACGTCGCTGGCGTGGTCGCCCTGATCCAGTCGGTGGCCAATCCTGCGCTGACCCCGGCGCAGGTCGAAGCGCTGCTGAAAAGCACCGCCCGTGCGTTCCCGGTGTCTCCGTCCCAGCCAATCGGTTCGGGCATCGCCAACGCCAAGGCCGCGGTGGATGCAGCCGGTGGCGGCACTCCGCCACCACCGCCGACCGGCGGCACGCTGACCAAGGGTGTGGCGGTGACAGGCCTCGGCGCTTCCACCGGAGCTTCACTCAACTACACGATGGCCGTGCCTGCCGGTTCCAGCAACCTGACCTTCACCATGTCCGGTGGCACCGGTGACGCCGACCTGTACGTCAACTTCGGCAGCGCACCGACCGACGCGACGTACGTCTGCAGGCCCTACCTGAGCGGTAACAACGAGACCTGCACCATCGCTGCGCCGAGCACCGGGACCTACTACGTCCGGGTCAAGGCGTACTCGACCTTCTCCGGCGCCAGCCTGGTCGGCAACTACAGCGCATCTACCGGCGGCGGCACCCCGCAGGCCTACAGCAACGGCACCAATGTCAACATCGCGGATAACAGCACGGTCACCAGTTCCATCAGTGTTTCCGGTCGAAGCGGCAACGCGCCGTCCTCCACGCCGGTGAAGGTCAACATCGTGCATACCTACATTGGTGACCTGAAGGTGGACCTGCTGGCACCCGACGGTTCGGTGTACGTGCTGCACAACCGCAGCGGCGGCAGCGCCGACAACATCAACGCCACCTACAACGTCAATCTTTCCGGTGAAGCTTTGAATGGCACGTGGAAGCTGCGGGTGAACGACAACGCCAATGGCGATGTCGGCTACATCGACACCTGGACCATCACGTTCTAATCCGGGTCTGAAAGCGCAAGAAGAAGAAACCCCGGCGCTGCCGGGGTTTTTTTTGGCGCCGCACCTTCTTCAGGGTCAGCGGATCGCTTCGAACCGGTTGGCGTCGACGTTCTTGCGCACCTTGAGCGGGTCCCAGCTGCGACCGTTCAGGGCGATGGACACCCCAAACGGAAGCGACTGCACAGCACCGACCGCGCAGCCGATATTGAACTCCGCATCCGAGCCCCGGAAACGGGCAGGGTTCAGTGCGCCGGTAAGCACGATGGTCTTGTCCGGCATCCCGGCCAGCACCTGGGCGGTCTGCACCATGCTGTCGGTGCCGTGGGTGATCAGCACGTGCCGCGCCGGCTGTGCCGCAATGGTGTCGCGCACAAGTTCACGGTCCGCATCGCTGATGTGCAGTGAATCCTTGCGGATGATCGGGATGACGTTGAAGCGGAATGCGACACCCAGCTCCTGCAGGATCCGCCCGATCTGCGGTTCGCCCACCTGGAAGTCGGATTTGTCGTCGAAGTACACCTTGTCGATGGTGCCGCCGGTGGTGACGACTAGAAGTTCTTCCATTTTGCCTGCTCCTGCAGTGGGTGCGCGGCTGCGCCGTGCCGATTATCCGGGTGTCGGTGATCCCTGCGCCTCCACCGGCCCAAGGACAGCGACCATGCTCTCAGCCGCGCGCTCCCCACCAGAACATCAGGTTCACGGCGAGCACCACGACCATCGTGTAGACCAGCGACATGGGCCCACCAACGCGCCACAGCTGGCGGTTGGTGTAGTTGGCCGGACCGGTGATCATGGAGATGATCGGGTTGGAGGCGGTCATCAGGTTGTTGGAGGCCGACAGCGCCACGATCAGCGCAAATGCGGTCGGGTTGCCGCCCGCGGCCAGCGCCAGGTTGATCGCCATGGGCACCATCACGATCGTCGCGCCCACGTGGCTGATGACCAGCGAGAACGCCGTGGTGAGCAGCGCAACCGCGATTTCCAGGACCCAGATCGGGATGGCGTCCGGCAGCCGTTCCACCGTGTGCCCGGCCACCCACGCCGCAGCGCCGCTGCTGTCCATGGCCCAGCCGAGCGGGATCAGCCCGGCCATCAGGAACACCGTCTTCCAGTTGATCGCCGCGTAGGCCTCGTCCATGCGCAACACGCCGGTCAGCAGCATGCCGACCACGCCGGTCATCAGGGTCAGCGAGACCGGTAGACGCGCGGTGAGCGCAATGATGATGGTCACCGCGAAGATCGCCATGGCGATCTTGAACTTGTGCGGGCGCTGCTCGCCCTTGGGATAGTCGGTGACCACCACGAAGTCCCGGCTTTCCGATGCCTGGGCCAGGTCTCGCCAGATGCTGTGCAGCACCAGCAGGTCACCGGCACGCAGCGGCACCGCGCGCACGTCTTCGCGCAATACCTTCTTGTCGCGATTGATGGCCAGCAGGCTGATGCCTGACTGCTTGCGCAGTCGAAGCTCCGCCGCGGTCTTGCCGATGAACTTTGAAGTCGGAGGGATCACCGCTTCGGAAATTCCGGCGCGGCTTGGATTGAACAGGTCGCCGAAGTTGCGCAGCCGGGAGGACAGGCGCAGGAAGTGGTTCTGGGCGAAGTCCTGCACGTCTTCCCTGGACCCCATGACCCCCAGCACGCTGCCGACCCAGATGCGCATGTCGCCCGGCGGTGAAAGCCTGGTGTCGTTACCGGTCTGCAGGGCCAGCATCAGCGGCACGTCGCGGAGGGCCTCGGCATCGTTGAGCGACATGCCCACCAGCGGGCTTTCGGCGGTGACGGTGAGTTCGAACACTTCGCCGTCGATGCCGTAGGTGCTGGCAAAGTAGCTTTCGGTGCGCGCGGGCACCACGCTGCTTTCGGCCAGCCGGTGGAGCTTGCGGTCACCGAAGAAGCGGAAGTAGATCAGCGATGCGGCGATCAGAGCGAGGCCGATCGGCAGCGGCGCGAACATCGGCAGCGGCTCGATGGTGGCCATGCCCGAAGGCAGATTGTTGTTGGCCGACAGCAGCAGGTCGTTGAGCAGGATCAGCGGTGAGTTGCCGACCATGGTCAGGGCGCCGCCCATTACGATGGCCGCTGCGATCGGCAGCAGCAGGCGCTGCAGGGAAAGCCCGGTGCGCGAGGACAGGCGCGAGGCCACCGGCAGATACAGCGCCATGACCGATGGGTTCTGCATGAAGCTGGAGTTGAGCGCGGCGATCGCGCTGGTCATCAGCAGCAGGCGCTGCTCCACGCCGTGGCCACGCCGCAGCAGCCATGATGCCAGCCGGTTCAGGGCGCCGGTGCGGTCGAGGCCGGCGCCGAGGATCATCGTGGCGATGATGCTCATCACCGCGTTGCCGGAGAAGCCACCGAAGATCTCTTCGGGCGCGATCAGACCGGTCAGCCCAAGCACCACCAGCACCACCAGCGCGACGAGGTCGGCGCGGATGCGCGGGACCAGGAACATCGCCATGGTGAAGCCGACCAGCCCCAGCACCAGGCGCATGTCGTTGGTCAGCGTCAGGCCGGTTTCCATCTCCATTACGTGGCTTGGTCCTGGGCCGGGTACATATCAGCAGCGGTCGTACAAAAGGTCCCACACCCCGTGTCCCAGCTTCTGGCCACGGGTCTCGAAATGGGTCTGCGGCCGCCACTCCGGTCGCGCCACGTGGCCGCGCGGCCCGGCGCGGTTGACCAGCCCCGGTGCAGCGTCCAGCACTTCCCACATCTGCAGCGCGTAGTCGTACCAGTCTGTCGCCACGTGCAGGCGACCGCCGACCGCGAGCTTGCCGGCCAGCAGCGAGGCGAATTCCGGCTGGATCAGGCGACGCTTGTTGTGGCGCTTCTTGTGCCAGGGGTCCGGAAAGTAAATGCGTATCTCGTCCAGCGAGCCGTCGCCGATCTCGTTGTGCAGGACCTCGACCGCGTCGTGGTGGTACAGGCGCACGTGCCCGGTCGCGGCCTCGTCCAGGGCATTGAGCAAACGACCCACGCCCGGCGCGTGCACCTCGATGCCGATGTAATCGCGCGCTGCATCGTGCTCGGCCGCGAAACGCAGTGCCTCGCCGTTGCCGAAGCCAATCTCCAGGACGCGTGGCGCGCTGCGGCCGAACACGGCGTCGAAATCGCGCGGCTGCCCCAGATAGTCCAGCCCCAGCCTTGGCCAGAGTTCGGCGAACGCACGCTGCTGGGCTTCGGTGAAGCGGCCCTGGCGCAGCACGAAGCTGCGAATCTCGCGGCGGCCGGGGGTGGCCGTGTACGGCTTGCTCGCGATCGGGTCGTTCACCCGATCATCCCGTCGATCGGCGAAGAGGCGCTGGCGTAGCGCTTGCGCGGGATGCGGCCGGCCAGGAACGCCTCGCGCCCGGCTTCGATCGCCTTGCGCATCGCGCTGGCCATCAGGATCGGGTCGCGAGCGCCGGCGATGGCGGTGTTCATGAGCACGCCGTCGCAGCCCAGTTCCATGGCGATGGCCGCATCCGAAGCGGTGCCGACGCCGGCATCGACCAGGATCGGCACCTTCGCGTTTTCGATGATTTCCAGCAGGTTGTAGCGGTTCTGGATACCCAGGCCCGAACCGATCGGTGCGGCCAGGGGCATTACCGCAACGCAGCCGATTTCCTCCAGGCGCTTGGCCAGGATCGGGTCGTCGCTGGTGTAGACCATGACCTGGAAGCCCTCGGCCACCAGCTGCTCGGCCGCCTTCAGCGTGCCGATCACGTCGGGAAACAGGGTCCGCTCATTGCCCAGGACTTCGAGCTTGACCAGGGTATGTCCGTCCAGCAGTTCGCGCGCCAGACGGCAGGTGCGCACCGCATCTTCGGCCGTGTAGCAGCCGGCGGTATTGGGCAGCAGGGTGTAGCGGTCGGGCGGCAGCACGTCGAGCAGGTTCGGCTCGTTCGGTGACTGGCCCAGGTTGGTGCGTCGAATGGCCACGGTCACGATCTGGGCACCAGCGGCATCGGTCGCGCGGCGGGTTTCGTCGAAATCCCTGAACTTGCCGGTGCCGGTCAGCAGGCGCGAATGGTAGGTCTTGCCCGCGATGACCAGCGGATCGGGTGTGGGCTTGGAATTCATCGGCTCATTATTGCCGAAGTGCGTGGTGCGCAGTAGCGCGGTATGGCCTCAGCCGCCGCCCAGTGCGTGCACGATCTCCACGCGGTCGCCATCTACCAGCGCCTGCTCGGCATGCCGGCTACGCGGGATGATTGCGCCGTTCAATTCGATCGCCACGCGCATGTGGGCCAGCGCTTCGGCTTCGATAAGCAGCGCCAGGGTGGTGCCGGAGGCGACCTGCCGCAGTTCGCCGTTCAAGTGGATTTGCATCCCGCCATTCTGCCGCATCGGGGTTCATGCCGCAGCGCAGCGTGAGTGACAACACGGCAGATGAAATCATCCGGCTATACGCCTACGTACGTTCAGCGCTACGCTGGCGGCGAACTCAGCTGGTGCTTCCTGTCTTCCAACCTCATGGAGATATATCCGATGTCGCTCAACCGCCCCATTCGATCAGTCCTGGCCGTGGCGCTTGCCCTTGCCGCCGCGCCCTCGTTCGCCCAGAGCCAGTATTCGGACACCATTTTCTTCGGCGACAGCCTGACCGATTCGGGTCATTTCCGGCCCGCTCTCATCCAGGCAGTCGGCCCGCAGGGCGCGCTGATCGGTCGTTTCACCACCAATCCCGGGCTGGTCTGGGCCGAATTCCTCGCTGACTTCTACGGCACCTCGGCCGTCAGCGACAACCAGGGTGGCACCAACTTCGCGGTGGGCGGGGCGCGCACGGGGGTGAATACCAGCGGCGGTCTCGGTCCGATCCCGTCGCTGTCGACCCAGCTGACCAGCTATCTGTCCAGCCGCGGTGGCGCGGCCGATCCCAATGCCCTGTACACGGTCTGGGGTGGCGCAAACGACCTGTTCGCGGTGGCCGGAGGCGCACCCGCTGCGCAGACCATCGGCGCGGCGGTCACCTCACAGATCACCGTGATCGGGGCCCTGCAGCAGGCAGGCGCACGCTACATCCTGGTGCCGACCATTCCCGATCTGGGCAAGACGCCGTTGTTCCTGGGCCAAGGCGCGGCCGGTTCCGCCGGCGGCACCCAGCTTTCGGTGAGCTATAACTCGGCCTTGTTCGGTGGCCTGACTTCGGCCGGCCTGCGGGTCATTCCGCTGGATACGTTCAACCTGATTGCGGAAATCTCCGCGTCACCCAGCCTGTACGGCTTCACCAACGTCACTGCCAGGGCCTGTGGCGCGGTGTCATCACTCTTCTGCAGCCCTGCCAATTACGTCACCCCGGGCGCGGCAGAAAGCTACGCCTTCGCTGATGACGTGCACCCGACCACCGGCGCCCACCGGATCATCGGCCAGTACGCGGTGTCGGTGCTGGAGGCGCCACGCCAGATCGCGCTGCTTCCGCAGTCGGCTACCGTGATTGGCCGCTCGCGCGCCGAGCGCATCGCCGGCCACGTCGGGTCCAAGCCCGAAGCCGACGGAATGAGCTGGTGGGGCAACCTGCGCGGGGATTCGCAGCGTTTCGATGACGGCGACGTCTACGAGGGCATTACCCCGGCCGGACTGTTCGGCGTGGACCGTTCCAGCGGCAACATGGTGTTCGGCGGGTACGGCGGATTCGGCAGCGGCACGCTGGACCTGGGCCGCAACAGCGGCGAGTTCCAGCAGCGCGATGCCACGCTGGGCGGGTTCGTGGGCTGGTACGGCGACCAGGCGTGGGTCAGCGGCCAGCTCAGCTACACCTGGCTGGACTACGACATCGATCGCGATGTGGTGCTTGGCGCTGCCACGCGTCGCCATAGCGGTTCCACCGAAGGCAGCAACCTGAGCGCCGGCATCAGCGCCGGCTTCGAGTTCGACAATGGCGCGTTGCGCCACGGCCCGGTGGTCAGCCTGCTGTCGCAGACGATCAAGGTCGATGGCTACTCCGAAGACAACCTCAGCTCCACCGCGATGAATTTCCAGGACCAGGATGTCGACTCGCTGATCGCCAGCGCAGGCTGGCAGGCCAATTACGCGATCAACGAGAGCGTGCGCACTTACGTCAGGGCCACGTATGACCGTGAGCTGGAAAGCCCGTCCGAGCAGGCCTTCGCACAGCTGCAGACCATGCCCACGGTGGCACCGTATGCGGTTCCGGGCCTGAACCCGGATCGCAGCTACGCCACGGTGATGCTGGGCGCGCGCACCAATGCGTTCGGGCTCAACGCTGATTTCGGCCTGACCTCGACCGTGGGCCAGAAGGCAGGCAACGACGTGACTGCATTCGTCACGCTGAGCAGTGGCTTCTGACGGGCGCTCGATCAACGTCAGCAACAGCAAACGGGGCGCTCGCAAGGCGCCCCGTTTGCATCCGTGATTGCCGCAGACATAGACTTGTCGCCCGCAGCGGGTGTAGCTCAATGGTAGAGCTGTAGCTTCCCAAGCTACTGACGAGGGTTCGATTCCCTTCACCCGCTCCAGTGCCGTCTCCGGCCTGGGCTAGGCGCATCATTTTTCTGCACGAGCCAATCCGCGGATGGACGCCGTTGCCGGTGGTTTACGGGGTGCCGCCGTTCCGGTGTGGCCGATGCCGCTCGCCTGCCCGGGGCTTGTATCGGCGCATGGCACTATGCGGCTCCCCACGTCGCCCCTCCCCGATGAAACTCGCCATCCTGTCGCGCAACAGCAAGCTCTATTCAACCCGGCGCCTTGCCGAGGCCGCCCGCCTGCGCGGCCATAGCGTGCGCGTGCTGGACCCGCTGCGCTGCTACCTGCGGGTGTCGAGCGACCACTTCGGCATGAACTACAAGGGCAGGCCGCTGACCGGCTACGACGCGGTGATCCCGCGCATCGGTGCCTCGATTACCCGCTACGGCACGGCGGTGCTGCGCCAGTTCGAACTGATGGGCAGCTACACGCCCAATCCGTCGGACGCCATCCTGCGCGCACGCGACAAGCTGCGTGCCCACCAGATGCTGGCCGCGCACGGCATCGGTATGCCGGTGACGGTGGTGGGCGACAACCCGGACGACACCGCGGACCTGCTGTCGATGCTCGGCCCGCCTCCGCACGTGATCAAGTTGAACGAAGGCACCCAGGGCGCCGGGGTGATGCTGACCGAAAAACTCGCCGCGTCGCGCAGCGTGGTCGAAGCCCTGCGCGGGCTGTACGCGAACTTCGTGGTGCAGGAGTTCATTGCCGAAGCGCAGGGCGCGGACCTGCGCTGCTTCGTGGTGGGAGACCGCGTGGTGGCTTCCATGCGTCGTCAGGCGCCGGAGGGCGACTTCCGTTCCAACCTGCATCGCGGCGGCACGGCCGAAGCCGTACAGGCGACGGCCCACGAGCAGGAGGTCGCGATACGCGCCGCGCACGTGCTGGGCCTTGACGTGGCCGGAGTGGATCTGATCCGGTCCAATCGCGGCCCGCTGGTGCTGGAAATCAACTCCACCCCGGGCCTGGAAGGCATAGAGCAGGTGTGCGGGGAAGACGTGGCCGGGCAGGTGATTGAATATATCGCTCTAAAAGCCAATAAAAACAGCGAGATAGAGGTTCCCAGGCGTGCCCGCCGGGCGCGGGCGGGCCGCCTTTAACGCTGGTTTAATCGGGCGGCGCGTAGCGTTGCCCGACCGCAGCTCTCGCCCGTCGCGGGTCGTCAGTCCGTTGGCGGGCAGGATTACGGTAATCGGGTAAACCTCTTGGCCCGGGCGGCGCGATCCGCCCGGGCCTTTTTTCCGCCAGGCTGGCAAGTCCACCCTGGTTGAAGCTGTGCAAGAATCCACGTTCAACGCGTGGTCCGCTTTTTAAAAGTTCGGACCAGTACACCGCCATTTCCAGAGAATCCAAGCATGTTCAAAGTGTTAGCCGTCGCGTTCGCCATCGTTGTCTCCCCGTCTGCGTTCGCACAGGAGCAGGCCACCGCGCCCGCACTGGATATCTCCGCCTCGTTTGCCGAGCAGCACGAGCGGATCCGCGCGGACCTGGCCGACGGCAAGACCTATAGCGAGATCGCCCCCGAGAAGCGCACGGAGGTCCAGCGCACGCTGGGCCGTATCCAGACCACGCTGGGTGAGGCAGGAAGCGTGAGTGAGCTGTCCGCACAGCAGCGTGCCGATCTCATGAACGACCAGGAACTGGTCAACACGATACTCACGCTTGCGCGCGAAGACAGCCGTCTGGTGTGCAGCCGCGACAAGCTGGTCGGATCACACCGGTCCACCACCCAGTGTGCAACCGTCGCGCAACGTCGCAATCTTCGTGAGCAGTCGCAAAACGACCTGCAGCGCGGCCAGCGTACGATGCTTCGCCCCTCGAACTAGAGCAACCTATGCGCATCCTTGTAATCGAAGACAACAGCGACATCGCCGCAAACCTGGGCGACTACCTGGAAGACCGCGGCCACACCGTGGATTTCGCCGCTGACGGCGTCACCGGCCTGCATCTTGCCGTGGTCCACGACTTCGACGCCATCGTGCTGGACTTGAACCTGCCCGGCATGGACGGGCTGGAAGTCTGCCGCAAGCTGCGCAACGAGGCGCGCAAGCAGACGCCCGTGCTGATGCTGACCGCCCGGGACACGCTCGACAACAAGCTGGCCGGTTTCGACTCGGGCGCCGACGACTACCTGATCAAGCCATTCGCACTGCAGGAAGTCGAAGTGCGGCTCAACGCGTTGTCGCGACGGGGCAAGGGCGTGCAGACCCGCGTGCTGGAAGTCGGTGAGCTGGAATACAACCTGGACACGCTTGAAGTCCGGCGCCAGAGCAAGCTGCTGCAGCTCAACCCGACCGCGCTCAAGATCCTGCAGTCGCTGATGGAGGCATCCCCGGCGGTGGTCACGCGCCAGGAGCTGGAGACGCGCGTCTGGGGCGAAGAGTTGCCGGATTCGGATTCATTGAGGGTGCACATCCACGGCCTGCGCGCGGTGGTCGACAAGCCGTTCGACCCTCCCTACATCCAGACCCGCCACGGCATCGGATACCGGATCGCCGCGCCGGATGCCTGAAGCCGATTCAGCGACGGACCGGCGGCCGGCGAGATTCCGCCGTCGGCTGCGCAGCCGCATCATCCTGTCGTTCGTGCTGCTCGGTTTCGGGCTGACTGCACTGTTTGCCTTCGCCACCAACTGGACCCGCAACCGGGTCGAGAACCAGCTGGTGGAAGATCTGATGAACCGCAATATCAATCAGGCCGCGCTCCAGTTCGAGCTGGATCCGGGCAATCCGGACTTTGCGGTCGACCAGATACGCGCCTTCGTGTTCACGCCCGACAGGTTCGACTCGGTGCGCATCAACCGTCCGGAATGGTACGGCCTGGCCGACGGCATCACCCAGATCACCGGGACCGACGAAAACGGCGAGGCCATGGCCTACAAACTGGCCGTGCGCAAGACGCCCAACGCGTGGTTTTTCCTCGCTTATGACATGTCCGAGGCGGCCACCGGGCAGGCGCAGTTCAACCGGGCGATCTACAGTTCGGTGGTGGTGTTCACCCTGCTGTCGCTGCTGGTGGGCTGGTGGGCTGCCTCGCGCGTCATGAGCCCGGTGTCCGAACTCGCCGCACGACTGCGCGCCTACCGCGGCAGCAGCGATCCCCGCCCTCTTGCGCCCCACTTCGCCGAAGACGAGGTGGGCCAGCTGGCCGAGGCGCTGGACGATTACTCGGCTCGCCTGACCCACGTCGTGCAGCGCGATCGCGAATTCAATGCCGACGTCAGCCATGAATTGCGCACGCCCCTGGCGGTGATCCGTGGTGCCACGGAACTGCTGCTCGCACGGCCTAACCTGGAAGACAAGATGCGCCAGCGGCTGCTGCGCATCCAGCGTGCCGAGCTGCAGTGCACGGACCTGATCGGCTCGTTGCTGCTGTTGTCCAGGAACGAACGCGGGCAAGGCACCACCCAGGTCGCGAAGGTTGCCGACCAGCTGCTGGACGCACATCGCGCGCAGCTGGGCAGCAAGCCGCTGGTGCTGCGCCGCGAGGGCGAGAGTCAACTGTTCGTGGAGGCTCCCGAATCAGCGGTCGCAGTGGCACTGGGCAACCTGATCGGCAACGCGGTGAAGTACACCCTGGAGGGCGAGGTCGTGGTGCGGATGCTGCCTGAGGGAGTGGAAGTCATCGACTCCGGCCCGGGCCTCAGTCCCGAGGATGCCGCCCAGCTGTTCGAACGAGGTTACCGGGGCACGCATGCCGGCCACTCCCAGGGTGGCGGCATTGGCCTGTCCATCGTCAGCCGGCTCTGCGATCTCTATGGCTGGCAAGTGGGTGTGCGCCCCGGCATGGAGCGCGGAGTGATCGCGTCGATCGACTTCAGCCCCGCGCGCACGGTTTGAAGCGTGCGTGGGGCGCTGCCGGGCGCCAGCCAGCACGCTGGATCAGAGATGCTCCAGCCAGCCACGGCTGTCCTGGGTGCTGCCGTCGAACAGGCCGAAGAACAGCTTCTGGATCTGCCGCGTCATGGGGCCCGGCTTGCCGTCGCCGACCGGTTTGCCGTCGACCGAGCGCAGCGGGGTGATTTCCGCCGCGGTGCCACACATCAGCAGTTCGTCGCACAGGTAGAGATACTCGCGCGGAATGTCACGCTCCACTACCTCGATCCCCTGGTCGCGGGCCAGGTGGATGATGGAATTGCGGGTGATGCCAGCCAGGATCGAAGCGCTGGCCGGGGTGGTGTGGAGCACGCCGTCGAACACCAGGAACAGGTTCTCTCCCGCGCCTTCGCTGAGCAGGCCGGTCGACGCCAGGGCGATGCCCTCACCATATCCGTGGCGCCTGGCCTCGCGCGTCACCAGCTGGCCTGACAGATAGTTGCCGCCGGCCTTGGCCCCGGCAGGAAGCGTGTTTGGCGCAAATCGTTGCCAGCTGGACACGCAGGCGTCGATGCCTTTCTCCATGCCGTCCGCGCCCAGGTAGTTGCCGAACTCCATCGCCGCCACGGCCACGTCGATAGGCGTCTCTGCGGCGATACCTATGCCGCCGTAGCCGCGGAAGACGACCGGGCGCAGGTACGCTTTGCTCAGCCCGTTGGCCTTGACGATGTCGCGACATGCAGCGCTGATCTGATCCGGTGTGTAGGGAATGTCGATGTCGTAGATCTTGGCCGACTGGAACAGGCGCCTGGTGTGGTCGGCCAGCCGGAAGATCGCCGTGCCTTTCGGCGTTTCGTAGGCGCGTATGCCTTCGAACACCGACGAGCCGTAGTGGATCGCGTGCGCCATCACGTGGGTCGTGGCTTCGGCCCACGGCTTGATGACGCCGTTGTGCCAGATCTTCTCGGGGAATTTCATGCGCACGCTCCTGTGGTGTTCCCCATTCTGCCACTGGCGATGAGCCGGTGAGCACCACGCCCAGCACGCGATGCGGCAGGGCTTCGGGACGAGACGTCACTTGGGGTGATGGGCCTGCCCGCAGCGCCCGGGCGATTCGGGGCTGGAAGGCGAGCCTAGAAGGTGATCCAGAAGCAGTTGTAGTTGCGGCGGAGACCGAACACGGTGCGCGACGGCGTGCTGCCGTTGGCGAGCGTCTGTTCCAGCCGCAGTCCGGTGGGACGCTGGCGAACCGTGGTGCGCGGGTAGTAGCCGTCAGTGTTGTAGTCCACCAGCCGTCCTTGGTCGTCGAGGAGCGGCGGTGGGGCAGGACGCACCGCGATGATGTCCACGAGCGGTCGCTTGACGATGGCCTCCAGGCGGTTGAGCGTTCGATGGGCGCTGGCATTCGAGGCGCCGCGCCATTCGTATACGCCGGCCAGGCGGTTCACGTCTTCGGCATTGATTGCGCTCGTGATCTGGTAAACAAGATCGCTGAGTGTCCGTGAGCAGCCACCGCGATACAGGTTGAGCCTGGCAGCACCCGTCTCGCTGGTCCTTGGCAGGCGAGGAACGGCGCCAAGGTCCACGCAGGCCTTGTCGGTATACAGGGTGGTGCCATCGACCATCGTGCAGCGTCGAACCTGAGCCTGCTGCGCTGGCGCGGCGTGGACGAACAAGCAAAGGACGCACAGCGTGAGAAGGATGAGCAACGAACGGGGCATCGTCGAAGCGTACCCGCTGCAACAAGCCTAGGGAAGCTGGTCGGCTGAACGATTGGAATCGCGGTCTACGGCCATCCGCCCTGGATATTTCCGCATTCAGATGTGGAAAAATCAGTGGCCTCGCGAACTGTTCGACCCCAACCCCGTGCAGCGATGGCTGCGGCCCAGTGCATTTCTGGATGCTGCAGACTCGCCCTTCATGGCCTCACCCGCGCGTTGGGAGAAAGTCGCGCCCGATGATCAGCCGATCCGTGCGAGCGCGCTCATGGTCGGCTTGGCCAAATTCAGCGTGTAGAAGTGCAGTCCCGGTGCGCCGCCCTGGATCAGGCGCTCGCAGAGACCTGCGACCACATCGGCACCGAAGTCGCGGATGGCGTCGGCGTCGTCGCCCAGCGACTGCATGCGCTTGCCGATCCAGCGGGGGATCTCGGCGCCGCAGGCTTCGGAGAAGCGCCGCAGCTGGGTAAAGTTGGAGATCGGCATGATCCCCGGGACGATTGGAATCTCCACCCCGAGCCTGCGCACAGCGTCGACGAAGTGGAAGTACGCGTCGGCGTTGTAGAAGTACTGGGTGATCGCGCCGTCGGCGCCGGCATCGACCTTGGCCTTGAAGTGGCGCAGGTCGGCCATGGCGTCGTCGGATTGCGGATGGGTTTCCGGATAGCACCCGACTTCGATGTGGAATGCATCGCCGTGTTCGGCGCGAATGAAATCGATCAGTTCTGCGGCATAGCGAAGGTCACCGGGGTGGCCCATGCCCGAAGGCAGGTCCCCGCGCAGGGCGACGATGCGGGTGCAGCCGAGCTGGCGGTACAGGTGCAGCAGTTCGCGGATCTCCTCGCGGGTCCCGCCAACACATGAAAGATGGGGTGCGGCATCGAAGCGGTGTTCCTGATGCAGGTGACGCACCGTCTCGGAGGTGTAGCTGAGGGTGGAGCCGCCGGCGCCAAACGTACACGACACATAGCTCGGTGCGAAGGCCTTGAGCTTGCGCGCCGTGCGGTCGAGCTGGGTGCGCTGCTCGTCGGTCTTGGGCGGATAGAACTCGAATGAAACGGGGACGCTGGCCATCAGCACTCTCTTGTCGACGGCAAAAAAAAGGCGGGCGGCCGAAGCCGCCCGCCTGCTGTTGCTCAGTAGCGGTAATGCTCGGGCTTGTACGGACCGTCCTTGGACACACCCAGGTACTCGGCCTGTTCGGTGGTCAGCTCGGTCAGCACCACGCCGATCTTCTCCAGGTGCAGTCGCGCCACTTCCTCGTCCAGCTTCTTCGGCAGGATGTAGACCTTGTTCTCGTACTTGTCCTTGTTGGTCCACAGCTCGATCTGCGCCAGCGTCTGGTTGGCGAACGAGTTGGACATCACGAAGCTCGGATGGCCAGTCGCGCAGCCCAGGTTCACCAGTCGGCCTTCGGCCAGCAGGTAGATGCTGTTGCCGTTCTTAAAGGTGTACTTGTCCACCTGCGGCTTGATGTTCAGTCGCTCGGCGCCGGACTCGTTGAGCTTCTCGACCTGGATCTCGTTGTCGAAGTGGCCGATGTTGCAGACGATGGCCTGGTCCTTCATGTTCGAGATGTGCTCGTAGGTCAGTACGTCCTTGTTGCCAGTGGTGGTGACGTAGATGTCGCCACGGCCCAGGGTGGACTCGACGGTGTTGACCTCGAAGCCTTCCATGGACGCCTGCAGGGCGTTGATCGGGTCGATTTCGGTAACCACCACGCGGGCGCCGTAGTTGCGCAGCGAGGCCGCGGAACCCTTGCCCACGTCGCCGTAGCCGCAGACCACCGCAACCTTGCCGGCCAGCATCACGTCCAGCGCGCGCTTGAGGCCATCGGCCAGCGACTCGCGGCAGCCGTAGAGGTTGTCGAACTTGGACTTGGTGACCGAGTCGTTGACGTTGATCGCGGGAACCAGCAGCGACTTGGCCTCGACCATCTGGTACAGGCGGTGGACGCCGGTGGTGGTCTCTTCCGAAACGCCCTTCCAGTCCTTGACCACGTTGGTCCAGAAGCCCGGGCGCTCGGTCGCGACGCGCTTGAGGAGCTTCTTGATCACGCCCTCTTCGTGCGAGGAGGCCGGTTCGTCGACCCACTTGGAGCCGTTCT
>JBBSVH010000053.1:0-17100 GCA_038233685.1 Lysobacterales bacterium | reverse complement strand
CCTGGGCCTCGGTCGCGCCCTGGGCGAGACCATGGCCGTCACGTTCGTGCTTGGAAACGCACACCGGTTGACCACCTCGCTGCTGGAGCCGGGAAACTCTATCGCCGCGACCATCGCCAATGAATTCGCCGAAGCGGATTCGCCCATGTACCTGTCCTCGCTCATCGCCCTGGGCTTCGTGCTGTTCCTGGTGACCTTCGTGGTCCTCACCATCGCGCGGCTGATGCTGCGCCAGCTGGCCAAGCGCGAGGGCAACTGATGAGCACTTCCCTCTACCGCCAGCGCGCGATCAAGAATGCGGTCGCGCAGGGACTGGCGATGATGGCCACGGTGTTCGGCCTGTTCTGGCTGGCCTGGATCCTGTGGACCACCTTCAGCAAGGGACTCGGCTCACTCAACCTGGCGCTGTTCACGGAAATGACCCCGCCCCCCGGAGACACGGGCGGCATGTTGAACGCCTTTTTCGGCAGCGCGGTGATGAGCCTGCTGGGAATCCTGATCGGTGCGCCCGTGGGCGTGCTCGCGGGCACCTTCCTGGCCGAGTACTCGAACCGCAGCTACCTGGGTGAGGCGGTGCGCTTCGTGAACGACATCCTGCTGTCGGCACCCTCCATCGTCCTGGGGCTGTTCGTATACACGCTGGTGGTGGCGCAGATGGGCCACTTCTCCGCCCTTGCCGGCGCGATCGCCCTCGCATTCATCGTGCTTCCGGTGGTGGTGCGCACCACCGATGAGATGCTGAGGCTGGTTCCAGCACAGATGCGCGAGGCCGCACTTTCCCTGGGCGTGCCGCAGTGGAAAGTGATCCTGCAAGTGCTGTACCGCTCGTCCCTGCCGGGCATCACCACCGGGATCCTGCTTGCTTTGGCGCGAATCTCCGGCGAGACGGCCCCGCTTTTGTTTACGGCCCTCAACAACCAGTACTGGACCACCGACATCCTCGCACCGATGGCCAACGTGCCGGTCGTGATATTCCAGTACGCGATGAGTCCTTACGAGACCTGGCATACGCTGGCCTGGGCAGGGGCCTTCGTGCTCACCATGTTCGTGCTGCTGATCAGCCTGGTCGCGCGTGCGATCGTTTCGCGCAACAAGATCTGAAATGACCAATTTCCCCTCGAGTCCGGCCATGAACGACGTCCAGAAGAACACTTCCAGCCAGCGGATCAGCACCGTGACCACCGAACGCGGCGCCCTGGCGCCAACGCCGGTCAAGCTGGAGGCGCGCGGGCTGGACTTCTACTACGACAAGTTCCGCGCAGTGAAGGACATCAACCTGCAGATCCCCGAGAAGCGGGTGACGGCGCTGATCGGACCCTCCGGCTGTGGCAAGTCGACGCTGCTGCGCGTGTTCAACCGCATCTATGCGCTGTATCCCAAGCAGGAGGCGCGTGGAGAGGTGCTTCTGGACCAGGAGAACATCCTGGATCCCAAGTTCCCCATGAACCGGCTGCGCAGCAAGGTCGGCATGGTGTTCCAGAAGCCGGTTCCGTTCCCGATGACGATCTTCGAAAACGTCGCCTACGGCATCCGCCACCACGAGAAGCTGTCCAAGGCCGACATGGCCGACCGCGTCGAACACGCGCTCCGCCAGGGCGCACTGTGGGACGAGGTCAAGGACAAGCTGGGCCAGAGCGCGCTGGGCCTGTCCGGCGGGCAGCAGCAGCGCCTGTGCATCGCCAGGGCGGTGGCGCTCAAGCCTGACGTGCTGCTGCTGGACGAGCCGACCTCGGCCCTGGATCCGATCTCCACCAGCCGCATTGAGCAGCTGGTCGAGGACCTCAAGCAGGACTACACCATCGCCATCGTCACCCACAACATGCAGCAGGCGGCGCGCGTGTCGGACTACACCGCCTTCATGTACCTGGGCGATTTGATCGAACACGACGTGACGGCCAACATCTTCTCAAGGCCTGCAAAGCAGCAGACCGAGGACTACATCACCGGCCGTTTCGGCTGATCTGCGTAACTCCGTGCAAGACAGAGGAACCACCATGCCCCACCAGCCCCATTCGCACATCGTCAAAAGCTACGACGAAGAACAGCGCCGGTTGGTCGGCGAAATCCTGCACATGGGCGAGATGGCCGTGGCGCAGCTCCAGGCCGCACTTGACGTGGTGGAAAGGCGCGACGACCGTGCCGCCCTGCGCGTGATTGCCAACGACGAAGCCATCGACAAGCTGGAATCCAACATCAGCCACGACGTGATGCAGCTGGCATTGCGCGGCCCCATGGCGCGCGATCTGCGCGAAATCCTGGCTGCCCTGCGCATCCCCTCCGACATCGAGCGCATCGGTGACTACGCCGCAAACGTCGCCAAGCGATCAATCGCGCTGAATGTCTCCCCGCCCATGCCCCACACCAACAGCCTGCGTGCGCTCGGGGATCTGGCGTCACGCCAGGTCACCGACGTGATGGCGGCCTACCGTGATGGCGATGCGGAGCGCGCCGTGCTGGTGCGCGCGCGCGACGCCGATCTCGACATGCAGTACACCGCCCTGTTCCGCGAACTCCTCACCTACATGATGGAAGATCCGCGCAATATCACCCCGTGCACCCATCTGCTGTTCATGGCCAAGAACATCGAACGCATCGGCGACCACGCCACCAACATCGCCGAGAACGTATGGTTTTTGGCCCATGGCGATGCGGTGCTGCCGCCGCGTGAAAACCGCGACGAGACCAGCACCGCGGGCGCGATCTAGGGCTCCCCGCGCCGGATGGTCTATCCTCCGGCGCTTCGACCGTTCGCCACCAGGCGATCTGCGGAACGGGAATTCGAATGCGGACCGTGCTGGCCACCGGCAATGACATCGAAGCCGCGCGCGATGGCGACATCGACGCGCTGGAGCGGGTGCTGGGGCATTCGCGCCAGAGCCTGCGGCGCTACGCCGAATACCACTGTGCGATCAACGACGCCGAGGATGCCGTGCAGGAAAGTCTGATCCTCGCTTCGCGCAGGATCGGCAGCCTGCGCGTTGCCGAGTCGTTCACCTCGTGGATGTTCCGCATCGTCAAACGCGAGTGCAACAGGATGAAGCGCGGCATGCGCATGATCACCGGCGATGCGATCACCGAAGACATCCAGCCGCTCGCGCCGTTCGAACCGGTCGAGCTGCGGCACGATATTGCCGCGGCGATGCATTCGCTGCCTGCCCACTACCGCCAGATCGTGCTGCTGCGCGACGTAGAGGGCTACTCCATCGACGAGATCGCCGAACAGTTGGGCGTCAAGCGCGAGGCGGCGAAGTCAAGGCTGCACCGGGCCCGGCTGCTGGCCCGGCAGTACCTCGATCCGGCAGGCGCCGCTGCCTTGGCGGGACGCGGCGCGAATTGATGGCGGCCTCGCGGGCTGATCCCGGCGCATGTGCCGGACTGCATTCCCGTGGCCGACGCTGATCCTGCCGGCCAATGGATTGCACCAATGACAGAAAGTAGCCCAATGCCATGCCCCGTACCTGACCGCTCTGCTAGGCTTGCACCGATGAGCAGCCCAGAAGAATCCCTCACTTCCAGCGCGATGGCGCGCCGATTCCGCGGCTATCTTCCGGTGGTTGTGGACGTGGAAACAGGCGGTTTCGACAGCAGCCGCCACGCCCTGCTGGAGATCGCCGTGGTGCCGATCGACCTCGACGACCAGGGCGACTTCATCCTGGGAGAAACCGCCAGTGCGCACCTGGTGCCGGCCGACGGCATGGAGATCGACCCGAAGTCGCTGGAAATCACCGGCATCGTCCTTGACCACCCGTTCCGCTTCGCCAAGCCCGAACGCGAGGCTCTGGACCACGTGTTTGCCGCGGTACGCGCAGCCGTCAAGAAGCACGGCTGCCAGCGCGCCATTCTGGTCGGCCACAACGCGCACTTCGACCTCAGCTTCCTCAACGCCGCGGTAGCGCGCACGGGGCACAAGCGCAATCCGTTCCACCCCTTCAGCGTGTTCGATACCGTCAGCCTGGCAGGCGCCGCGTACGGGCAGACCGTGCTGGCGCGCGCTGTGCAGGCCGCTGGCCTGGAGTGGAACGCCGATGAGGCGCATTCGGCGGTATACGACACCGAGCAGACCGCGCGGGTGTTCTGCAAGATTCTCAACGCCTGGCCGAAACCGAGCGCCTGAAACAAGTGGCTGTGCCTGGCATGCGTAGATCCGAGCTTGCTCGGATGCCCTTGATCAAGCGCTCGGCCTGTGTAGATCCGAGCTTGCTCGGATGCATTTACTCCCCGCCAAAAGCATCCGAGCAAGCTCGGATCTACCGTGGTGCGTTTGAACCTTGCGAAAGACATTCGGGCGAGCCCTTGTCCAAGACGCAAGGAACACACTTAGCAGGGCCCACTCTCAGGAAGTCCAACCTCCGGACACCAGCCCGGTCAACCGCGCTGCCGCACCGCCTCGAACAGGGTCACCCCGGTCGCCACCGAGACGTTGAGGCTTTCGATGTCTCCCGGCATCGGGATCTTGACCAGGCCGTCGCAGTGTTCGCGCGTCAGCCGCCGCATGCCGTCACCTTCGCCGCCGAGCACCAGGGCCACGTTGCCGCGCAGGTCCACCGAGTACAGCGAAGCCTCCGCCTCGCCGGCCAGGCCGTAGATCCATACGCCCTGCTTCTGCAGATCACGTAGGCAGCGCGCCAGGTTGGTGACCGGGAAGATCGGCAGCCGGTCCGCTGCCCCAGCCGAGGTCTTGCGCACCGTCGCGTTCACCGGCGCCGACTTGTCCTTCGGAATCACCACCGCCGTGGCCCCGGCCGCCGCGGCGCTGCGCAGGCAGGCGCCCAGGTTGTGCGGGTCCTGCACACCGTCCAGGACCAGCACCAGCGCCTTGCCTTCGGCCGCCTCGATCAGCGCCGGCAGTTCGCTTTCATCCCAGGTCTTCGCCGCGGCATAGCGTGCGACAGCGCCCTGGTGGCGCACAGAACCGCCGACCCCATCCAGCGCCTGGGTGTTGACCCGCCGCACCTCGATGCCCTTGCGCCGCGCGTTCTCTTCGATCTCGGTGATGCGCGAGTTCTTGCTGCCGCCTTCGAGCAGCACTTCGCGCACGTTGTCGGCGTCATTCTCGATCGCCGATGCGACTGCATTGATGCCGGCGATCCACTGGTTCTGCTTGCTCATGGGTCTTTCTCTTGATTCCCTTCTCGCTCCGCGAGAAGGGAAAAACGATCAGTACTTCTCTTTCTTGCGCTTCGCCGGCTGGCCGCGGGGCGACTCGCCCTGCACTGCCTTTTCCTCCACCAGCTTGAAGTCGATCTTGCGTTCTTCAAGGCTCGCTTTCATGACCACTACGCGCGCCGGGTCGCCCAACCGGTAGGACATGCCTCGGCGCTCACCGGCCAGGGTCTTGCGGATCGGATCGAAGTGGTAATAGTCCTGAGGCAACTGGGTCACGTGGACGAGGCCGTTGACCTTGGACTCGTTCAATTCAACGAACAGGCCAAAGCTGGTGACGCCGCTGATGACGCCATCGAACTGGCCGCCCACGTGCTGTTCCATCCACGCGGCGCGGTAGCGCTCATCGACCTCGCGCTGGGCTTCGTCGGCGCGGCGCGAACGCTCGGAGCACTGCAGCGACAGCGCCGCCATGCCGTGGGCCGAATAGCCAAAATCGTGCGCCTTGCCACCGGACAAACCATGCTTGATCGCACGGTGCACCAGCAGGTCGGCGTAGCGTCGGATCGGCGAGGTGAAATGCGCGTAGGCCTCGAGCGCCAGTCCGAAATGCCCACCGTTGTCTGGCGTGTAGACCGCCAGGCTCTGGCTGCGCAGCAGCACCGACTCCAGCAGCGCTGCGTCGGGACGCGCGCGCACCTTCTTCAGAAGCTGGGTGAAATCACGCGGCTGCACCTTGGGCCACGGCGGCATGCTCAGCTTGAATTCCTTCAGGAACTCCAGCAGGTCGGCGTACTTGGACTCCGGTGGCCGGTCGTGCACCCGGTACGGCGCGGGGATTTCCGCGCCTAACAGGTAGCGTGCGGCCTCCACGTTGGCCGCGATCATGCATTCCTCGATCAGCTTGTGCGCGTCGTTGCGCAGCAGCATCCCGGCCTGGATCACCTGCCCGGTGTTATCGAGTTCGAAGCGGACCTCGGAAGTCTCGAATTCGATCGCGCCGCGCTTGGCGCGCGCCTTGGCCAGGACCTGGTAGAGCTGGTGCAGGCGCTCGACCTGCGGCAGCTGCGCGCCAATGAAGGCCTTGGCGTCCGCGTCGTCCTCGCCCACGGCCTGCCAGACCTGGTCGTAGGTCAGGCGCGCATGGGAATTCATCACCGCTTCGTAGAACTTCGACTGGGTGACCTCGCCTTCGTGGTCCACCTGCATGTCGCACACGAAGCACATGCGGTCGACCTTGGGCTTCAGCGAACAGATGCCATTGGACAGGGTCTCGGGCAGCATCGGCACGACGAAGCCGGGGAAGTACACGGACGTGGCGCGCGTCTGCGCCTCCAGGTCCAGCGCGGTGATCGGCTGCACGTAGTGCGAGACATCGGCGATCGCCACGACCAGACGGAAGCCCTTGCGGTTGTTCTCGCAATACACGGCATCGTCGAAATCCTTGGCGTCGGCGCCGTCGATGGTGACCAGCGGCAGCTTGCGCAGATCCACCCGGCCCGCCGCGATCATCGATTCCTCGACCTCCAGCGGCACCGCGGACGCCTGCTCCATCACCTCGTGCGGGAACTCATGGGGAATCTCGTGGCCGTGGATTGCCGCCTCGACCACCAGCGACGGAGTCAGGCTGTCGCCGAGCACGGCGACGATCCGGCCCATCGGCGGACGGCGCGAATCGGGAGCGTGGGTCAGCTCGCAGACCACCAGCTGGCCGTCGACCGCTTCGCCGCGCGCATCGGGCGGGATCAGCACGTTGCGCTGCACGCGCTTGTCGTCGGGCACCAGGTAGCCGACGCCCTGCTCCATGCTGAAGCGGCCGATCAGACGCGACAGGCGCCGCTCCAACACCTCGACGATGCTGCCTTCGCGACGCCCGGCCCGGTCGATGCCGGTGACGCAGGCCATGACCCGGTCGCCGTGCATGACCTTGCGCATCTCGTTGGGCGGCAGGAACAGGTCGTCACCACCGCCGCTGTCCGGGCGCAGGAAGCCGAATCCGTTGGGATTGGCAATCACCACGCCTGGCAGCAGGTCCATTTGCTTGGTCGGCGCGAAGCCGCCGCGACGGTTCTGCAGCAGCTGGCCGTCACGCACCATGGCGCCCAGGCGCTTGGTCAGGGCGTCGAACCGGTCAGGCGCGGTCAGGCCCAGCAGCTCGGCCAGCTCTTCCGCGTTCTGCGGACCTTCGGCGGCGGCCAACTGGGCCAGGATGGCCTCGCGGCTGGCGATCGGATCGGCGTAGCGCCTGGCCTCGCGATCGGCGTGCGGGTCGCGGAACTCCCCTTTGGAAGCGCCGGATCCGGGAGCGCCACCCTTCGACGATGCCCTGCCTTTTGGCGCGGCGCCCGCACCGCTCTTGCGGGATGGTGCGGCCCGGCCTGACGGCTGCTCGGGCATCCACGGCGGCAGCTTAGATTTGCCTGCGCCAGCGCCCTTTCCTGCAGTCTTCTTTGCCGCTCCAGCGCTCTTGCGCGGCTTGCCGGTTGCGGGCTTGGACCCGCCGTTCGTTGGCTTCTTTGTCATCGGCCAAGTTTACACGCCGTCCCTCCGCGCACCGTGGTGGGACAAACAATGCATTGACATTTTGCGGCACACCCCGGAAAATTCGCGCCCTGCACCTGCCCAGGTGGCGGAATTGGTAGACGCACTAGCTTCAGGTGCTAGCGGGGGCAACTTCGTGGAGGTTCGAGTCCTCTTCTGGGCACCAAGGTTTGACTGAAACCCCTGCGCAAGCGGGGGTTTTTTTTGGCCTGCGTCCCGGGATCGATTCCACCAGGCAGCGCCGTCACGCCATACTCGCCCGCCAAGGCTACTTTCCGTCGCGATGGATCAGCAGCAGATCACGTTCCTCGTCATCCTGGCCTGCACCCTGGGTCTGTTCATCCATGGGCGGCTGCGGATCGACCTGGTCGCGATGCTGGCGCTGCTGGCCCTGACGCTGACTGGAATCCTGGGGCCGCGCGATGCCCTATCGGGGTTCTCCAGCGAACCGGCAATCATCGTGGCAGCCGTGTTCGTACTCTCCGCCGGCCTGTCCGCCACCGGTATCACCGACCGCATCGGTGCGACGGTGGCGCGTGCAGCTGGCGGCAGCGAGTGGCGGACCATAGGCGTTGTCATGCCAGCGACCGCCGCCCTGGCCGCGTTCTCGCACCACCTGATGGTCACGGCGATGATGCTGCCCATGCTGATGAGGCTCGGGCGCGAACAGAATCTGGCGGCCTCGCGCCTGCTGATGCCGATGTCGCTGGCCGCTTCGCTGGGAACCACGCTGACCTTGTTCAGTGCGCCGGCCTTCCTGCTGGCCAACGAGCAGCTCAAGCGCTCCGGCCAGCCCGGCCTGGATGTGTTTGCGATTACGCCGATCGGCGCGGTGCTGGTGCTGATTGGTACCGCCTACATGTTGCTGGGACGCTGGCTGGTGCCCAAACGCAGCGGCGAAGCAGCCGGTGCTGATTACCTGCGGCTGGAGCGCTACTACACCGAACTGGTGGTGGAAGCCGAATCGAAGTGGATCGGCCGGCCGCTGGCCGAGTTCGAGAAGGCCTACCGCGGGCGCCTGCAGGTGGCCGACTGGCTGCGCCACGGGCGGCGGCGTCGCCATCAGCAGGCCGGCAGCCAGCTCGCCGCCGGAGATGTCCTGCTGGTACGCGCCACGCCTGATGAGATCGCCTCGATCAAGGACGAGCGCGGTCTGGCCCTGCACGCAGTAGCCAAGTACGGCGAGAAACCCAGTGAAGAGCGCCAGACCGAACTGCTCGGCGAGGAGCAGCTGGTGCAGGCCGTGGTGGCGCCGCACTCGGAGTTCGCCGGGCGCACGGTCGGCGAGATCGATTTCCTGCGCAACCTGGGCGTGGTCGTGGTGGGGCTGTGGCGCCGCGAGGACTGGCTGACCGGGGAAATGTCCGAAGTGCAGCTCGAGGAAGGCGACCTGCTGGTGCTGTGGGGACAGCAGTCCAGGTTCGAGCACCTTGCCACGCATCACGGTTTCCTGATGATGATGCCGTTCTCGGCCGAACAGAAATCGCGCCGGCGCGCGCCGCTGGCGCTGGCGATCATGGCCGGAACGATCGCGGCCGCCGCCTCGGGGCTGCTCGCTCCACAGATCGCGTTCCTGTCCGGCGCCGTGGCGATGGTGCTGCTGCGCTGCGTGGGCGTGGAGCGCGCCTATCGCGAGGTCGACGTGCGCATCTTCGTGATGATCGCCGGTGTCATTCCGCTGGGTATCGCGATGGAGCGCACGGGCACCGGCGCACTGTTCGCGAACCTCTTGCTGGGCCATGCGGCGGACTGGTCGCCGCTGGTGATGCTGCTGGTCATGTTCGGTGCGGCCGGGCTGCTCACCCAGGTGCTCTCCGATGCGGCCACTACGGTGCTGCTGGCACCGATCGCGATGGCCGTGGCGCTGGGCATGGGACTGCCGCCTACGCCCTTCGTGGTGTGCACGGCGATGGGCGCGGTGGCGTCTTTCCTCACGCCCATCGGCCACCATGGCAACCTGCTGATCCTCAATCCGGGTCAGTACACGTTCGGTGACTTCCTGCGCGTGGGCGCGCCGCTGACCGTACTGATCGGCGTGGCCACCGCATGGATGGCGCGCTGGATGTGGCTGGGCGGCCCGCTGTGGCCGCTGGGCGCCGGTTAAACTGGCGCACTGCATGCACAACAGCCACGAGTGATGACCGAAACCATCCGCCCTACCTTCCACGGCTTCGAACAGATTCCGCTTCGCGAATACGCCGAACGCGCCTACCTCGACTATTCCATGTACGTGGTCCTGGACCGCGCACTTCCGTTTATTGGCGACGGCCTGAAACCGGTCCAGCGGCGGATCATCTATTCGATGAGTGAGCTCGGCCTGAGCGCTGGCTCAAAGCCGAAGAAGTCCGCGCGCACCGTCGGCGATGTGATCGGCAAGTTCCACCCGCATGGCGACAGCGCCTGCTACGAGGCGCTGGTGCTGATGGCCCAGCCGTTTTCCTACCGCTATCCGCTTATCGAAGGCCAGGGCAACTTCGGCTCGCCGGACGACCCCAAATCTTTCGCGGCGATGCGCTATACCGAATCCAGGCTCACCCCGATCGCCGAGGCGCTGCTGGGCGAACTGGCCCATGGCACGGTCGACTGGACTCCCAATTTCGACGGCACCCTGCAGGAACCGACATGGATGCCGGCGCGTTTGCCGCACGTGCTGCTCAACGGCACCACGGGTATTGCCGTCGGTATGGCCACCGACGTGCCGCCGCACAACCTCAACGAGGTCGTCAGCGCGTGCATCCGCCTGCTCGACGATCCGCAGGCCACCGTGGCCGACCTGTGCGAACACGTGCGCGGTCCCGACTACCCCACCAGCGCCGAGATCATCACCCCCATTGCCGACCTGCAGGCGATGTACGAGACCGGCCACGGCAGCGTGCGCGCGCGATCGACCTTCAAGAAGGAAAACGCCAACATCGTGATCGACGCGCTGCCCTACCAGGTGTCGCCATCGAAGGTGATCGAGCAGATCGCCGCCCAGATGCGGGCCAAGAAGCTGCCCTGGCTGGAAGACATCCGCGACGAGTCCGACCACCAGAACCCGGTCCGCGTGGTGCTGATACCGCGCTCCAGCCGCGTCGATGCCGACCAGCTGATGGGCCACCTGTTCGCAACCACCGACCTGGAGCGCAGCTACCGGGTCAACCTCAACATCATTGGCCTGGACGGCCGACCACAGGTGAAGAACCTGCGCTCGCTTCTGGCCGAGTGGCTGGAGTTCCGCACCAGCACGGTAGTGCGCCGCCTCAGCCATCGTCTGGAGAAGGTCGAGCGTCGCATGCACCTGCTCGAAGGCCTGCTGGTGGCGTTCCTGAATCTGGACGAGGTGATCCACATCATCCGCACCGAGGACGAGCCGCGTGCAGTGCTGATCGCGCGCTTCGAACTCAGCGACGACCAGGCCGACTACATCCTCGAGACCAGGCTCAGGCAGCCGGGCCGGCTGGAGGAAATGAAGATCCGCGGCGAGCAGGATGAGCTCGACGCCGAGCGCGACCGGATCATGGCGATCCTCGGGTCGAAGCCCAAGCTGAAAAAACTCATCAAGGACGAACTGCAGGCCGATGCGAAGAAGTTCGGGGATGCGCGGCGTTCGCCGCTGGTGGCGCGCGGCGCGGCGCAGGCGCTGGACGAAACCGAACTGGTGGCCAGCGAACCCATGACCGTGGTCCTCTCGCAAAAAGCCTGGATCCGCGCGGCCAAGGGCCACGACGTTGACGCGGCCGGCCTGTCCTACCGCGAAGGCGATGGTCTGCTGGCGGCGATGCGCAGCCGCAGCAACCAGCAGGTTGCGTTCCTGTCCTCTGACGGTCGCAGCTACTCCACCACGGTGCATACGCTGCCATCAGCACGGGGCAATGGCGAACCGCTGACCGGTCGCTTCTCGCTGGCGCCGGGGGCTTCTTTCCAGGCCATGGCCAGCGGCGACAGCGACACCCGCCTGGTCCTGGCCTCCTCGCACGGCTACGGCTTCGTGACGCGCTTCGAAAACCTCACCGGGCGACAGAAGGCGGGCAAGAGCCAGCTCAACCTGACCGCCGGCGCGAACGTGCTGCAGCCGGCCACGGTGGTCGATGCGCAGACCGATCGGGTGGTGGCAGTCACCAGCGCCGGGCACCTTCTCGCATTCGCGCTTGCAGACCTGCCGGAGCTGGTCAAGGGCAAAGGCAACAAGATCATCGAGATCCCCAAGGCCAAGCTTGGCACCGAGCGGGTGGTCGCCGTTGCCGCCGTCTCGCCGGGCGCTACGCTGCTGGTCAAGAGCGGGCAGCGCACGATGTCGCTGTCGTTCAAGGATCTGGATGCGTACGTGGGGGCACGTGCGTCGCGTGGTGGATTGCTGCCAAGGGGGTGGCAGAAAGTGGACGGACTGGAGGTCGAATAGTAAGGGGCGGGGCCGTAGAAAGCCTTGCCCATGTAGGAGCGGGCCATGCCCGCCAGCTTCAATGGTGGTGCGTCGCAAGATCAAACGCTCGCGCCCATGGGGCGCTCCTACGGGGACTGTGAACGATGGTGACATGGTGCAAACGCGTCGCTCTGCTTTTGCTGGCGCTGATCGTCCTGATCGTTGGCATTGCTTGGCTGCTCATGCGCGCCAGCCTGCCGCAGCTCGACGGCGAGCTCGCGCTCCCCGGACTTTCGGCACCGGTGCAGGTCCAGCGCGATGCACTTGGAATCGTGACCATCAATGCCGCAAACGAAGCGGACATGGCGCGCGCGCTGGGGTACGTCCACGCGCAGGAACGCTATTTCGAAATGGACCTGCTGCGTCGCACTGCGGCCGGCGAGCTGGCCGGACTCTTCGGCGCCGTGGCTATCGACACTGATCGAAAGCACCGCGTCCACCGCATCCGCGCGCGGGTGACACGGCACCTGGACCAGTTCGCGGGCGATCGCATGGCGGTTCTGCAGGCCTACACCGACGGAGTGAACGCGGGACTGGCCGCACTTGACGTACGCCCGTGGCCGTACCTTGTCCTTCGCCAGCGACCGCGCCCCTGGGAGATCGCCGATTCGGCACTGGTCGGCTACGCGATGTACTTCGATCTGCAGGATTCGACCAATGGCCGGGAACTTGCGCTGTGGAAAATGCAGCAGGTCCTGCCGCCTGCCCTGTTCAAGCTGATCACCCACGACGGATCGAGCTGGGACGCACCCCTCGATGGTGAGCCGCGAGGCGATGCGGTCCTTCCCGCGGCGTCACAGGTGAACTTGCGCACGCTGGCCTTTCCCGACCCCGCCGATTCCGTGGCCAAGGACGAGGCCGGCACGCCCGGCAGCAACAACTGGGCCGTGTCAGGCGCGTTGACCGAAGACGGTCGCGCCATCGTCGCCGACGACATGCACCTGGGGCTGCGCGCGCCCAACATCTGGTTCCGAGCGCGGCTTCGCTATCGCGATGCGCTGGCACCCGGGGGCAAGGTCGATATTTCAGGCTTCACCCTGCCCGGCCTGCCGGCGGTCGTGGTCGGCAGCAACACGCACGTGGCATGGGGATTCACCAACGCCTATGGCGACTGGGCGGACTGGGCGCTGGTGACGCCATGCGCGGGAAACGCGCTGAAGAGCGGATGTGAGACGCCAGTCGAGTACGTCGAAACGATCGAGGTGGCGGGACGCGAAGCGCTGCAGCTCATCGTGAAGGAGACGCAATGGGGCCCCGTCCTGCATCAACAACCCGATGGGCGGCTGCTGGCCCTGCGCTGGCTGGCGCATCTGCCGGGCGCGGTGCAGGTGTCGCTTGCCGACATGGCCCGGGCCGGCAATATCGGGAGCGCCCTCGCGATTGCCGATCGGGTAGCGATTCCGGCTCAGAACATGGTGATCGGCGACCGCGACGGACACATCGCGTGGCGGCTGCTGTCTGCGGTCCCGGAGCGGGCCGCTGGCTGCGATGCCACTGCACCGTTTGATCGCACAAACCCTGGGGCGGCACGGGACAAAGAGTCGCTAGCGTCCAAGCCTACAGTCGAGTGCGCGCCGTGGGACGCCAACCCTGCCGGGGCGCCGCGCCGCGTCGACCCCGCTTCCGGCCGCGTGTGGACAGCCAACAGCCGGGTGGTCGATGGCCAAGACCTGGCCAGGCTCGGGGACGGTGGTTATGCGCTGGGCGCGCGGGCGCAACAGATCAGGAACCGGCTTATGGGCCGGGAGCGCTTCAATGAAAAAGACCTGCTGGCAATCCAGCTCGACGACCGTGCCGTGTTCCTGGAGCGCTGGTGGAAGCTGATGCAGCGCGAGGCCAAGGCTGCACCCGGGAGTCCCGTGGCCGCAATGTTCGACGAGGCGGGTGATTGGCACGCACGTGCCAGCACCGGATCGACCAGCTACCGCGCGGTGCGCGCGTGGCGCCTGGCAGTACATGAGCGGATTGCCGAAGGTCTGACTGCTCCCGCGCGCGCTGCGCTGGGCAAGGAGTTCGAGGTGCCGTCGATGCCGCAACTGGAAGGCGTGGTCTGGCCCTTGCTGGTTCAGCGCCCTGCGCACCTGCTGCCACGTCGCTTCGACAGCTGGGATGCGCTGCTGCAGGATGCGGCGCGCGATGTGCATGAGGAGTTCGGTCGCGTTGCGGCTGAAGATCGCACCTGGGGCGCACGCAACACCGCGCGGATCTGCCACCCACTCGCCGGCGCGTTGCCCGCCCTGTTCAAGCACTCCCTGTGCATGCCGGCCAACCCGCTGCGTGGGGACGCCAACATGCCACGCGTGCAGGGCCCGTCGTTCGGCGCTTCGCAGCGCATGGTGGTCAGCCCCGGCCATGAGGACGAAGGAATTGCGCACATGCCCGGCGGCCAGAGCGGCAATCCGCTTTCGCCGTTCTGGGGCGCTGGACACGACGACTGGGTGCACGGGCGTGCGTCGCCGTTCCTGCCCGGGGTGACGCGCCATACGTTGAGCCTGAAGCCCTAGACCTGCCGTTCTCCCGGGGGGAGAAGCAACAGCTCCAGAAACAGCGTGTTTCCTTCTCCATCGGGAGAAGCAACAGCATCAAAGCGCCGCGTTGTGCACTCCGGCGATCGCGCGCCCTGACGGATCTGCCGCCGCTGCAAAGCTCGCGTCCCACGCGATCGCTGCCGGCGATGAGCAGGCAATCGATTTGCCACCCGGTACCGTTTGCGCAGCAGCAGCCCCTGGAAAGCAGGCTTCGAACAGCCTGCGGTAGTGGTAGGCCTCCTTGCTCAGCGGCGGGTTGACCGGAAAGCGCCTGGCTGCTGCGGCAAGCTCGCGATCGCTGACGTGCGCGTCGGCGTGCGCCTTCAGTCCGTCGATCCAGCCGTAGCCCACGCCATCGCTGAACTGTTCCTTCTGCCGCCACAGGATCGAATCGGGCAGGTAGCCTTCAAACGCTTCGCGCAGGATGCCTTTCTCCATCCGCGTGGCGCCGGCACTGGTCTTGTCGATCATCTTGAACCTGGCATCCATGCGCATGGCAACGTCCAGGAACTCGACGTCCAGGAACGGCACGCGCGGCTCCACGCCCCAGGCCATCATCGACTTGTTGGCGCGCAGGCAATCGTAGTTGTGCAGCGCGTCGAGCTTTCGCACCAGCTCGTCATGGAATTCGCGTGCGTTCGGCGCCTTGTGGAAGTACAGGTAGCCGCCGAAGATCTCGTCCGAGCCCTCGCCCGACAGCACCATCTTCACTCCCATCGCCTTGATCCGCCGCGCCAGAAGGTACATCGGCGTCGACGCGCGGATAGTGGTGACATCGAACGTCTCGATGTGCCGGATGACTTCGGGCAGCGCGTCCAGCCCTTCCTCCAGGGTGTACTCGAACCCGTGATGCACGGTTCCCAGCGCCTCGGCGGCGATCGCCGCGGCCGCCAGGTCGGGCGAACCCTTCAGGCCAATGGCGAAGGAATGCAGGCGCGGCCACCAGGCTTCGGCCTTGTCGTCTTCCTCGATACGGTGGCGGGCGTAGCGCGCGGCCACGGCCGTCACCAGCGAGGAATCCAGCCCGCCGGAAAGCAGCACGCCGTAGGGGACGTCGGTCATCAGCTGGCGGTGCACCGCGCGCTCAAAGGCCTCGCGCAGTACCTGCAGCGCTGGTTCCACACCCTCCACCGCCGCATATTCGCGCCACGGGGCGTGGTAGTACCGGGTCATCACACCGGTCGCGCCGTCGTAGAAATGACCGGGCGGAAACTGGGCCACGTCGGCGCAGGCCTCCACCAGAGACTTCATCTCCGAAGCCACGCGCAGGCGGCCTTCGCGATCATGCCCCCAGTACAGCGGACACACGCCCATCGGATCGCGTGCCACCAGCACGCGTTGCCTTTCCGCGTCCCACAGGGCGAAAGCGAAAATCCCGTTGAGGCGATTGAGAAAGCTTGCGGGGTCATCCTCCCGATACAGGGCGTTGATCACCTCGCAGTCCGAACCGGTCAGGTATTCGTAGGGCTGTTCCATTTCTAGCCTGAGTTCGCGGTGGTTGTAGATCTCGCCGTTGACCGCCAGCGCCAGATGACCGTCGGCCGAACGCAGCGGTTGCGATCCACCTGCCGGATCGACGATGGCCAGGCGCTCGTGCACCAGGATCGCTCCCTGGTCGACATACACGCCGCTCCAGTCAGGCCCGCGGTGGCGCTGGCGCTGGGACAGTCCCAACGCCTCGCTGCGCAGGGTTCGAATATCGTCGTCGGGCTGCAATCCGAAGATGCCGAAGATAGAGCACATGGTGGTTTTCCTGGTGGCGGATCTGGAATGCAACGGCAATAAAAAAAAACCCGCATCCTGCGATGCGGGTTTCTGGTGATCCGGAGAGTTGCTTTTACACCCGGTCGCAGACCCGCATCGGTCGCGCACGATTATTGGCCAGCGCGATATTGAAGCGGTCTGCATCGAGGCGAATGAAGGAATGGGTGCGAGGCATGGATCGAAGCTAACCGCTCACGAGATGGCTGGCAAGCGTATTTTGGCAGGCCTCGAAAGTGTCATTTGCAACCGTCAGCAGGCGCCGGTCCGCCCAGTTTGGCAAGCGTGCATCCAGTGGTGTGTGATTGCTCTGGCTGCGTCATTAGAAAAACATCCGAGCAAGCTCGGATCTACGAAGGCAAGGCCAAGGCCAAGGGCACGTGCAAGGGCAAGGGCACAGGCACAGGCACAGGCACAGGCACGGGCACGGGCACGGGCACGGGCACGGGCAAGGGCAAGGGCAAGGGCAAGGGCAAGGGCAAGGGGACAGGCAAGAGCAAGGGCAAAGTCTGAGCAAGGCGGACGCGTAGATCCGAGCTTGCTCGGATGCTCTGGCTTCGACATGGGAAGCATCCGGGCAATCTCGGGTCTACAACGGCAAGGGGCCAGGGACGCGACGACGGGGGAGCGGGGATGGAGTAGCCGTGCCCGGGACTCGCCACCTACGCGGGCGAGTGATCGTCAAGCATCAGGCGTTCGATCAGCTCCACATACAGACCCGGAAGCGCCTCAAGGTCCGCCAACGATATGTTCTCATCGACCTTG
>JBBSVH010000052.1:0-17155 GCA_038233685.1 Lysobacterales bacterium | reverse complement strand
TGCTGCGCGAAACCCGGCTGCCGCCACTTGATTTGTTCCGCAAGCACGGAGTCGCCATGGCGGTGGCCACCGACTGCAACCCCGGTACCTCGCCGCTGCGCTCACTGCGGCTGGCGATGTCGCTGGCATGCACCCATTTCAGGCTGACCCCGGAAGAGGCACTGCGCGGCGCTACGGTCAATGGCGCCCGGGCACTGGGCCTGCGCGACCGCGGAAGGCTGGCGGTGGGACTGCGCGCCGACTTCGTGCACTGGTCGATCACCGGACCCGCGGAGCTGACCTACTGGCTGGGCGGAAATCCGGCCACCTCGGTATTCGCGGGCGGTGAGTTGATCGTGTGAGACAGCGCTTCGGCGCTGAATCTCGGGCACGAGGCCAGGCCGGGATCAGGTGGTGCGACCTCAGGACTTCGAATGGACTCCCACAAAAAACCCGGCTCCAGGCCGGGTTTCTTCACTTGCCACCGCACTGGCAGCAGGCGCAGCGCAGGCTTCAGGACGCCTTGGCAACTGTCTTCTTGGCCACGGCCTTTTTTGCCGGTGCCTTGGTGACGGCCTTCTTGGCTACCGGCGCGGTGGCCGCCGCGGCGTCCACTTCGAGCACGTGCTTGCGTGCATTGCCGTAGCTGCTGTTGAAGCGCTTGCCCTTGGTGGTCTTGCGGTCACCCTTGCCCATCTGTCTCAACTCCCGGAATTATGCCGTGGCGCCTGGCGCGCGAAGCCGCAAAGCTTACCACGCGGGCCTCAATGCGCACAGCTCGCATCATGCACGTGCCAGTGGTTGAGCCTCAGGTTCACGATGTGCGCCAAGCCCACGAACGCGCCGCCCAGGGTCATGACGACCGCGTGCGGCACCGCCGAGTGGTGCAGCGGGCCGTACAGCAACCCCAGCCAGAGCAGCCCGAGGCCGAGCAGCAGCAGGGTCAGTGCGCGGAAAGCACGGTGGCGGCGGTAGCCCCACATCAGGCTGAACAGGCCGACCACGGTGACGAACACCACGAACCCACGCTCGACACTGTCGCCGAGCCAGATCGACAGTCCCAAAGACGGGATCGCCGCCAACAGCAGGGGCGTCAGGGCGCAGTGCACCGCACAGATCATGGAACCGGTGGCTCCGAATCGGTCGAGCAGCCTGTGCAGGGGGGATTTCATCGGCTTCGCATTATCTGTCGTGAAAGGCCGGGTTGCGGTAGAAGTAATAATATAACATTCTATGTCCGTAATCCATACGTCCTTCCTTCGAGCACCACGCATCATGATCATTCCTGTGTCGCTGGCCCGCCATCGTCTCTTCCTTGGCTTGGCCCTGGCCCTGTCTTCAATCCCTGCCCTTGCGCAGCAAGCTGCCGAGCTACCGCCAGATGGCGCGCCGGTCACCGATACGCGCCACCCTGAAAGTGGCGATCGGCACGTCAAGGATCTCGGAAGTGTGGTCGTCACGGCCAGTCCCCTGCGCGACACCGCCGCGGCGCTGAGCAAGCCGGCCGACGTGCTGGCGGGCGAGCGCCTGGATGAAAACCGCAGTGCCACCCTGGGCGAGACGCTATCCAGTATTCCCGGCGTGCAGAGTTCCAACTTCGGTCCCGGTGTGGGCCGCCCGATCCTGCGCGGCCTGGAAGGCCCGCGCGTGGCCATCCTGAGCGGCGGCCTCTCCACCCAGGATGTGTCGACCATCAGCCAGGATCACGCGCCGGCGGTCGAGCCGTTCCTGGCCGACCAGATCGAAGTCCTCAAAGGGCCGTCCACCCTGCTGTTCGGCAGCGGCGCCATCGGCGGCGTCGTCAACGTGGTTGACGGGCGCATCCCCGAACGTGCAATCGAGGGGGGGTGCAGCGGCCGGGCCGAGCAGCGCTTCGACACGGTGAACAATGGCGAGACCTCGATGTTCCGCCTCGACGGCGGCAGCGATCGCTTCGCCCTGCACGTGGATGGGGTGTATCGCAACAACAAGGATTACGACACGCCGGTGGGCACCCAGCGGAACACCTTCATCGATACGAAAACCGGCTCGGTCGGCGGCTCGCTGCTGGGTGACTGGGGCTTCGTGGGCGCTTCCGCATCGCGTTTTGAAAACGACTACGGCAACCCGGGCGAGCCGGGCGACCTGGCCAACGGCGAGCGCGGCGTCTACCTGCAGATGCGCCAGGACCGCTACGACCTCAAGGGTGGGCTGCTGTCACCCTGGGGCGAAGGCAGCGGCCTGCGTTTCAGCCTGGGCCGCAACGATTACGAGCACATCGAGTTCGAAGGCGGAGAAGTCGGCACTACATTCACGAAGGAGGCCACCGAGGGGCGGATCGAAGCGTCGTTCGACCTGGCTGGCGGCTGGAAAGGTGCGCTGGGTCTGCAGGGTAGCGACAGCGTGTTCGAAGCGCTCGGTGACGAAGCATTCGTGCCGCGCACCGCGACCCGCGCAATCGGCCTGTTCGGCGTGGCCCGCAAATCGTGGGACGACCTGCAGCTGGACCTCGGCGCGCGCGTGGACCAGATCAATGCGAACCCGGACACACAGGCGGAGCGTGATTTCACTCCCGTCAGCTTCTCGCTGGCAGGCGGCTGGCGCATGGACGAGGAGTGGCGCCTGACCGCCAGTTTCGACCACGCAGAACGCGCGCCCGCCGAGGAAGAGCTGTTCGCCGACGGACCGCACCTTGCGACTCAGGCGTACGAGATCGGCGATCGCGATCTCGACCAGGAGGCGGCGAACCAGATCGAATTTGGAGTGCAGTACCAGTCAGCGCTGGTCGACGGCAAATTCTCGGTCTACTACAACCGCTTCAACGACTTCATCTACCTGGCCGAGACCGGCCTGGAATTCGAGCTCGAGCCGGGCGAGGTGCTGCCGATACGCCAGTGGAGCCAGGCCAATGCCCGATTCCGCGGCCTTGAAGCCGAGGCCACCGTGCACGTGGCCGACAACGACACCGGCCGCTGGGACCTGCGCGTGTTCGGTGACACCGTGCTGGCCAGCTTCGCCGACGGTGGCGGCGACGTGCCGCGCATCGCACCCTCGAGGCTTGGCGCGCAGCTGCGCTGGGACCTGGGGAACTGGCGCGCGTCCCTGGGTGCGGTGCGCAACAACGAGCAGGATCGCGTGGCCGAAAGCGAAACCCCTACCGACGGCTACACCCTGGTCGATGCACACCTCACCTACCACCAGGACGCGGGCATCAGCGCGTGGGAAGTGTTCGTGGACGGCAGCAACCTCACCGGACAGAAGGCACGCGTACACACCTCGTTCCTCAAGGACGTCGTGCTGCTGCCGGATCGCAACATTTCGTTTGGAGTCCGGGTGTTTTTCTGAGTTCCAACCTGACATTCGGAAAAAGGCTGCTCCGGCAGCCTTTTTTCGTGGGCGGTCCCCGATGCAACTGCACCGGTAGAGCCTGTGCCGCGTCGGTGGAAGCCCCGTACTTCCGCAAGTTCACTGGCAGTCAAAGGTTGCCGGTTGGAAAGCAGATGCACGCAGCGGGAAGCCGGTCCCATATCTGCTTGCGTTGGCTTCAGCTCGCCTGAGGGGCGCACTTGGCGCACAGCCCGTGCACTTCCAGTGTCTGCGCCTGCGGCTGGAAGCCGAGCGCCCGGGCGCGTTCCTCCAGCTGGCTCACTACTTCGCGGTCTTCCAGCTCCACCGCCGAATGGCAGCGGTCACAGATCAGGAAGGGAACCGAGTGCTGCGCACTGTTGGGGTGATGGCAGGCGACAAATGCGTTGACCGATTCAAGCTTGTGCACGAAACCATTGGCCATCAGGAAATCCAGCGCTCGATACACCGTGGGCGGTGCGTCGGCACCCACGCCCTTTCTTTCGCGCACCCATTCGAGCAGCTCATAGGCCTTGACCGGTTTGCCGGCCTCGGCGATCAGCTGCAGCACGCGCAGGCGAATAGGCGTCAGCCGCAGGCCACGTTCGTGGCACGCGCGCTCCACCGCAGCAACGAAGCCGTCAGCATCGTCGACGTGGTGCTTGGGGTCGGTGCAGGAGTGTCTGGCCACGTCTCGGGTCACCCGTTTGCGGCGGTCTTCAGAAGCGCTGAATCGATGCGTTGCAGGGCTTGCTCGCGCCCGGCCAGGTATACGGTCTGCGCGATGTCGGGACTGACCTGGGTGCCGGTGATGGCCACGCGCAGCGGCTGCGCCACCTTCCCCATGCCCAGTCCCAGCGCAGAGGCGGTGTCATGCAGCGCGGCCGATACCGCCTCCACGCTCCAGTCCGCCACGTTCGCAAGATGCTCGCGTGCGGCGGTCAGGGGCGCCGCGGCGGCGGGGGTCAGGTGCTTGGCCACGGCGGCAGCGTCGTACTCCTGCAGCGGTTGGTACCAGACCGCCGCGCGCTCGGCCATTTCCTTCAGGGTCTGCACGCGTTCACGCAACGCAACCACCACCTCGCCCGGCTTCGGGCCATGGCTGATATCCAGGCCGAGGGTGCGCAGCTGGTATTCCAGCTGCACGCCTACTTCATCGGGGTCGTCGGTCTTGAGGTAGTGCTGGTTGATCGAGCCGAGCTTGGCCGGGTCCAGTCGCGACGCCTTCGAGTTCACGTCCTCCACCGAGAACAGCGCGATCATTTCCTCGCGGCTGAAGATCTCCTGGTCACCGTGCGACCAGCCCAGCCGGGCCAGGTAGTTGATCAGCGCATGCGGCAGGTAACCGGCCTCGCGGTATTCCATGACGTCCGCCGCACCGGTGCGCTTGGACAGCTTGGCGCCCTCCGGGTCCAGGATCATCGGCATGTGCGAGAACAGCGGCACCGCTGCGCCAAGCGCCTCGTAGATGTTGATCTGGCGCGGGGTCTTGTTGATGTGGTCGTCGCCGCGGATCACGTCGGTGATGCGCATGTCGATGTCGTCCACCACCACGGCAAAGTTGTATGTGGCATAGCCGTCGGAGCGGAAGATCACCAGATCATCGAGCTCGCTGTTGCTGATCTCGATGCGGCCCTTGATGCGGTCCTCGAACACCACGCTGCCGCCCTGCGGGTTCTTGAAGCGGATCACGCGGTTGGGGTCATCGCGGAACGGCAGGTCCTGACCGCGCGCACGGCCGTCGTAGCGCGGCTTCTCGCCCGCCGCCTGCGCGGCATTGCGAATCGCTTCCAGCTCGTCCTTGCTCTCGTAGGCGTAGTACGCCGTGCCGGCCGCGACCATCTGCTCGGCGACCTCGCGGTAGCGATCCAGTCGCTGGGTCTGGAAAATGGGACCCTCGTCGTAGTCCAGGCCCAGCCACTCCATGGACCTCAGGATCGCGTCAATTGCCTCCTGGGTACTCCGCTCGCGGTCGGTATCTTCGATACGCAGGATGAAGTCACCGCCGCGGTGGCGCGACTCCAGCCAGCAGAACAGCGCGGTGCGTGCGCCGCCGATATGCAGGTATCCGGTGGGACTTGGAGCAAAACGGGTGCGGCAGGTCATGAGGGGTCCAGCAGCAGGAAATCGTTGATTTTACCGCGCCCCGACAATAGTGCCGCAGTTCGCGATCTAAAAAGCGCCGCAGAACGCCTGCGAAGTGAACCTACGGCCTCGCTGACCGTGCTGCCCATGCGCAGTCACCGTTTCTGCGAGCTTGTTGAGTGCACTTGGCGGCCAGCGCCTACAATCCCAAGATGACCACGCTCTTCATTTCAGATCTTCACCTGGACTCAAGCCGTCCCGAAATCACCACGCTCTTCCTTGAGTTCCTGCAGGGCGAAGCGCGCAGTGCCGAAGCTGTGTACATCCTGGGCGACCTTTTCGAGGCGTGGGTGGGTGACGATGATCCGTGCGAGGTCGGCACGATGGTGGCGACCGGCCTGAGGGAACTCTCCGAAGCCGGCGTGCCGGTCTACTTCATGCGCGGCAATCGCGATTTCCTGCTGGGTAGCGCGTTTGCCGAACGCGCCGGCATGCGCGTCCTGCCCGACCCTGCGGTGGTCATGCTGTGCGACAGGCCGGTACTGCTGATGCACGGCGACCTGCTGTGCACGGCCGATAGCGCCTACCAGGCGTTCCGTGCGCAGACGCGTGATCCAGCGTGGCAGAAGGAGTTTCTCTCGCAGCCCGTGCAGGCGCGACTCGCATTCGCAGCGCAGGCGCGAGAGGCCAGCAAGTCGCATCAGGAAAGCCTTCGCGACGATGGTGGCGACCTTCGCTTCGAGTCGATTACCGACGTGAGCCCGGATGCGGTTGACGACGCATTTTCACGCTTCGGCATCGACACCATCATCCACGGACACACCCACAGGCCGAAGATCCACCGCGAAGGCCACACCAGCCGGATCGTGCTGGGTGACTGGTACGAGCAGGGATCGGTGTTGCGCGTGAACGCGGGCGACTACGCGCTGGTCACGCTGTAGGCCGCTTCCGTGGGAGCGACTTCGGTCGCGAAACCAGAGATTGACGCCGCCCTGGCCGCTGGGGGGCGTGGGTGCGGAGGACATCGTCCACAGGTTGTTGGAACTTTCGCGACTGACAACGCATCCACCGGCCAGAAATAGTCTTGCGCATCGCGCCGATCAGGGGCGGGAGCTGATTCAGCCCGACAGCTGCTCCAGCGCCTCGATCTCTTCGGCATCGAAGCCGGCCAGCAGGCGCGCCTCGTGGTTGAACGGGCCGCGCAATACGGGGCCTGCAAAGCGCGCCAGCAGGTCGCGAAACGTGGCGCGCGGTTCCAGTCCGGCGCGTTCGCAGTACCAGCGAAACCAGTGCGAGCCCGCCGCCACGTGCGCCACCTCCTCGCGCAGGATCAGCGCCAGGATATCGGCGGTGATGTCGTCGCCCAACCTGCGCAGCTTCACGATCATCCCGGGGGTCACGTCGAGCCCGCGCGCGTCCAGCACGCGCGGCACCAGGGCCATGCGTGCGAGGCCGTCGTGCGCGGTTTTCTCGGTCATTTCCCACAGGCCGTTGTGGGCGTCGAAGTCGCCGTAGTCGTAGCCGAACTCGAGCAGGCGCTCACGCAGCAGGGTGAAATGGCGCGACTCGTCGTTGGCCACGCTGATCCAGTCGGCATGGAACTGCATCGGCAGCCCGCGGAACCGGTACACCGCATCCCACGCCAGGTCGATGGCGTTGAGCTCGATGTGCGCAATGGCGTGCACGAACGCGGCGCGTCCCTCGCCCGTCCCGAGCCCGCGCTGCGGCAGCTCCCGCGCCGGCACCAGCTTCGGCTTCGGCGGCCGGCCCGGCATGCCGATGGGCAGCGGTGGCGGCGCATCGCGCGGTGCATCCAGTTCGCCACGCAGGAACGCCGCCGAATACTGCTGCGTGAGCGCGACCTTGCGCTGCGGATCGCTGGCGTCCAGGCAGGCGCGGGCTGCGGCAAAGACCGAAGTCACGGCGCTGCGGCTTCTGGCTTGGCGAACGCGATCAGCCGATCCTGCGCTGGCGCTTGGCTTCATCCGAGCGCAGTGCCTCCAGGCGCTCGAAGTAGCCCGGTTCGATGCCGGTCACGTACTCGCCGTCGAAGCACGAGGAATCGAACTTCTCCAGGTCCTGGTTGCCTTCGCGCACCGAGGCTTCCAGGTCCTCGATGTCCTGGTAGATCAGCCAGTCGCAACCCAGGAATTCCTGCACTTCCTCGATGCTGCGGTCGTGGGCCACCAGTTCTTCCGGCGCCGGCATGTCGATGCCGTAGATGTTCGGATGGCGCACCGGCGGCGCGGCCGACGCCAGGTAAACCTTGCGCGCACCGGCGTCGCGGGCCATCTGCACGATCTGCTTGGAGGTGGTGCCGCGCACGATGGAATCGTCCACCAGCAGCACCACGCGGTTGCGGAATTCCAGCGGAATCGGGTTGAGCTTGCGGCGCACCGATTTCACCCGCTCGCCCTGCCCCGGCATGATGAAGGTGCGGCCGACATAGCGGTTCTTGATGAAGCCTTCGCGGTACTTCACCCCCAGCACGTTGGCGATCTCCAGCGCCGCGTCACGCGAGGTGTCGGGGATCGGGATGACGGTGTCGATGTCGTGATCCGGGCGCAGGCGCAGGATTTTCTCGCCCAGTTTCACGCCCATGCGCATGCGCGCCTTGTGCACTGACACATTCTCGATCATCGAATCGGGTCGGGCGAAATACACGAACTCGAAGATGCATGGCGCGCGCTGCTGCGGCTCTGCGCAGACCTCGGTGAACAGCTCGCCGCGCGCGGTGATCACCACTGCCTCGCCAGGGATCACGTCGCGCATGCGCTGGAAACCGAGGATGTCGAGTGCGGCCGATTCGGAAGCGACGATGTACTCGGTGCCCTCCTCGTGATCGCGCTTGCCCAGCACCAGGGGCCGGATGCCGTGCGGGTCGCGGAACGCCACCAGCCCCAGGCCCAGCACCACGCTGACCACCGCATAGCCGCCCTTGACCCGTCGGTGCACGCCGGCCACCGCGCGGATCGCCGCTTCGGGCGAGAGCGAGCGCTGGCGATCGAGCTCGTGCGCGAACACGTTCAGCAGCACTTCGCTGTCCGAGTCGGTGTTGATGTTGCGGCGGTCTTCGGCGAACACATCCTGGCGCAGCGCTTCGGTGTTGATCAGGTTGCCGTTGTGCGCCAGCGCGATCCCGTAAGGCGAGTTCACATAGAAGGGTTGCGATTCGTCCAGGCCTTCTGATCCGGCGGTCGGATAGCGGCAGTGGGCGATACCCACGCGGCCTTCCAGCAGGCTCATCTCCTTCGGACCGAACACGTCGCGCACCAGTCCGTTGTCCTTGTGCACGCGAAGACGCGTGCCGTCGGCCGTGGCGATGCCCGCCGCGTCCTGGCCGCGATGCTGGAGGACGGTCAGTCCGTCATAAAGCTGGCCGGCAACGCTCTGGTTGCCAACGATACCGACGATGCCGCACATGGATCGTGTTACTCCGCTACTGGTTCGACGTTGACCGCGCCCTGGCCCGGGGATCGCTTCGCTGGCGCTTCGGCCAGGGCCGAGTCCGTGCGTGCGGTTTCGATGTTCGCCGGATCCTGGCCCGGGTCTTCCACATACGCTGGATCGTTCGATCCTTCCGCAACTGCTTCCGGCGTGCGGGCGCCTGTCGCGCTTGCGCCGCGCGCCAGCACCTGCCTCAGCGCGCCCTCGACGAGGGTCGGCGACGGTGCGCCAGGTTCGTCATTATCGCCTGACGGCAGTGCATTGCGAAAACCGGTATCGGGAACCGACCACTCAGGCAGCTGGGTGCGCATCCAGCCGACGCCCGGCATCAGCAGCGGCAGCACCTGCGACTGGCGCCATGACGGCTCCTTCGGCAGCGGCGTGAAGCCCAGCACCAGGACCAGCAGGCAGGCGATCACCAGTCCGCGGAAGACCCCCACCCCGAAACCGAGCGCGCGGTCCGCTCCTGACAGCTCGGAGGCGCGCACCATTGAACGAACCAGCGCCCCGACCGTGCCCACCGCGAGCAACACCGCAATGAAGCTGAGTGAGTAGCCGCCAAATGTCTCCGAAATGGACGGCTGTCCGTCACTGGAGAGCCACAGCGCCGCCTCGGGACCGAACTTGAACGCCACCAGCCCGGCCAGCAGCCAGGCTAAGGTTGAAACCAGGATTCCCACGAAGCCGCGCATCAGTCCAAGGATGGCCGACACCAGCACCAGGGCCACGAGCACCACGTCGATCACCCGAATCCACCCTCATGACCTGCACGGGCCAGCTTCGCGGCGGGTGCGCAGACGCGCAGGCATAGCCGCCTCAAGGGTGCGACAGCACCATGCCGTCCAGACCGGCTTTGGCCGCCACCTGCGCCTTCAACTGGTCCGCGTCGGCGCGGCTGGATACCGGTCCCACGCGAACGCGGCTGAGCGTGCCCTTGTCGGTCTGCACCTGCTCGACGAAGGCGCTGAAGCCGCTTGCGCGCAGCTTGTCGCGCAGCGTGTTGGCATCGGCGGCCTTGGTGAACGCCCCGACCTGCACGGCAAAACCGACGCCTGGGGCCGCCAGCGCGGCGGGCGGAGCAGGCGCAGCGGCGGCTACAGGCTTGGCAGCGGGCTCGGCTGCAGCGGGCTTGGGCTCAGCGGGCTTGGACGCATCCGCCGTGGCCGGTTCGGGTTTCGGTGCCGGCGCGGTGGCCACCGCTGCCGCGGCAGGCGTGCCAGGCGTGCCAGCGTCCAGCGCCACGACCTGGGTCCGCACGTCGCTGCGCACCTGCCCGGCCTGCAGGCGCACCGTCTCGGCGCTGGCGCGATCGGCATAGGGGCCAATGCGCACGCGATACGCGGTGTTGCCGTTGATGGTGGTGGGCTCCCGATAGCCCGGGAAGCCGGACTGCTGCAGCCGCGCAATCACCGCCTCGGCGTCGGCCGTCGTCGCGTACGCGCCAAAATTGACCGCGTAATTCCCGCCAGCTGCGGTCGGCGGCAGCATGGAGCCGGAGGTGCCATCGGCCGCTTCATCCGCGGCAGCGTCGCTTGCCGCGGACGCACGACCACCCAGTCCGACCGCGCCACCCTGCGGTGTCTGGCCCGGGGTCACCAGCGGGAGCTCGCGCGTCTCGTAGTCGCCGGCCGGCGTTGCGGGCACGTCCAGCGGCACGTTCGACGCACCGCTTTCAGGGGCCGGCCCCTTGATCAGCATGGGCAGGAAGATCACCGCCAGGGCGACCAGCACGACGGCGCCGATGAGGCGTTGCTTGAGGGCGGTATCCATGGGGGCTCGCGCGAAGCGGGGCAGGAATGCCGCCGAGAATTATACGGCCCGCTCCGGACCCTTCGCAGTCACTGACCTGAATGCAACAGCGTCATCGCCTCGGCTGCGACGTGGAACGATCCGAACACTAGGATGCGATCGTCCTCGTGTGCTGCCTCGCGTGCCGCTTCAATGGCCTGGCTCACCGTAGCGTGTCGGCTACCGCCTGCAGCGGCGGTGCCTGAGAGTCTTGCCGCCAGTTCGACCGCACTCTGGCTACGCTCGCTGCCGACATCGAGGCTCGCAAGGAACCATCGATCGACCTGCGCGGCCAGCGCCTCGGCAACACCTACGACATCCTTGTCCGCCAGGGCCGCGAACACGGCGAGCGTGCGGCCTTGCACGGGCTCGTCCTGCAGCCATGACGCCAGTGCGCGTGCGGCCTGCGGGTTGTGGGCCACATCGACCATGACCTGGCGAGCATGGAACCGGAACGGCTGCAGCCGGCCCTGGATACGCGCGCTGGCCACGCCTTCGGCAAAGGCTGCGAGCGGCATGTGGGCAGGAAGCGCACGCAGTGCGGCGATCGCAGTCGCAGCGTTGATGCGTTGCACCGGCGCGGCCAGGGTCGGGTTGGGCAGCTCCAGCTCGGTGCCAACTTCCCGCCAGCGCCAGCGTTCGCGGTCGATGGACTCATGGAAGAAATCACTGCCCAGCCGGATAGCGTTGGCGCCAATGGCATAGGCGTGGCGGAGCACGCTGGCCGGTGAATCCACTTCGCCCAGCACCAGCGGTTTCCACGCCCGCGCAATGCCGGCCTTCTCGAAACCGATGCTCTCCCGGTCGCTGCCCAGCCAGTCGACATGATCGATGTCCACGGTGGTGATGACCGCCACATCCGGATCGATGATGTTGACCGCGTCCAGTCGCCCTCCAAGCCCCACTTCAAGCACGGCCAGGTCCAGATCGGCCTGCACGAACAGCCACAGTGCGGCGAGCGTTCCAAATTCGAAGTAGGTGAGTTCGGTGCCCGCCCGCGAAGACTCCACGGCCTCGAAAGCCGCAACCAGCTGCGCGTCGTCAGCCTCCACGCCATCGATGCGCACGCGCTCGTTGTAGCGCAGCAGGTGCGGGGAGGTGTAGGCACCGACACGCCAGCCGGCGCTTCGGGCGATGGCCTCCACGAAGGCGACCGTCGAGCCCTTGCCGTTGGTGCCGCCCACGGTGATGACGTGGGTGGCGGGCTTGCCGATCTTCAGTCGGTCAGCCACGGCGCGGGTCCGGTCGAGCCCCAACGCGATGCCCTTGGGATGCTGCTGCTCGATATGCTCGAGCCACTCGGCCAGGGTGCGCTCCATGCTCGCTTACAGCGCCCGGTGCACCGCTTCGCCGAAGAACGGCGTGTGGTGTGCGCAATCGTTGAGGCGGACCACCTCCAGGTGCTCCACGTCCGGACCCTCGAGCAGGTTGAGCGTGGTTGGCGCCTGGCGGAACGTCCACAGCTTGGCGATCGGCAGGCCCAGCACGCGGCACAGGATGACCCGGTTCACGGCATCGTGGGCAACCACGAGCAGCGTCTCGGCGGCACCTAGCCCCTCGGTGGCGCGAGTCAGCCCCTGCCACGACCGATTCAGCACCTGGCGCAGGGATTCGCCACCGGGCATCAGCACCGTGTCGGGCTCTTCGCGCCACGCGCGCAGACGCACGGGGTCCTTGCCGTGGATCTCGGAGGCGAGCAGGCCCTCCCATTCGCCGTGCGCGATCTCCTGCAGGTCCGGCTCTACGGTCAGCATCGATGCGCGCGCCTCCCCAAGCGCGAGCTCCGCCGTGCGCAAGGCGCGCAACAGTGGCGAGGCCACCGCACGATCGATCTGCTGATCCTTCAGCCGCACGCCCAGTGCCAGCGCCTGTGATTCACCGATCGGCGAGAGCGGAATGTCGATCTGGCCCTGGTAGCGGCCTTCGGCGTTCCACGGCGTTTCGCCATGACGGGCAAGCAGGATGCGCATGCGGAGAAGCTTCCAGGTGTCTGCGGGGGTTGTTCCCATCCGGAAATGCCGACGGGAGCGGCATGATACCGCTCCCGTCGTGATGGCCAGGCGCGCCCGGGCAGGGCTGCCGGGTTGACTACTTGCGCAGGCTCAACTCCTGCAGCAGGCGCGGCGCCGGGAAGACCTCCTGCATGATCCACTGCATGTAGCGGGTATCCACCGAAATCATGCGCGTCATCTTCGGGTCGAAGACCCAGTTCGAACTGACCGACTCCCAGTTGCCGTCGAACGCGAGGCCGACCAGTTTCCCGGTGGCGTCCATCACCGGCGAACCGGAATTCCCGCCAGTGATATCGAGGTTGGACAGGAAGTTGACCGGTACCGCCCCCAGGCGCTTGTCCTCGAGGCCACCATCGCGACCGGCCGCAACGGCATCGAGCAACGCCTGGGGCGAATCGAACGGATCCTCGCCACTTTCTTTGGCGACAACGCCCTGCAGGGTGGTGAACGGCGTGTAGGCCACGCCATCACGCGGTTCATAGCCCATGACGTTGCCAAAGGTGATGCGCAGCGACGAATTGGCATCCGGGTAGACGAACTGACCCTTGCTCTTCTTGTAGTCCGCCACCGCCTGCAGGTATACCGGACGGGCCAGCAGCATCTCCCCGCTGCGCGCTTTGCGCTCCTGCTCCAGCTTCAGCAGCGCGGGCATGACCGCCACCGCGTACTGGATCGCCGGATCCTTGCTGGATTCAAACGCCTTGCGGTCGGCCTTCAACCAGTTCTGCCGCTCCTCGGTGGACCCCAGGCTGGTCTTGGCGAGCTTATTCAGGCTGCGGGTCACGTCCTTCGCCGAGCTTCCACCCAGATACGCGTCGACGGGGGCAAGGCGCTGATCGGCCGGAAGTTTCACGTACTGTTCCATCCAGTACTGCTGCAGCTGCCGGTCCATGGCCGGCACGTAGCGCCTTTCCAGCTGCCTGGCCGCGCCTTCGAGAGCCGGGTAGTCGCGCTGCTGGTAGCCGGACTCACGCTCGGCATCGGGCTTGTCGCGCTCGATGGCGGCGCGGTACAACTGCACGGCGCTGCCGAGCATGGCGGTGTTGTTGAGCTGGCCGACGATGAGGTCGCGTTCCCGCGTCGCACGCGCCGCCTCACCCAGTTCGATCAACTGCTGGTGCGCCGCCAGGGCGTCGGCGCCCTGGACACCGCGCGACCTGAGCCACGCGAGGATCTGCGCTTCCTCGGCCTGCTTCTGCGTCGCAGCGTCGATGCGCTTGAAGCCTTCAAGCTGTCCGTCGAAATTCTTCGAGCTGTTGTTCCAGCCGGCCATCGTGCTGGCGTATTTGACCTCGATATCCGGGTTCTTGCTGCCGGCGGCCTCCACCAGTGCGATGAGGTTCTTGAAATGCGCGCCTACCGTCGGATAGGTCCATGCGGCGGTGCTGTCGAACTCGCTGGCCAATGCGTAGCGGTTAGTCGAGCCCGGGTAGCCGGCCACCATCACGAAGTCTCCCGCACCCAGCGGCTTGTCGGCGAACTTCAGCCAGCGCTTCGGCTTGAAGGGCACGTTGTCCTTTGAATAGGGCGCCGGCTTGCCATCCGGACCGACATACGCACGGTAGAAAGAGAAATCGCCGGTATGGCGCGGCCACATCCAGTTGTCGATGTCGCCACCGAACTTGCCGACGCTTCCGGGGGGCGCATACGCCAGGCGCACGTCCTTGATCTCGAGGTTGCGGAACAGGCGGTAGGTGTTGCCGCCCGAAAAGCTGTACAGGCGGCAGCGGAATCCGCCCTCGGCCTCGCACTCGGCTACCAGCGCCTTCTCGAAAGTTTCCAGCGCCTGGGTGCGGGCCAGAGCGTCGTCACCGGCAGAGGCGATCGCCGCCTTGGCCTCGGCAGTCACGTCGCGGATCGAATCCAGCACGTAGACGCGCGCGTTCGGTCCGGCGCTGAGTTCGTCGGCCATCGTAGCGGGGTTGAAACCGTCGGTGATGAGGTTGTTCTCGGCAGTGGAATTGAGCTGGATCGCTCCGTATGCACAGTGATGGTTGGTGGCGACCAGGCCCTGCGGCGAAACGAAGCTCGCGGTGCATCCACCCAGCGACACCACGGCGCCCATCGGGTCACCCGTGAGGTCGGCTAGCTGGCGCGCGTCGAGCTTGAGCCCCGCTTTCTTCAGCGGCCCGCTTATCTCCGGCAGCTGCTGCGGCAACCACATGCCTTCAGCGGCAGCGGCCTTGGCAGTAAGACCCAGACAGGCAAAGGCGAGCGATACGGCAAGCAGGTTGTGGCGCACGGGGCGGCTCCTTGGGATGCGGAATCCCCGATTGTAGCGAGGAGCCGGCTTCGGCCGCCCATGACCAATGGCAGGGGTGGATGTAAACCGAGGCTCATGGGACGCGGCGTATACTCCGCGCCCTCTGTAGGCTTTGGATACGCACCGCCATGGCGCAAACGATGAAGGCGCTGGTCAAGCGCGAAACCGGCAAGGGCATCTGGATGGAACAGGTGCCGGTGCCGGAGCCGGGCCCGAACGAGGTCCTGATCAAGCTGGAAAAAACCGCCATCTGCGGCACCGACCTGCACATCTATCTCTGGGACGAGTGGAGCCAGCGCACGATCACACCCGGCCTGACCATCGGACACGAATTCGTGGGACGTATCGTCGGACTCGGCCCGGGAGTCAGCGGGTATGAGTTGGGACAGCGTGTCTCAGCCGAAGGACACATTGTCTGCGGCCACTGCCGCAACTGCCGTGGCGGACGCCCGCACCTGTGCCCGCACACCGTGGGCATCGGCGTGAACCGCAACGGTGCATTTGCCGAATACATGGTGATGCCGTCCAGCAACCTGTGGCCTATCCCGGACCAGATCCCCAGTGAACTCGCCGCGTTCTTCGATCCGTTTGGCAATGCAACCCACTGCGCGCTCGAGTTCGACGTGGTCGGTGAAGACGTGCTGATCACCGGCGCTGGCCCGATCGGCGTGATTGCCGCCGGCATCTGCAAGCACATTGGCGCGCGCAACGTCGTGGTCACCGACGTCAATGACTTCCGACTGAAACTGGCGGCCGACATGGGCGCCACCCGGGTGGTCAACGTAGCCAAGCAGTCGCTCAAGGAGGTCATGGCCGACCTGCACATGGAGGGCTTCGACGTGGGCCTGGAGATGAGCGGCAATCCGCACGCCTTCAACGACATGCTCGACTGCATGTACCACGGCGGCAAGATCGCCCTCCTCGGCATCCTGCCCAAGGGCGCGGGTGTGGACTGGGACCGGATCATCTTCAAGGGCCTGACCGTGCAGGGCATCTACGGCCGGCGGATGTATGAGACCTGGTACAAGATGACCCAGCTGGTGCTGGGTGGTTTCCCTCTTGGCAAGGTGCTCACCCACCAGATGCCGATCGACGATTTCCAGAAGGGCTTCGATCTGATGGAAGCGGGCAAGGCCGGCAAGGTGGTCCTCAGCTGGAACTGACGCGGACCATCGCCAGCGTCCGCACATGAAGAAGGGCGCGTTGGCGCCCTTCTTCATGTGCCGGTTCGATGTGGTTTACCGCGAGTAGCTGAAGGTCAGTACGACCCGGTCGCCCGCCAGTTTGCCGAAGTTGACGTCGCCATGGCTGTCGGTATCGATGTAGGCCAACGACGCGCCCACCGCGCCCCAGGACTTGCCCAGGCTGACGGAGTAGTCGCTGTAGTCGTCGAACGGCAGCGACTCGTCGATGGTGGTGTGCGCTGCGCTGAAGCCGAGCGTGAACTCGTTCGGCAGGTCGACCCCGGCCGCGAGCGCGTAATACCAGCTCTCCTCGCTGCTGCCCAGGTAATCGTTGGTGTACGCGATGGTGGCGCTGTAGTTGCCGAGAAACGTGGTCTTGGTGATCAGCTCGTTGTACGCCAACGCACTGTCATCGTTGCTGCCCTGGTAGTTGTACCGGTTGAGCATCACGTCGAAGTTGACGGCTTCGCTGAAGTCGACGTTGTACCCGACGTAGGTGTCGTACTCGAAGTCCGGACCGCCGCTGCCGAAATCGACGTTGGATGCCCAGACGCCCGCGTAGATGCCGACCGGCGTCGTGTAGGTGATGCTGGCTTGGGCGGCAGGGTTTTCGTCGGTCTGGGAAACACCCCGGAACACATAGTCCGAAGTCGCCGCGAGGGTCCAGCTGATCGGTGAATCGACTTCCTCCACCGCCGGCTCGACCGACTGGGCGAACGAGACGAGCGGCAACACTGCCAATGTAAGGACGACCGCGACTTTCAGTTTTACTGACTTCATACGGCTTCTCCTGGTTTGGCTTGACGGGTGGTGGGGCTGGGCTCCTGAACTGTCACCTGGTGTTCATTTTTCATTCACCGTCTCGATATTGCAGCGCAACATAAGGGCGAGTCAAGCGGCTTGTGCACCTGCAGCATCAGCCGGCCGCACCTTCAGTGGAGCGTGGGTCGCCGGATTGCATGGGCCTACCTGACCAGTTTTTACCGGGGTCACGCTACCGGCCGCTAAAATGGACAATCCTCCAGAAGCGGTGCCGCTTGTCCATGTCCAGCCCCTCGCCTGCCAATGCCCTC
>JBBSVH010000051.1:0-17548 GCA_038233685.1 Lysobacterales bacterium | reverse complement strand
GCGCCGGCGCGATCCGTATCATTGGGGGCAGCTGGCGCGGTACACGGCTTCCGGTGGAAGACTCGCCGGGCCTCAGGCCCACCGGCGACCGGGTGCGCGAGACGCTTTTCAACTGGCTCGAGCCAATCATCGCCGGTGCCAGGGTGGCGGATCTGTTTGCAGGAACCGGCGCACTGGGCCTGGAGTCGGTGTCGCGAGGCGCATCGAGCGCGGTGCTGGTCGAGCGCGACCCGCGGCTCGTCACGTCATTGCGGGCGACGGTGTCCCGGCTGGCAGCGCAGGACCAGGTGAACGTGGTCCAGGCCGATGCACTGCAGTGGCTGGCAAGTGATGCCGGCGGGAACATCGATATCGCCTTCCTCGATCCGCCTTTCGCATCGGTGCTTTGGCCGCAGGCGCTGGCCCAGCTGTCGAAGTCGATGGCCCCGGGCGCCCACCTCTATGTGGAGTCGCCGCACGAACAGCGCGACGCACGGCCCGGCCCTTGCTGGTCACTCCACCGCCAGGGCCGAACCCGGGACGTGCACTTCGCCCTGTACCGCAGATTGGCCAAGCCCGGCGCTGATACACTCAAGGGCGACGTTTCTGCGGCAGCTTGGCAATGAGCGTGGCACCCTCCCGTATCGCGGTGTATCCCGGTACGTTCGACCCGATCACCAACGGCCATATCGACCTGATCGATCGCGCGGCGCCGCTGTTCGAGCGACTTGTCGTCGGTATCGCTGAAAGCCCGGGCAAGGGTCCGACTCTGCCGCTGGAGCTGCGCGTACAGTTGACCCGCGAGGCAGTCGCGCACCATCGCCACGTGGAGGTGCGGGGATTCGACTCGCTGCTGGCCCATTTCGTGCAGGAGGTGGGCGGTGGTGTACTGCTGCGGGGCCTGCGCGCCGTGTCCGATTTCGAGTACGAGTTCCAGCTTGCAAGCATGAACCGGCATTTGATTCCGGAAGTGGAAACCCTGTTCCTGACCCCGGCCGAACAATACGGTTTCATATCATCGTCGCTGGTCAGGGAGATATCCCGGCTCGGTGGCGACGTGTCGGGATTCGTGCCCGCTGCGGTGGCCGTCGCGCTGCAGGAGCAGTGGGCATCCCGGTCCGTCAGCTGACCGATGCAATACCATTACCGTAATCATTCAACGCAACATCAAGAGAGGGGAGCAATCCATGAAGACGATTTCCAAGCTGTTGTCGACCGCATGCCTGGCGCTGCTGCTGGCCGCTTGCAACACTGAAGAAAAAGCGCCCGTGGAGACGGTGGAGGCACCGCTGGTCGCGCCCGAAAAAAGTGACGACGCCGGCTGGCGCGCTTACCTGACCGAGACGGTGACCCGCAACATGGGCACCATCACCAACCAGCCCTATCTGTACTACCTGCCCACGCAGGCCGACCCGGAGTTCCAGGCCAAATACGACCGCCAGCTGGAACAGGCCAGCAATGCAGTGGCGCGCGGCATCATGGGCGGCAACCTGATTGCGTTTGGTTCACCCGAATCAGGGAAGATGGCCGACATCGCCGTGGCCTCGTTCAAAGGCGTGCCCGAAGACACCATGAAGAAGGTCAAGATCCTGTTCATCGGCGACGCGGCAGACGGCGCACGAGTCGAGGCGGCTGTCGTGCCGTCGGGAGCGGATTACGTCTTCGTCGAAGCCAAGTGACGAGCCTGCGCGTGACCGCTGGTCGGTCACGCCTGGTCCGGATCTCCATCCCCGCGCATGCGGGGATCGCTCCGCGGCTGCGCCCGCCGGGTATCCACGGACCTCAGCCAACGAAGTAACAACGCGCGGCCCTGAGACGGCCGCGTCGTTGTCGGTTCGTCGATTCCTCACCTGCAGGAATTTCGCACCAGAAGCGGCGCGCCACAGTGAGGCGCGCAAAAAGTCCCCTGGTCCTTTTGCGGTTGAGGGCTCAGCAAGCGCGAGACAGCCATGTCTCTGCTGATCAACGAGCTCTGCGTCAACTGTGACGTTTGTGAGCCGGCATGCCCGAACCAGGCAATTTCGATGGGCGAGACCATCTACCTGATCGATCCGGCGCGCTGCACCGAATGCGTTGGCCACTACGATGAGCCGCAGTGCGTGGTGGTGTGTCCGGTGGAATGCATCGATCCGGACCCCGCGTTTCCCGAATCCCACCAGCAGTTGCTGGAAAAGCTGCGTCGCCTGCAACTGGAGCCTCAATCACCATGAATCCACCGTCGTCGTTCCGATCTGGCCTGCTGCTGGCGTTAATGCTGTTGCCCTGGGCTGTCCAGGCTGATGTGGCCAAGGCCCCCGCGGCCGCGCTTGTCGCGCCGGTCGACCCACCGGGAGCGGCCATCGCCTCGGCCCATCAACTGGCGACCGATGCGGGGCTGCTGATCCTGCGCCAGGGCGGAAACGCATTCGACGCCGCGATAGCTGTCTCATCGGCCCTGTCGGTGGTCGAGCCGATCAGCTCCGGCCTTGGCGGCGGCGGTTTTTTCCTGCTGCACGATGCAAACAGCGGTAAGGATGTGTTCGTCGATGCGCGTGAAGTAGCTCCCGCTGCGGCGACTCCTGAGCAGTTCCTGCTCAAGGACGGGTCGCTCAACCGTGATCGCTCGGTCAATGGCCCATGGTCGGCAGGAATTCCAGGACTGCCCGCGGCCTTCGTGCACCTTGCACAGAAGTACGGAAAGCTGCCGCTGACCCGGTCGCTGGCGCCGGCAATCGGCATCGCCCGGGACGGCTTTCCGGTCTACGCGCGAATGGCCCAGGGCTATGCCCGCCGCCGCGATGTCATGGAACGCTATCCCGGCACTCGCCAGGTGTACCTCGCGGCAGGCAGGCCGATCCAGGAGGGCGATATCTTCAGGCAGCCCGACCTGGCCCGCACCCTGGAGCTGCTTGCAGCGAAGGGTTTTGACGGCTTTTACCGCGGCCCGGTGGGTGCGATGCTGGTCAAGGGAGTGAATGCCGAGGGCGGTCAGTGGAAGGCGGCCGAACTGGCGGCCTACCGGGTCAAGGAACGCGCGCCGGTGACCTTTGAGTACCGCGACTGGCGAGTGGTGACCGCACCGCCGCCGTCGTCTGGCGGCATTGCGCTGGCGGAGATGCTGCAGGTACTGGAAGCGTGGGACCTCGGCGCTTTGGACCAGACCATGCGCACGCACCTGGTGGTCGAAGCGATGCGCCGCGCGTTCCGCGACCGCACCTTCTACCTTGGCGATCCGGACTTCGTGCACGTCCCGCAGCAGACGCTCACCAGCGCCGCCTATGCCGCGGGGCTGCGCTCCTCGATCAATCCGGACAAAGCCACGCCCAGCGACATGTTTTCCGGCAATCCGACCCCGCTTGAAAGCGACGAAACCACGCACTTCTCGATCATCGATGGCGAGGGCAACCGCGTGGCCGCGACGCAAACGGTCAACCTGCTGTTCGGGTCCGGACTGGTGGCGCCCGGCACCGGCGTATTGCTGAACAACGAAATGGATGATTTCGCGCTCAAGCCGGGTACGCCAAACGCGTTCGGGGTGATGGGCTTCGATGCCAATGCACCCGAGCCAGGCAAGCGCATGCTCAGCTCGATGACGCCAACCTTCATGGAATCTGCCGATCGGGTCGTAGTGCTCGGCACGCCGGGCGGCAGCCGTATCATCACCATGGTGTTGCTGGGGATCCTGGGTTACGACGCGGGGCTTGGCGCGCAGGAAGTGGCCGCGCTACCGCGCTACCACCACCAGTGGTTGCCCGACATTATCTCGACCGAGACCGATGCCTTGCCATCGGACGTGGCGCAGGGACTGCAGGCGCTGGGGCACAGGCTTGAGATGCCGGAGCGCGACGGGGAATCAGCGTCGGGTGGCCGTGCCTCCAGCCACGTCTGGGGCAACCTGCAGACGGTGATGTGGGACAAGCGCGACAATACGCTGCACGGCGGCAGCGATCCGCGCAATCCGGTGGGCGCGGCCAAGGTGCAACTCGAAGTCGAAACGGATGCCGCATCGCGCGAGCCGGTCGTCCAGCGATAACACCATCCAGCGATAGAAGCAGCAACGGAGCAAGCGTGGCAGACGGCGACAAGAAACCCGTGATCAACCTGGTGCCGGCGATCCTGACCGGCACGGCCGCGCTGCTGGCGGCGCTGACGACCCTGTACATCAACGTGCGCAACGACATCAGGCCCGAGCCATCAGTTACCGCGATGCCGGATGCGGGCATGGAGCAGCGGGCGCCGGCGCAACCGCTTCAGCTTCGCCTCGATCTGCAGCGCATCGCGGTGCAGGAAGATGGAGCAGTGGGCGCGGCCGACTGGCGTTTTGCGGTGGAGGCCGATGGCGAGCCACTGTTTGCGATCGAGCAGGAAGCACTGAATTCCCAGGGTGGGCGCAACATTGTCGTGATCGATGATGCGCGCCAGGCGCACGCATCGCTGGAGCTGGAGCAGAACGCGCCGATCTCGCTGGTGGTAAAGGGCTGGCGCAGCAGCTGGATGGGCTCAGGCGGCGAGCCCCTGGTGTTCGGGGAGGGCACCTTGTCGGGCGCCGGTGTCATGGGGCCGATCACCGTCGAAGCTGCCGACGCGGGCAAAGGGTCCTTCACGTTCTACTTTTCTGCCGCGCCCGCGCGTGACTGAACGTCGTTCGCATCCCGCTGACGCACGCAAGCACAGGATCCACGCCATGAAGCTCTGGTCACTGTTGGGCAACTCGCAAAAACTCGACGGCGGCGCCATGTTCGGCAACGCGCCCCGCGCGCTGTGGAGCAAGTGGTGCCCGGCCGACGAACACAACCGTATCGACCTGGCCTGCCGCGCCCTGCTGGCCAGCCCGCTCAACGGCAAGACCGTCCTGTTCGAGACCGGGATCGGGGCGTTCTTCGATCCGAAGATGCGCGATCGCTACGGCGTGCAGGAGTCGCGGCACGTGCTGCTCGAGTCACTGCGCGAGGCCGGTTTCGAGCATCAGGACATTGAGGTGGTGGTGCTCAGCCACCTGCACTTCGACCACGCCGGTGGGTTGCTGGCGCCGTGGGCAGAAGGGCGCGAGCCAGAGCTGCTGTTCCCCAACGCCACCTTTGTGGTCAGTGCCGGCCACTGGGAGCGTGCGATTAACCCGCATCCGCGCGATCGGGCCAGCTTCATTCCGGAACTGCCGGCTCTGCTCGAAGCCAGCGGCCGGCTGGAAATCGTCGATGGCGAGCGCAGCGCTGCACTGGGCGAGAGCGTGCGCTTCAGCTACAGCGACGGGCACACGCCCGGACTGATGCTGGCTGAAATCGTGGGTCCCGACCGTGTGGACGGCCAGGCCCATGGAGGCGTCGTGTTCTGCGCGGACCTGATTCCCGGACGCTTCTGGGTGCACGTTCCGATCACCATGGGCTACGACCGCAGCGCGGAGCTGCTGATCGACGAGAAGCGCGAATTCCTCGAAGACAAGCTGGCGCGCAACGTCCACCTGTTCTTCACCCACGACACCGAGTGTGCGCTGGCGCAGGTCACGCGCGACGAGAAGGGCCGCTTCGGCACGGCGCACGAGGTGGCCGAACTCCACGCGCGGGCGCTGGTCGCGTAGAAGCGAGTAGGGCGCGAGCCTGCGGAGCGCGCTTTTGGAGCTCTGGTCCCTGTCAGAGCGACGTCAGTCGCGAAGGCCGTGGGTATTGAAGTTTCACTGGTTCGCGACTGACGTCGCCCCCACCACAGCGCCAGGCTCTTGCCCGCATTGAATCGCATTGATTCGCAGTGAGCTATGCCCACCACGGCTTGGCTAGAGGTTCCCTAGCCCAGCCGCGTTCCAAAGATCCGGTCGCCCGCATCGCCCAGCCCCGGCAGGATGTAGCCGCGTTCGTTGAGACATTCGTCGATGGCGGCGGTGTAGATCTCAATGTCCGGATGCGCGGCTTCGACTGCGGCAAGGCCTTCGGGCGCGGCGACCAGGAAAATTCCCTTGATCCGCCGGCAGCCGGCCCGCTTCAACATCTCGATGGTGGCGACCAGCGTGCCCCCGGTGGCCAGCATGGGGTCCAGGATCAGGGCCTGGCGCTCGTCCAGGCGCCCGCACAATTTCTCGAAGTAGGGCAGTGGCTGCAGCGTGGTTTCGTCGCGCTGCAGGCCGACCACGCTTACCCGCGCGCTGGGCAGCAGCGCCAGCACCCCCGGCAGCATGCCCAGTCCGGCGCGGAGGATCGGCACCAGGGTGATCTTGGCTCCGGCGATCTTCTGCACGTCCACTGGTCCTGCCCAGCCGGCCATGCTCTGGCTGGTGGTTTCCAGGTCGGTGGTTGCTTCGTAGGCGAGCAGCGTGCCCAGTTCGGTGACCAGTTCGCGGAAGTCGCGGGTGTTGAGCTTGGCATCGCGCAGCAGTCCGATCTTGTGCTGCACGAGAGGGTGGCGGACTTCGACGACTTTCATGGCATACCTGCGCGACTGGATCAGCGCAGCAGTCTGCATGAAGCGCGTTGGGCTGTCGAAAAACGCAGGGCCGAAAACGTGGAAGCCGGCACTGGGCCGGCTCCATGTTGGAGTGGGTAACGTCTGCCCGATGTCAGGGCGTGCCGCTCCGCGTCTGGCTCAGGCCGCGGCAGCCTGCTCCATTCGCGGTCCTTCGCGCAGTGCCTTGCCGACCAGGCCCACCAGGATGTCCAGCTCCTGCGAATCCATACCGAAGTGCGGGGTGAAGCGCAGCGAGTTGGCGCCGCCGTGGATGACATTGAGTCCGCGCTCGCGCAGCCACTCTTCGGTTGAACCTGCGCCGTAGCACTTGAACTGCGGGGCCAGCTCGCACGAGAACAGCAGGCCAGTGCCCTGCACGTTGGTGATCAGTCCGCCCAGTTCCTTCTTCAGCGCATTGAGCTTCTGCAGCGCCTCGGCACCGCGTTCGCGGATGTTCTGGCGGATTCCAGGGGTCAGCATTTCCATCACCGCGCAGCCGATATCCAGCGCGCGCGGGTTGCTGGTCATGGTGTTGCCGTAGATGCCCTTGCGGTACAGACCGGCGGCGCGCTCGTTCACCGCCAGCACCGACAGCGGATACTGCGCCGCGTTGAGCGCCTTGGAATAGGTCTCCATGTCCGGTGCCTCCATGCCCTCGAAGCCGGGATAGTCCACGATCGACAGCACGCCGTGCACGCGCAGGCCGGCCTGGATCGAGTCGACCAGCAGCAAGGTGCCGTGGGCCAGGGTCAGTTCGCGCGCGGCGGCGTAAAAATCTGGCGGAACCGCGCGCCCCGGATCGCCTTCACCCATCACCGGCTCCAGGAACATCGCTTCGATATGCCAGCCGTTGGTCTCGGCATCGGCGAAAGTCTGGCGCAGCTGGTCGATGTCGTAGGGGTCGATGGTCAGCAGCTGGTCGGCATGGTGCCGGTAGCTGCCCAGGTGCTGCTGGTAGGTCTTGCTGGAGGAATCCGAGTACAGCGCCGGCAGCTCGGTGCGACCGTGGAAACTTCCCTTGACCGCGATGCGCTTGACCTTGCGTCCCGCATGCGCGCCACCTTCGTCGATCATCAGCTTGGTGTTGACGTCGGCAATGCGGCCGGCCAGTGACACTGATTCGGACCCGGAATTCAGGCACATGAACTTCGCGAAGGGACAGCCGCCGCGCGTGTGTCCGATCTCCTTGCGAAGTGCGCGGGTGAAGCGCAGCTGCGACAGGCTCGGCGTCATCACGTTGGCCATGGCCTGGGGTTTGGCCATGGCCTCCAGGACCGGGGCCGGCGCATGGCCAAACCCGACCATCCCATAGCCGCCGGCGTCGTAGAGCACCGCACCGTTGAGCGTCACCAGCCACGGACCGCGTGCGGCCAGGGCGACGTAGGGGTTGATGCCGTCCTCGGGATAGAAGTTGACGTAGCCGGCCTGCACCGTAGCGACCTGGTCAGCCTCGTCCATGTCCATCACGTCGCCAAATTCGTCTGCCAGGCGAGCGTGCTCCTCGACGGCCGCATCGATTGCCGCCACCAGGTCCGGGTGACCAGCGGCCAGGCGTTCGATGGTGGCGTCGTCCAGGCCGGTGGTGTTGCGGCGGCCCGAATGGGCGCGCAAGGCGGCGAGTCTGGTGGTTACGGTCATGTTGGTCTGCTCCTGTGCGGCGGGCCCGTGGGTGGGTCGGGACGCCTTATCCCCCCATTATCGGCATCTGGTCGGCGGATGGTAGGTGCGATATGCGCGAATCTCGTGTAGATTTCGGCGTATCGACGAAGAGATTACGCATGAAGCTGACCGCTGCCGACGAGTCCCTGCTTTCGCTGCTGCGCGAGGACGCCCGCGCGCCCACGGCGAAGATCGCGCGCAGGCTGCAGCTGTCCCGTACCACGGTGCAAAGCCGCATCGAGCGCCTGGAGCGGGCCGGCGTGATCGGCGGCTACACGGTGCGGGTCAGCGATGAGTTCGAAAGCGAGCGCATCCGGGCGCTGATCATGATCACCGTGTTTCCCAAACAGATGGCGGCCGTGGTCGAGGCGCTGCGAGAGATGCCTGAGGTGCGCACCCTGCAGTCGGTCAGCGGCGGCTCGGATCTGGTCGCCATGGCTGCCGTGCCTAGCATCGGTGACATGGACGCGCTGACCGACCGCATTGGCGCCGTCGACGGCGTGGAGCGAACGGATTCCTCGCTGGTCCTGTCGACCAAGTTCGAACGATAAGAGACAGTCATTGAAAAAGTCCGACTTCAACTACGAACTGCCTGAAGCGCTGATTGCGCAAGCGCCGCTGTCCGAACGCTCCGCCAGCCGGATGCTGGTGGTGCCGCCGGCGGGCGAGGCGCTGGTGGATGAGCACGTGCGCGACCTGCCACATTGGCTGCGCCAAGGCGACCTGCTGGTCTTCAATGACACCCGGGTGATGCCGGCGCGCCTGTTCGGCAACAAGCAGAGCGGCGGCCGGGTCGAAATCCTGGTGGAGCGGCTGCTGCCAGGCAGCATGGCGCGCGTGCAGCTGGGCGCCAGCAAGGCCTCGCGCGCCGGCACCGTGATCGAGCTCGATGCCGGGGGGTCGGCAGAAGTGCTTGGGCGCGAGGGCGAGTTCTACACGCTGCGCTTCGACGTGGATGATGCGCTGGAGTCGTGGCTGTTGCATGCAGGGCGGCTGCCTTTGCCTCCTTACATCAAGCGCGAGGCGGGCAGCGACGACGACGCGCGCTACCAGACTGTTTTCGCGCGTGAACTCGGTGCGGTGGCGGCACCGACCGCTGGCCTGCATTTCGACCAAGTGCTGTTGGACCAGCTTCGCGCGCAGGGGATCGAGTTCGGGCACGTGACCCTGCACGTGGGGGCCGGGACCTTCCAGCCGGTCCGGGTCGAGGACGTGCGCGAGCACCGCATGCACAGCGAATGGCTCAACGTGGGCCCGGCGCTGGTCGATCAGGTGCGACGCACGCGTGCGGCCGGCGGTCGCGTGGTGGCGGTGGGCACGACGGTGGTGCGGGCGCTCGAGTCCGCGATGCGCGACGGCGAGCTCCAGCCTCTGGCGGGGGAGACCCAGATCTTCATCTTTCCCGGCTACCGGATCCGCAGCGTCGATGCGCTGCTGACCAATTTCCACCTGCCCGAGAGCACGCTGCTGATGATGGTGTCGGCATTCGCCGGCAAGGATCGCGTGTTTGACGCGTATGCGCACGCGATCGAACAGCGCTACCGGTTTTTCAGCTATGGCGATGCAATGCTGCTGTTCCCTGCGTCAACGTAACCCGGCCGAGATCGGCAAGCGGCGATGTGACCCATAGACCCGAGCTGGCTCCCATGCCTTCCAGCCCGTAGCTCCGGGCTTGCTCTGATGCTTTCCAACGCGTAGATCCGAGCTTGCTCGGATGCTCTTCTGATCGAGGCTGCGCCATCCGGGCCAGCTCGTATCCACGCAGCAAGTCAAGTCGTGTTGGAGGGCGGGCAGCGCAGAGCGAGCCCCGCTCCCAGTGGCTCTCGCGGGAGTCTTCGTCTGCTGCCATTTGCTGGCATCAGGGGTGGCCTTTTCCGTTCAAAACGGCGGTGATTGGTAGGCCGCCACTTGTGCGCTCGCAACTGATGGAGTGGGGCAAGGCGAGGAGAATCCAAACTGGATGAGGGTCTAAGGCGGAACCCCGTCGGCGACTTTGCAACCGCTACTGGTCCGGTGAACTGCCGCCTGTTGCCTACCTGTCACTTCAGCCCCGGGGGTGGCCGACCCTCCAGTCCGCTTCCTGGGGGACAATGGCGGGCTAGCCGAATCGAATGCCGCAGCCATGTCGCGAATGCAGTTCCAGCTCCAGGCCACCGATGGTGCCGCACGCCGCGGACGCCTCACCTTTCCCCGGGGCAGCATCGAAACGCCGGCGTTCATGCCGGTCGGGACCTATGGTTCGGTGAAAGGCATCCTGCCCGAGCACGTGGAAGCGCTGGGCGCTGAAATCATCCTCGGCAACACCTTCCACCTGTACCTGCGTCCCGGCCTGGAGGTGATCGAGGCGCATGGCGGGCTGCATGGATTCGCGCGCTGGAACAAGCCGATCCTCACCGATTCGGGCGGCTTCCAGGTGTTCTCGCTGGCGCACCGCCGCAAGATCACCGAGCAGGGCGTGACCTTCGATTCCCCGGTCAACGGCAGCAAGGTGTTCTTGGGTCCGGAGGAGAGCATGCGCATCCAGAAGGTGCTGGATTCGGACATCGTGATGATCTTCGACGAATGCACGCCGTATCCCGCTACCGAAGAAGTCGCAAGGACATCGATGGAGCTGAGCCTGCGCTGGGCGCGGCGCAGTCGCGATGCGCACCACGGCAACGACGCCGCCTTGTTCGGGATCGTGCAGGGCGGCGTGCATCCGGACCTGCGCACGCGGTCTTCCGATGGGCTGCAGGAGATCGGTTTTGACGGCTACGCGATTGGCGGACTGGCCGTGGGCGAGCCCGAACACGAGCGCAACGCCATGCTCGAACATATGCATCCACTGCTGCCCGCGGACCGCCCGCGCTACCTGATGGGGGTGGGCAAGCCCGAGGACCTGGTCGAGGCCGTGGCGCGGGGCGTCGACATGTTCGACTGCGTCATGCCGACCCGCAACGCGCGCAACGGCCACTACTTCACGTCGACCGGCACGGTGCGTATCCGCAACGCCCGCTACGAGCGCGATACCGACCCGATCGAGCCGGGCTGCGGCTGCCACGCCTGCCGCAACGGCTTCACCCGCGCCTACCTGCGCCATCTGGACAAGTGCAATGAGATGCTGGCGCCGATGCTGGGGACCCTGCACAACCTCTGGTACTACCAGAGCCTGATGGCAGGCATGCGGGCCGCAATCGAGGCGGGAACCTTCGAAGGGTTCCGGCGGTCTTTCCATGCGGCACGGGCTTCGGAGTGAGGCTGGACCCGCATTCGCTGCTGGCTGGAGGCACGCCAGCCCTGCGCCATGGCATAATTCACGGCTGATTTCAGCCTTCCACGGACAACCCGATGAACCTTCTCGATTTCCTGATCCCCTCCGCTCACGCCCAAGCGGCATCTCCTGCAAGTGGTGGATTGGGAATGTCCGGACTGCTATTCCCGATCGTCCTGATCGCGGTCATGTACTTCCTGATGATCCGGCCGCAGATGAAGCGCGCCAAGGAGCACAAGGGAATGCTGGAGAAGCTGGCCAAGGGCGATGAGGTCATCACCAACGGCGGCATCGCCGGCACCGTGACCGACATCGGGGACAACTTCGTCACTGTCGAAGTAGCTGACAACGTGCGGGTTCGCGTGCAGAAGGCTGCCGTGGGCAACGTATTGCCCAAGGGCACGCTGAAAGCCGCCTGATACAGCGCCCTGGCGCCGCAATGAGCCGAACATTCCAATCCACCGTTGAGCGCGGGCCTGCAGGGCAGGCCATCGCAGGTACTTTCGATGCTTGAATTCCCGCGCTGGAAATATGTCGTCATCCTTCTGGTGATGGTGCTGAGCGTGATGTATGCGCTGCCAAACCTGTATCCGCAGGATCCCTCGGTGCAGATCACCGCCAACCGCGGCGCTGCGATCGACAAGGCGCTTGAGTCGCGCGTGCAGGCCACGCTGCAGCAGGCCGGTATCGCACCGAAATCGCTGGACCGCGGGTCCGACAGCCTGCTGGTACGGCGGCCTGACCTTGACGCCCAGACCAAGGCGAACGACTCGCTGCGGGCCGAACTGGGCGAGGCCTACACCGTGGCGCTCAACCTGGCGTCCACGGTCCCGGACTGGATCACCAGCTACGGAGCCAAACCCATTGTTCGCGGTCTCGACCTGCAGGGCGGAGTGCATTTCGTGATGCAGGTGGACCAGGCCGCCGCGCTGGAGAAGCGCGTCGATGCCTACGCCGAGGACATGCGCGTGGCGCTGCGTGACAAGCGCGTGCGCTACCAGTCGGTCGAGCGTCGCCCCGACAACACCATTGAAGTGACGCTGGTGGATGCGGTTGATGCAGAAAAAGCGCGCATCGCGCTGGCTGCCCTGGCCAACAACGCCGCCGCAGGGGCGACAGCGGCCTTCACCTTCGAGACCGAAGGCAAGCAGATCCAGGTGTCGTTGCCCCAGAGCGAGCTGGCAGCGATTTCCGGCGATGCGATCGAGCAGAACATCACCACGCTGCGCAACCGGGTCAACGAGATCGGCGTGGCTGATCCGATCATCCAGCGCCAGGGCGACGACCGTGTCGTGGTGCAGCTGCCCGGCGTGCAGGACACTGCAGCGGCGAAGCGCCTGATCGGCGCGACCGCCACGCTTGAGTTCCGCTCTGTGGTGGAAGGCAACGCGTACGACGCGCTGACGAGCGGCAAGGTGCCGCCTTCGGCTCGCATCTATTACCTGCGCGAGGCTGGCGCCGATGGAAAGCCGGCACCGGTACTCCTGAACAAGCGGGTGCTGGCGTCGGGCGACGAGATGGTGATGGCGCGCACCGGCACCGATTCCAACGGCTTCCCAGCGGTGGACATCACCTTGAACAACGCCGCAGGCCAGCGCATGTTCGATTTCACCAGCGCCAACGTCGGCAAGTTGATGTCCGTGGTGTACATCGAGCGCATTCCGCAGGTGAACATCATCGACGGCAAGGAAGTGCGTTCGGTCCGGGTCAGCGAGGAAGCCTTGGCGCCGACCCGTATCGCCGGCGTGTTCGGGAAGAACTTCCAGACCACCGGCCTGGAGAAGACCGAGGCCGAGAACCTCGCGCGCCTGCTGCGCGCCGGCTCGCTTGCCGCGCCGATGGACTTTGTCGAGGAGCGCGTGGTGGGCCCCAGCCTGGGCAAGGAGAACGTGGCCCGCGGCGTGACCGCGGTGGCCTATGCTTTCGTGTTCACCCTGCTGTTCTTCCTGGTTTACTACCGGATGTTCGGCGTCATCACCAGCGTGGCTCTGCTGCTGAACCTGCTGATCGTCGCAGCGGTCCTGTCGCTGTTTGGCGCCACCATGACCCTGCCGGGTTTCGCCGGGCTGGCGCTGTCGATCGGTATGTCGGTGGATGCCAACGTACTGATCAACGAGCGCATACGTGAAGAACTTCGTGCTGGCGTACCGCCCAAAACGGCGATCGTGGAAGGCTACGAGAAAGCCGCCGGGACGATCCTCGATTCCAATGTGACCGCCATCGTCGCAGGCGTGGCGCTTTACGCATTCGGTACCGGGCCGCTCAAAGGCTTCGCGGTGACCCTGATTGTCGGCATCCTGGCGTCGATGTTCACCGCCATTACTGTTTCGCGCGCACTGGCGGTGCTGATCTACGGCCGGCGCAAGAAGCTCAAAACCATTGCGATCTGACGGAAGCACACGAACCATGAATATCTTCCCGTTCAAGCTGATTCCGAACGACACCAACTTTGATTTCATGCGCATGCGCTGGGTTGCCCTCGGCGTAGCCGCGGTCATGTTCTTCGGGGTCGCCGGGTTGATCGCGGTCAAGAGTTTCAACTTTGCCCTCGACTTCACCGGCGGAACCGTGGTGGAGCTGCGCTTTGCCAAGCCAGCCGACGTCGAGCAGGTGCGCGGGCGGCTTGCCGCGGCAGGGTTCGAGACAGCGCAGGTGCAGAGCTTCGGCTCGGGCAGCGAACTACTGGTGCGCCTGCAACCTCGAGACGGTGTGGCCAGCGCCGGTACCAACGACGAGGCCGCGCGCGAAGTCGTGGCTGCGACCACCACCGCAGAGAATCCGGCCGAGGTCATGCGCAGTGAGTTCGTCGGCCCGCAGGTGGGCAGCGAACTTGCTCTCAACGGACTCTACGCGGCGATCTTCGTGGTGGTTGGATTCCTGATCTACATCGGCTTCCGTTTCGAGTGGAAGTTCGCGGTGGTGGCCAGCATGACCACGCTGTTCGACGTGCTGGTCACGGCGGGCTGGATCTCGATGACCGGCCGTGAATTCGACCTCACGGTGCTGGCGGGCTTGCTGGCGGTGATGGGTTTCTCGATCAATGACACCATCGTGGTCTTCGACCGGGTGCGCGAAAATTTCCGCAGCCTGCGGGTCGAGCCGCTGGAAGTCCTGAACCGCTCGATCAACCAGACCCTGTCGCGCACCATCATTACCTCGGTGGTGTTCTTCCTGTCGGTGTGGGCCCTCTATCTCTACGGAGGCGGTTCGCTCGAAGGCCTGGCGGTGACGCAGATGGTCGGCGCGGTGGTCGGCACGCTGTCGTCGATCTTCCTGGCATGCCCGCTGCTGACCCTCGGGTTCCTCAAGGTCACCAAGCAGGACCTGCTGCCGAAAGCCAAGGATATCGAGGCACTTGCGCGCAGGCCCTGACCGGATCGGCTGACTATAAAAAAGGCCGCACGATCGTGCGGCCTTTTTCGTATCCGCGGCTCGGTGTCGCGCATGAGCGCGCCATGGGCGGGGGTTCTCCGGACCGAACGAGGTTGAAGGACTTGCGCTCGTGCGCCAAAAGGACGTGAAGGGCCTGAAGGGAGCTACTGCGCTTGGCCGCCCCGAGAAGTACGACTACTTGTAGACGGCCGCGTAGCCTGAAGTGGCAATGGTCTTTTGCAGCGTGTCGCAGACCTTGATATTGCCGGCGACGATCTGCCGGGTCTGTGGGCCGCGATCGTCGATCCGCGGGGTATTGGCACCGCGGTAGTCGCACACCCTGCCACCTGCCTCGCGCACCAGCAACACGCCTGCGGCGATGTCCCACGGCTTCACCCCGGCCTCGAAGTAGCCGTCGGTACGTCCGCACGCGACATAGGCCAGGTCCAGCGCGGCCGACCCGCTGCGGCGGACATCCTCGGCGTGGACCAGCAGCTCGCGCACGCATTCCAGCTGCGCGCCGGCCTGCGCACGCTCTCGCGGCGCGAAGCCGGTGCTGATCATGGCCCCGACCAGATCGGTCCTGCCGGCCACGCGGATACGCCGTTCGTTGAGCTGGGCTCCGCTGCCCCGGCTGGCAGTGAACAGCTCATTGCGCAGGGGATCGAAGATGACCGCATCGGCGGGCTCGCCGTTGTCGACCAGCGCCAGCGACACGCAATAGTGGGGAAAACCGCGAAGATAGTTGCTGGTGCCGTCCAGCGGGTCGATGACCCACGTGTAGCGACCGTTGCGGCCGCCCTGCACGCCGCCTTCCTCGCCAAGGATCTGGTAGTCGGGATAGGCGCGCTTGAGTTCCTTGATGATCGCCTTTTCAGCGTCGGCATCGACGTCGCTGGCGTAATCCATCCGCCCTTTCTCGACAACATTCAGGCTTTCCAGCTTGTTGATGTTGCGCAGCAGGACGTTGCCCCCCTGGCGCGCGGCCTTGACCATGATGGAAACGACGGGATTGAGCATGGCAAGCGGACCTTGGGCAGCGCGGCGGAAACGAGTTGGAAAGAGCGGCACGGCGCGAAGACCGGCCCGCGCAGTTTAACATTCGCACCCATGAATACTCCTTCCGGCTCTCTGCCCACCGCGACTTCGCCCACCACGGCCGTCCAGATCCGTATCATCCTGGTCGGCACCCAGCACCCGGGCAATATTGGCGCGGCGGCGCGCGCGCTGAAGACCATGGGCCTCGAAAGGCTGGTGCTGGTTGATCCGCAGGACTTTCCGTCAGACGAGGCCTTCCGTCGCGCTGCCGGCGCCGACGACGTGCTTTCCGCAGCCGTTGTGCTGCCGACCCTTGCCGAAGCGGTGGCCGACTGCCACTTCGTGCTGGGCTGTACGGCGCGCAGCCGCCGGGTGGCGCTGCAGGAACACTCTCCCCGTGAGGCCGCGGCCAAGGCGATCGAGCGCAGCGCCGCGGGCCCGGTGGGCCTGGTGTTTGGCCGCGAGCGCACCGGCCTGACCAACGAAGAGCTGCAGCTGTGCCACGCGGCGGTGCACATTCCCGCAAACCCCGACTACAGCTCGCTCAATCTGGCCGCGGCGGTGCAGGTGCTCACCTACGAGCTGCGCTTGGCGCTGCTGCAGGAGCAGCAGCCAACGCCGACCAACGAACATGACGTCAGAGTCGGAGATGGAGTGGCCCCGCACGCGCAGCTGGAGGGTATGTTCAGCCAGCTCGGGCAAACCCTGGACGAGATCGACTTCCACAAGGGGCGCGCACCAGAGTCGGCGATGCGCAAGCTGCGACGGCTGTTCATGCGCGCGCAGCTTAGTGAGCAGGAGGTGCGCCTGCTCAGGGGGATCATGGCCGATGCGCAGCGCATGGCGCGGATTGCCGGGGGAAAAAGCAGTTGAGCTACTACCGGTGCGACGCGGATCTGGGCTAGGCTCGCATCTGTCGCTCAGGCGGGACCCGACGTTGCGAAGATTTCTGGTTGGCCTGCTCCTGGCAGCAATTGCTGCGACCGCGATGGCCCTCGTCCCGGCCTCGGCAGCCCCGGCCTTTGGCGCAGACGACCGCAACGTGCTGGTCATCGGACGCATCAGCGACAACCCCAAGGCGCACTATGACCAGCTCAAGCCGCTGCTGGACTACGTGGTGCCGCGGATGCGCGGTGTGGGGATCACCGAAGGCCGCATCCTCATGGCGCGTGACGCGCAGCAGATGACCAGCTACCTGCGCCGCGGCCGTGTCGACTGGGTGACCGAGACATCGGGCACCGGGATGCAGCTGCAGATCCGCGCGCGCGCCAAACCGTTGCTGTTGACCGAACGAAGTGGCGTCAGCGAGTACCACTCCGTGTTCTTTGCGCGCCGCGACAGCGGGCTCAGGAGCCTGTCCGGCCTGAAGGGGCGCAGCATTGCCTTCCAGAACTCCGGCTCGACCAGCGCATATTTCGTTCCTGCGGCGTTGCTGCTGGAGCAGGAGCTTCCGCTGGAAATCCTGCTGTCACCCTCGGACCGACCTTCGCCCGATTCGGTCGGTTACGTGTTTGCGCGCTCCGAGCTCAACGTCGGGGCCTGGGTACACAAGCGCCTGGTCGACGCGGGAGTCGTCAGCAGCCTGGACTGGAGCGATGAAAGGCGGGTGCCGCGCTCCTTCCGCGACGACATGGTCGTGATCCATTCCAGCGGGAATTATCCCCGTGCGCTGGAAATGGTGCGTGGTGACCTGGACCCTGTGGTGGAGGCGCGGCTGCGCGAGGTCCTGCTGGAGGCAGCGCAGGATCCCGCTGCGAGCAAGGCGCTGGCGGCTTTCTTCGGCACCACGCGTTTCCTTCCCATCGATGACCACTCCCAGAGCGGCCTGGACAGCGTGCG
>JBBSVH010000050.1:0-17715 GCA_038233685.1 Lysobacterales bacterium | reverse complement strand
CGACGGATTTCCTCCAGCGGCACCTTGTCCGGCGCGGTTTCTGCCGCATCGGGATCGTCGCTGCCGGCAACCTCCCCCTCCGCTTCGCTCTGGGCTGGAATGGCGTCCTGTGCCAGGACCGGGACGCACGACAGCAGCAGGACAAGGGCGAGGGACAGACGCATTCGGTGCTCCGGGAAATTGCAGCCTCGCTACGGCGAGGCCGTGCAGGCAGGGACGTTCGATTATGCGTGAGCACCGGGTAAGGACCCGTTGCCAGCCTGAGCGGCGGCCAAACATTGGCCGGCTTTGGATCGATGCGCAATCACCATCCGCACCGCTAGTTGCCGCCCGCTCAGCGGCGCTGCAGCCACGTTGCCGGGTCCACCGGCTGGCCGTTGCGGCGCAGCTCGAAATACAGCGCCGGCACGCCCTGGCCACCGGAACTGCCGACCTTGGCCAGCGCATCGCCGCGCTTCACCGCATCGCCGGCATCGCGCAGCAGGCTGTCGTTGTGCGCGTACAGGCTCATGTAGCCGTTACCGTGGTCGACGATCAGGATCAGGCCGTAGCCGGTCATCCACTCGGCGAACACCACGCTGCCGTCGGCCACCGCGCTCACCGTGCTGCCGGCCGGCGCGCCGATGAGCACGCCGCCGCTGGCGCGCCCGTCGGGCAACTTGCCGCCGAAACCGGCAAGCAGATTGCCGCTCAACGGCCAGCCGAGCCCGCCTACTTTTGGTGCCAACGCGCGGGCCACTACCGTGCGTGTCGGTGGTTTGTCCGGGGTCGTCGCAGAGGTGATGGGCGGCGACGGGTTGCCTGCGGAGGCGCTCCTGGCCGCCGCGGCCTTTTCCTCTGCAGCAGCACGCCTGGCGGCGACGCGGCGTTCGGCCTCGGCACGCCTGGCGGCGGCACGCAGGTTGGCCAGCAGGCGCTCGAGCGACTTCGCGTCCTGGCCCAGCGCTTTTTCGCGTGAGCTGCGGTCCTGGAAACGCTGGTCGAGCTCGGCGACCACCACCGCGCGCTGTTTGCGATCGCGCTCCAGCGTCGCGATGCGCTGGCGGTGCTGTTCGCGCGTTCGCGCTAGCCGCCTGCGTCGCTCCTGGATCTCGCCCTCGAGCGTTGCCAGCGCCCGCAGGTCGGTGGTGAGTGCGTCGATACGCCGGGCGCGGTCGGCCTGCAGGTAGCGGTGATAGACGAGCGCGCGCTGCGCATCGGCGGCGCGGTCCTGACTGAGCAGCACCTTCAGTGGTGCATCGCTGCCGATCATGTACGCCGCGCGCACCAGATCGGCAAGCTGGCGGCGCTGCTCCCCAAGACCCAGCTGCATGCGCTGGCGCCGCTCCTGCAGTTGCGCAAGGGCAGCCGCGTCGCGCTGCAGCGCCGCTTCGGTTTCGCTCAGGGTGCGACTGCTCTGGCCCACCTGTTCGTCGGCGGCGCGCAGCTGGCGCGAGGCATCGCCACGCTCACCTTCCAGCTTGCGTCGCTCGCGCGCCACCGTCTTGAGCTCGCCGCGCACGCGCTGCAGCTTCTTCTCCGCCTCGGTAGGACTCTGGGCCAGGGACACGCCGCCGCTGGCCAGCACGATCGCCAGCGCCAGCAGAACCCAGCGGATCGCGCTGGCAGGCATCAACCGCTTTCGAACAGGCTGCGCCCGGTCATCTCCGCCGGCTGCGGCAGGCCGAGCAGGTCGAGAAGCGTAGGCGCGACGTCTCGAAGCGCACCACCGCCGCGCAGCGTGGCATCGCCGCGATCGCCGACATACACCAGCGGCACGGGACCCACGGTGTGCGCGGTATGCGGCTGACCGGTGGCCGGATCGCGCATCATTTCCAGGTTGCCGTGGTCGGCGGTCACTATCAAGGCGCCGTCGGCGGCGCGCACGGCGGCCTGGATTTCGCCGATCGCGATGTCCACGGCCTGCGCGGCCAATATTGCCGCCTGCAGGTCGCCGCTGTGGCCGACCATGTCCGGGTTGGCGATGTTGCACACGATGGCGTCGAAGCTGCCGCTGCCGATGGCCTCGACCAGCTTGGCCGTCAGCTCGGGCAGGCTCATGGCCGGCTGCAGGTCGTAGGTGGCGACCTTGGGGCTGGGCACCAGGATCCGCTCTTCGCCAACGAAGGGGTCTTCGCGACCGCCGCTGAAGAAGAAGGTGACGTGCGCGTACTTTTCGGTTTCGGCGATGCGCAGCTGCGCCAGCCCCCGGTCGGCCAGCAGCTCGCCCAGCGTGTTGCGCAGGTCGTCGGGGCCGAAGGCGACCGCCGCTTTGAGCCGCGCGTCGTACTGGGTGAGGCACACGTAGCGCGACAGCGCTGGACGCGGCGCCTGGAAGCCGCCGAAGTCGTCGTCAACGAACGCGGCGGTGAGCTGGCGTGCGCGATCGGCGCGGAAGTTCATGTACACCACCGCGTCGCCGTCGGCCATCGGCTGTGCGCCTTCGATCACCGTTGGCAGCACGAATTCGTCGTTCTCCCCACGTGCATAGGCGGCGTCCAGCGCGGCCAGCGCATCGGGCGCGCGATGCTCGGCACGTGCATCGACGATCGCATCCCATGCCTTGCGCACCCGGTCCCAGCGCTGGTCACGGTCCATCGCGTAGTAGCGGCCGCTGACCGTGGCGATGCGCGCGTTGCCAAGGCGATCGCACTCCCGCTGCAGCGCGACCAGGCTGGCCTGCGCCGATCGCGGCGGGGTGTCACGGCCGTCGAGGAACGCATGCACGGCAACGCGCTCCACGCCACGTCGTTTGGCCAGTTCCAGCATGCTGAAGATATGCCGCTGGTGGCTGTGCACGCCGCCGGGAGAAAGCAGGCCGAAGATGTGCAGCGTGGCGCCGTCGTGCAGCGCCGCATCGCAGGCACCGGCGAGTTCGGCATTGTCGAAGAAGCTGCCGTCCTCGATGGCGGCATCGACGCGGGTCAGGTCCTGGTAGACGATGCGGCCGGCGCCCAGGTTCATGTGGCCGACTTCGGAATTGCCCATCTGCCCGTCCGGCAGGCCCACGTGGCGGCCTTCGGTATGGATCAGCGTGTGCGGACAGGATTCCAGCAGGCTCCGCCAGTTCGGCAGCTCGGCCTGGGCCAGCGCATTGTCCTCGCGCTCCTCGCGGTGGCCCCAGCCATCGAGGATCAGCAGGACCACAGGCTTGGGACGCGGAGTCGATGCGGACACGAGAGCTTCCAGTGACTTAAGGCAGGTGCCGATTGTACCCAGAGGTGGTGTGATGGGCTTCCGGGAAGGCGCCTTGGATCCGCGTGGATTCACGCGCCTTCAACCGGAAACCACCCTTTCAATGGAGCACCCTCATGACCGCACCACGCACCCTGCTGTTCCTTGCCCTGGCCCTTGGCTGCAGCACCGCCATCGCGAAGGACAATATCTCCAAGGTCAACGGTGGCATCGAGGCCGAAGCCGGGCGCACTTACGGTGATCTGGATACGGTCAATGGCGGAATCCGCATCGGCGGCGGCGCGGTGACCGCGGACGCAAGCACGGTCAATGGCGGCATCAAGGTTGGCGCCGGCGCGCGCACCGGCGCGCTGGAAACGGTCAACGGCGGGATCAAGCTGGAACGCGACGTCACCGTCGACGGCGGCATCGAGGCGGTGAATGGAGGAGTGTTCGTGGATCGCAACGGCAAGGTGCGTCGCGGCGTGGAGACGGTCAACGGGTCGATCGGTCTGGTGGGCACGCAGGTGAGTGGCAACGTCAGCACGGTCACCGGCGACATCACCGTGGGCGCCGACTCGGTGGTCAAGGGTGAGCTGCGGGTCGAGAAATCCACAGGTTTGTTCAACATGGGAAACAAGCGCACGCCGCGCATCATCATCGGTCCCAACGCGGTGGTGGAGGGCAGGATGGTGTTCGAGCGTGAGGTGGAACTGCTGGTGCATCGCAGCGCCCGCACCGGCCCGGTCACCGGCGCCACCGCGCAGGCTTACGAGGGCGACACGCCACCGCCGAAAAAATGACCGCATCGCGCGGCCGGCATGGGCCGGCACTGGGCGCGAAGTCTCCTGGTCGGTGACGGGCTAGAATCGGGGTTCGTTCCGAAAAAGGATTCACGATGCCCCGCAAGCTCATCCTGGCCCTGGCCGCAGCCACGGCCCTGTCGGCGTGCAGCCGCGACACTGGCGATGACACCGCCGTCGCGCCCGCAGCAGCACCTGCCCCAAGCACGTCCACCCACGATTATTCGCCCGGGATCAACGCGGCGGATTTCGCGCAGATGGTGGAGCGCCTGGCCTCGGACGAATTCGAAGGCCGCGGCCCCGGTTCGGCCGGCGAGGACAAGACCGTCGAGTACATCGCCGCGCAGATGGAACGGTCCGGGCTGCAGCCGGGCAACGGCAGCAGCTGGTTCCAGGACGTGTCGATGGTGGAGTCCACCGCCGACCCGAATACGGTGCTCAAGCTCGATCAGGGTGGCAAGACCCGTGACCTGGCGTTCGGCAGCGACATGGTCATCGGCACGCGCAGTGGCAAGCCCAAGATCAGCATCAACGGCAGCGAGCTGGTTTTCGTCGGCTACGGCGTGGACGCGCCGGAGCAGGACTGGAACGACTACGGCGCCGAGCAGGACTGGAAAGGCAAGACCGTGGTGATGCTGGTCAACGACCCGGGCTTCCATGCCAACGACGACACGCTGTTCGATGGCAAGCGCATGACCTACTACGGGCGCTGGACCTACAAATACGAGGAAGCCGCGCGCAAGGGCGCCGATGCGGCGCTGATCATCCACGACACCCCCGGCGCCAGTTACGGGTGGGACGTGGTCAAGAACTCCTGGTCCGGCCCGCAGTACGACTTGCAGGTTGCCGACGATCCGGAACCGCGGCTGCCGGCGCAGGGCTGGATCACCACCGAGGCGGCCAGGCAGCTGTTCGCAGATGCCGGGCTCGACCTGGACGCAGCCTACAAGGCGGCCAACAAGCGCGGCTTCAAGCCGATGCCGCTGGATGCCAAGGTCTCGTTCGAGCTGGACAGCAGCATCAGCCAGAAGACCTCGCGCAACGTGGTGGGCGTGCTGCCAGGCACCGACCGCGCCGACGAAGCGGTGCTGTACATGGCCCACTGGGACCACCTGGGCAAGCACGAGGGCGAGGACGGCGACAACATCTACAACGGCGCGGTCGACAACGCGACCGGCGTGGCCGGCATCCTCGAGATCGCCGGAGCGTTCGCCAGCCAGGAGCCCAAGCCAAAGCGTTCGGTGGTGTTCGTGGCGGTGACGCTGGAAGAGTCCGGACTGCTCGGTTCGAAGTATTACGTGGCCCACCCGACCTTCCCGCTGGACAAGATCGCCGGAGTGGTCAACCTCGATGCGATGTCGGTGGCCGGCAAGGCCAGGAACATGACCGTTACCGGATTCGGCAATTCTGAAATGGAGGACATCCTCAAGCCGATCGCCGCCGAACAGGGACGCACACTCCAGGGTGAGTCGTCGGTGCAGAGCGGCTTCTACTTCCGCTCGGACCATTTCAACTTCGCAAAGGCCGGCGTGCCGGCGCTGTATGCAAAAGGTGGCGAGGACCTGATCGACGGCGGCGTCGAAGCCGGGCGCGCGGCGGCCGAGGACTACGGCAAGAACCGCTACCACCAGGCCAGTGACCAGCACGATGCGGCCACGTGGAAGCTCGATGGCATCGTCGACGACCTGCAGGCGCTGTACGGCGTGGGCAAGGTTTTGGCCGGTGGCGATACATGGCCCAACTGGTACGAAGGCAACCCGTTCAAGGCGGCGCGTGACCAGATGATGCCGGCCGCCAACTAGGCGAGGCTTGCCTGCAGCAGCGGCGGCGCCGAAAGGCGCCGTTCCTGTTTTCCACATCGCCCGGTTACGCTGCGGCGACCCCCCACTGGAGAATCGACGCCATGACCATCGCCTACTGGTGCATCCTGATCGCCGCGCTGCTGCCTTATCTGTGGGTGTTCATCGCCAAGCAGTCGGGCGAGCGCTACGACAACGACGACCCGCGCAGCTGGCAGGCAAAACAGACCAATCCGCGCTCGCGCCGCGCCAGCGCCGCGCAGCTCAACGGCTTCGAGTCGTTTCCCGCGTTCGTGGCCGGCGTGCTGATGGCGCAGCTGGCAGGCGTGCCGGAAACCACCATCACCTGGCTGGCGCTGGCCTTCGTTCTGGCGCGGGTGCTGCACGGTTTTTTCTACGTCATCAACCTGTCCGCCGCGCGCAGCCTGGCGTGGCTGGTGGGCATGGTGTGCGTGGTGACACTGCTGGTGATGGCCGCGCTGAATATCGGCTAGGCGACTTCGAATCACGCATCGGCTGACCTGTAGGAGCGGGCCCTGCCCGCGAACGCTCTGAGTTCAAGTAGGAGCTGGCCCTGCCCGCGAAGGCTCTGAGATTTTTCGGGTAAAGCCTCTCGCTGGCAGGGCACGCTCCTACAGAAAAGCTCAGCGCGTCTCGTGTGGATCCCAGCCGAAGAGTCCGTACGCCTTCAACCACTGTGCATCCAGAGGCGCCGACGCATTGACGCGTTCTCCACTGTGGGGATGCAGGAATGACAGGCTGGATGCGTGCAGCAGCATGCGATGCACGCCGCGCATGCGGAAGTTGCGGTTGTGGCGGCCATCGCCGTGGCTGGTGTCGCCGATCATGTGGTGAAAGCAATGCTTGAGATGCCGACGGATCTGACGGAAGCGGCCGGTCTGCGGTTCGCATCGCAGCAGCGCATAGCGCGAGGTCTCAAAGCCAGGTGAAGGCATCGGCAATTCGCCGGTGGCCAGGCGCTGGAAGTGGGTGATGGCAGGCTTCTTCAGTGGCTTGCCAGGGCCGCCGTCCAGAGGATGGTCGATGCTGAACTGCTCTTCCGGCCAGCCGCGGCATACCGCCAGGTAATGCTTGCGGACTTCCCCGGACATCAGCGTCTTGCCCAGCGCGCCGGCCATTTCGCGATTGAAGGCCAGCAGCAGGCAGCCGCTGGTGGCGCGATCGAGTCGGTGGATCAGGAATACCGGCTTGCCGAACTGCTCGCGCAGCCGGTCGGCGGCAAAATCGGTCTCCCCGCGTGCCAGTGCGCTGTCATGGACCATCAGTCCAGCAGGCTTGTCGACGATGGCCAATCCATCATCCAGGTACAGCGTCTGCAATTCCTGCGTGGCGTCGATGCGGGCGGTTTCCATGGCGACGGACGGGGGCTTCTGCGACACTTGCCGCGCGCGCACGTTTGCGAATCGACGCGAACGGCGCAGGTATTCCAAGGAGTTCCATCAATGATGCAGAAGCGTCCGCGCATTCTCGCATTCGCCATGGCGTGTGCACTCACCCTGGCGACTTCGCCGGCCGTCCTGGCCGACACGGCCCTGCCCAAGGGCGTCGTCGCCGGACCCAGCGTCGAGGCGATTTCCGAATACACGCTTGGCAATGGCCTGCGGGTACTGCTGTTTCCCGATGCGACCAAGCCCACCGTCACCGTCAACGTGACCTACGGCGTGGGCTCGGCACAGGAAAACTACGGCGAGACCGGGATGGCACACCTGCTCGAGCACCTGGTGTTCAAGGGCACGCCGACCCACACCGACATCAGCGGCGAGATGAAGAAGCGCGGCATCACCTTCAACGCCAGCACCTCGCTGGACCGCACCAACTATTTCGCCTCGTTCCCGGCCAGCGAGCAGACCCTGGACTGGGTGCTGGAAATGGAAGCGGACCGCATGGTGAACTCGAACATCGCCAAGGCCGACCTCGACAGCGAGATGACCGTGGTCCGCAACGAGCTGGAAAGCGGCGAGAACAACCCCGGCGGCGTACTGTTCCAGCGCATCCGCTCCAGCGCGTTCCTGTGGCACAACTACGGCAACAGCACGATTGGTTCGCGATCGGACGTCGAAGGCGTGCCGATCGAGCGGCTGCAGGGCTTCTACCGCACCTGGTACCAGCCCGACAATGCCACGCTGATCATCGCCGGACGCATAGATCCGGCCCGCGCGCTGCAGCGCATCGCCGCCAGCTTCGGGCCGCTGAAAAAGCCGACGCGCGTGCTGCCCAAGTTCTATACCGCCGAACCACCCCAGGACGGTGAGCGCGAAGTCACGGTGCGTCGCGTGGGCGACGTGCAGCTGGTCGCGGCCACGTACCACATCCCGGCGGCCGCGCATCCCGACAGCGCCGCGGTCAACGTGCTGGGCAACCTGCTCGGGCACACGCCCGGTGGCCGCCTGCACAAGGCGCTGGTGGAGACCAAGCTGGCCGCCGGGATCGGCGCCGGTGGCGAATCACTGCGCGACCCGGGCCTGCTCAGCGTGATCGCGGTCGTGCCGAAGGATGGCGACGCGGCCAAGGCCGAGGCCGAACTGATCGAGCAGGTCGAGCAGCTGGGCAAGCGTCCGGTGACCCAACAGGAAGTGGACGAGGCCAAGCAGCGCATCGCCAACGCCTATGACCTGTACTTCACCGACGTCAACGCGGTGGGCATGGGGCTGTCCGAGTTCATCGCCGCAGGCGACTGGCGGCTGCTGTTCGTGAGCCGCGACGCCGCCGAGAAAGTCACCGCCGCCGACGTCAATCGCGTGGCCGCCCTGTACCTCAAGTCCAGCAATCGCACGCTCGGCCGCTTCGTACCGGTGGATGCGCCGGATCGTGCCGAGATACCGGTGGCGCCCGCCGTGGCCACCCTGGTCGAGGGCTACACCGGACGTGCTGCGGTCAGCGCCGGCGAGGATTTCGACCCGTCGCCAGCCAACATCCAGGCGCGTACCGACACCTTCACTCTTGGCGAAAACCTCAAGGTATCGCTGCTGCCCAAGCGAACCCGCGGCGAAACGGTCACCGTTTCGGCGCAATTCCGTTTCGGTGACGAGACCTCGCTGACCGGTCGCGAGATGGCCGCCGGCTTGACCGGCGCCATGCTCATGCGCGGCAGCCAAAGCCTGAGCCGCGAGCAGATCGACAAGCGTTTCGAGTCGCTCAAGGCGCAGGCCAGCGTCGGCGGCGGCCTGCAGGGCGCTTCGCTGTCGCTGTCCACGCGCAAGGCGACACTGGCCGAGGCACTGGACCTCGCTGCGGACATCCTGCGTCACCCGGCATTTCCGCAGAGCGAATTCGAACAGCTGCGCCTGCAGTCGATCACCGGACTGGAGGCCTCGCGTCGCGAGCCCGGCAGCGTGGCCGGCCAGGCGCTGGCGCAGTACTTCGATCCGTGGCCCGAAGGGCATCCGTTGCAATCGCGCACCCTGGATGAATCGCTGGCGGCGGTCAAGGCGCTGACGCTGGACGAGCTGAAAGCATTCCACCGGGATTTCTACGGCACGGCCAACGGCGAGATCGCCATCGTGGGTGACTTCGATCCGATCGCGGTGCGCAAGCAGCTGGAGACGCTGTTCGCCGGGTGGAAGACTGCCCATCCGTATGCGCCAATCCACACCCGTTACACCGAGGTGGCCGCGCGCCAGGAGCGCATGGAGACTCCGGACAAGCCCAACGCGGTGCTGCTGGCGCGCAGCAACCTTGCGCTCAAGGTCACCGATCCGGACTATGCGGCGCTGCGCGTGGCCGACCACGTGTTTGGTGGCGGCGCACTCAAGTCGCGGCTGGGCGATCGCATCCGCCAGAAAGAAGGGCTCAGCTACGGCGTAGCCAGCAGCATCCGCGCCGACGACAGCCGTGAGCGCAGCGACGATGCCGGCAGCTTCAGCATCCAGGCGATCGCTGCGCCGGCCAACATGGCCAAGGTGGAAGCGGCGGTGCGCGAGGAGCTGGAACGCCTGGTGCGCGACGGGATCACCGCCGAGGAGCTGAAGGATGCCAAGTCCGGCATCCTCACCCAGCGCCAGCAGAGCCGCGCCGAAGACGGCAACGTCGCCTCGATGCTGGCCGACCAGCTCTACTACGGCCGCGACATGGGCTTCACCGCCGCGCTTGACGCACAGTTCGAGGCGTTGACCCTGGAGCAGGTCAATGCGGCCATCCGCAAGTACCTCAAGCCCGAGCTCTTGAGCGTATACATCGCCGGTGACTTCGCCGCAGCGTCTAAGACGGACGCCCCCGTCGCGAACTGACAGCCGTGCCGGACAAAGTTTGACTGGCGGCTCGACCGAGCCGCCAGTCAAGGACGTCGGCATGAAGCGCCGCCCCGCAGTTCCGTCCTGCCGGAAGCCCTTGCATACGCCCCGTAGACCCGAGCTTGCTCGGATGCCCTGCCTTGAGTGCGGAAAGCATCCGGGCAAGCCCGGATCTACAGGGGTAACTGCCGCACGCCCGCGCACATGGCGCGTAGATCCGAGCTTGCTCGGCTGCCCTGCCTTGAATGCGAAAAGCATCCGGGCAAATCCGGAGCAACGCAGGCAAAGCGTCCTTGCGAGCGCGCTCCTGGGCAGCTGGTGATTTGCAGTGGAGATCGAGCTACACCCCGGGGGTCGGCGGGTCAACGCCGGTGTCGGCCGCTGGCGCAGCCTGCACGTCTCCCTGGGGCAAGGTCGGATCCGGCAGCCGGGTCAGCGCGTGCAGGATGCGCAGGTCTTCCAGATCGAGCACGTCGGTTTCCATGCCGCGGTAGCGACGGTGGAACGCGCGCACGGCCGCGGCGCGATCCTCCAGCGGATAGCCGATCAGGCGCAGCGCCGTCCATGGATCGAAACCCGGCGGCGCAGGCGGCGCATCTGCGGCCGGCCAGGTGCCGAAGCCGGCGTCGGCCAGCTGCTTCCAGGGGAACAGCGGGCCCGGGTCGCGCTTGCGCGTGGGCGCGACTTCGGCGTGGGCCACGATCTGGTCGGGCGGGATCTGCAACCTGTCGCGCAGGTCGGCCAGCAGCCGCAGCAGGCTGCTGATCTGCGCGGGCGGAAACGGCGCGCCATCGTTGTCCAGTTCGATGCCTATCGAAGCGGAATTGACGTCGGTAATGGTGCCCCAGCGACCGGCGCCGGCATGCCAGGCACGCTGGTCGTCGGCCACAAGCTGGAACAGCCCGCCATCGCGACCAATCAAATAGTGCGCGCTGACCCGGCCGCCGCGATTGCGGGTGCGCAGCGTATCGAGGCTGCGCTGCACCGAGGCCTGCTCGGTGGCGTGCAGCACGATCAGGATCGGCCTTCGCGGCTCGTGGTTGGACGAGGCCACCCACGTGGCCATCGGATTGCGCTGCTGCACGGGCATCTGTGCGCAGGCGGGCAGCAGTGCAAGCAGCGATATGATCAGCAAAGGGCGCATGGACTGCCTTCGGCAAACGATCCGCACGACGTTGACTCCGAATTATGGGAGCGACGTAAGTCGCGAAGACGACCCACACCGCCGCATCGCGAGTCACCTAGCTCCCACACGACACGGATGGTTTTCCCGGCCCAGCCGCGTCGCGACTGACCTCGCGGCCCCGCAAGGCGTATGGTTTTCAGCGACCTCTCGACAGTGCCGCCAGCAGCGCCCACACGCCGCCGACACCGGCGATCCACGCCGAGGCCGGCACCGTGAAGAGGCTCGGACCGCCGGCCTGGAACGCGTACAGCACGGCGGCAACGATCAGCAGGCCGGTGCCCAGGATCGCCGCGACGATCCGACGCTGCATGCTGCGCATGGTCTGGGCCAGGTCGTTGAGGTCGCGCGAGCGCAGCGCCAGCTCGTGGCGCCCCTCGACCTGCTGTCGCAGCCACGAATGCACAAGGCGCGGCATGTCGGGGGCGTGGGTCATGATTTCCGGCAGGCGCTTGCGCAGCTCCACCGCGGCGCGCTGCGGGCTGTAGCGCTCCATCAGGATGCGCTCCAGCACCGGCTTGGCCACCGCCCAGATGTCCAGCTTTGGGTCCAGCTGACGGCCCACGCCCTCGATGTTGAGCAGGGTCTTCTGCAGCAGGATCAGCTGCGGCTGCAACGTGAGTTCGTAACGTTGCGCGGTGCGGAACAGCTTGATCAGCACCTCGGCCAGCGAGATCTCCGACACCGGCCGGGTGAAATACGGTTCGCACACGGTGCGCGCCGCTGCTTCCAGTTCGTCGATGCGCACCGTGGCCGGCATCCAGCCCGCTTCCACGTGCAGTTCTGCAATGCGCCGATAGTCCTTGTTGAAGATGGCCATGAAGTTTTCGGCCAGGTAGTACTGATCTTCCTGCGACAGCTGGCCCATGATCCCGAAGTCCAGCGCGATGAAGCGCGGGTTGGCGCGGCGCGCCGGATCGCTGTCGACCCAGATGTTGCCGGCGTGTGCATCGGCATGGAAGAAGTTGTCGCGGAACACCTGGGTGTAGAACACGCGCACGCCCTTGGCCGCCAGCGCGCTGCGGTCGATGCCGGCCGCGTCCAGCGCCTCGACGTCGTCGGAGGGAATGCCGCGCACACGCTCCATGGTCAGCGCGCGCTCGGCGGTGTGGCTCCACACGATCTCCGGCACGTACAGGTCGTCGCTGTCCAGCCAGTTGCGCCGCAGCACGCTGGCGTTGCCGCCCTCGCGCTGCAGGTCGAGCTCGGCCTCAAGCGTGGTTTCGATCTCCGCCACGATCGCCCGCGGGCGGATCTTGTCGGCATGGGGGTGGGTGCGCTCGACCAGCGTGGCCAGCGAATTCAGCAGCGAAATGTCGCCATCGATCTGCTTCTCGATGTCCGGGCGCAGCACCTTGACCACCACTTCGCGCCCGCCCTCCAGCGTTGCCGCATGCACCTGCGCGATCGACGCCGAGGCCAGCGGGGTGGTGTCGAACGAGGCGAAGGCCTCGCCGATCGGTCGCCCCAGCGCCTGTTCGACAATGGCGCGCGCGGTTTCCCCATCGAAAGGCTTGACCCGGTCCTGCAGCTGCGAGAGCTCGTCGGCCACGTCGCGCGGTACGAGGTCGCGGCGGGTAGACAATATCTGTCCGAACTTGACGAAGATCGGGCCCAGTTCCTGCAGCGCCAGGCGCAGGCGTGCGCCGCGCGACTGCGCCGCGATCGCAGCCGAAGCGCGCGGCACGAACGGGCGCGCGAGCTTGAGCCAGCGTTCGGCCGGGGTGCCGTCGAGCAGATCGTCCAGGCGGTAGCGCAGCAGGATGCGTCCAATCCGTCCGGCCCGCATCGCCGCCCTCATGCGCGTCCGCCGCGCAGCCGGTCGACCTTGGCCTGCAGGCGCTCGACGTCGTCGCGCAGTGCATCCACATCGTCGTGAAACGCGTTGAGTTCGGCGCGCCCGACGACATCACGCGATTCCTCGGTCACAAACTCGGCGGCATTCTGCACCAGGCCTTCGCTGGCGCTGCGCAGCTGCTGCAGCGCCGATTTCACCGCGTTGGCGATCTGCACGCCGACGATGTCGCCGAACACTGCGGTAAACGGCTGCTGCCAATCGGGATCGAAACGGCTGGCCAACGTCTGCAGGCGGCGAGCCAGTTCAGCGTCACCGGAAACGCGCAGGCGTCCCACCGGCGGCGCATCGTCACGCCGCAGGACTGGCAGCTGCGAGAGCAACCCGCCCAGCGTACTGCGCACGGCCAGGTCCGCTTCGTCCGCCTCATCCACCGGGCCCACCTGCAGGCGCTGGTCGGCCACGCTCACCTGCAGCGCCAGCGGCGGTGCCTCGAGCGCCAGGCTGATGCGGCGACCCTCCAGCGGCTTGAGCGCATCGCGGGTATCCGGGTCCAGGGCAAGCGCGCGGTTGAGGGCGGCTTCCAGGGCGCGGCCGGCCAGTGGTTTGAAAGCATCGAACGGTGAAGGGCTCATGGCCGCATTCTACCCGCCGCGTCGCGCGCGGCTATCGCTGATGACACTGCTGTCGGCACACTGCGGGCGCCGCCGATGTAAAACCGCCGGCCAGATCCGACTCCCCTGCGCAGCAGCGGCAGCGCGGCCTCGATTGACACGATCGCCAGGATCACCGGGCTGCTCCAAGCGCCGTGGGTTGCGGCACCGGCCACGCTGCCGAAGCCAGGCGGGGACGGCCATCATGGCGACACAAAAGTCGTTCATCGCATGGCACAGCGCGCGCTACCCCAAGCGATTCCCGCCCGATGACGTGGCTCCGCAACGGGCAGGGCCAGGCTGGGCTCAGGTCAGCATTTGGGCACCCGAAAGCGCCTGCTTCAGGCGCTTGATGCCTTCGTCGAAAGACACGCGTGGCCGGTACCCGAAGTCGCGCGTGGCCGGCCCCATGTCGTACCAGTGGGTCGTGCTGAGCTGCTCGGCCAGAAACCGGGTCATCGGCGGTTCGCCCTTGAGCGGCAGCACTTTCCACAGCAATTCGGCAACGCTTCCGATGCGGTACGCCGCCTTGAACGACAGGTGCTTGTTTACCGCGGGCGCCCCGGCCGCTTCGAGCAGCGCGTTGAGCACCTCGCCCATCGGCCGCGGCTCGCCGTTGGAAATGAAGTAGGCGCGACCGGCGCAGGGGGCACCGATGGCGAGATGTTCGAACGCATCGAAGTGCGCCTGCGCCGCGTTGTCGATGTACGTGGTGTCGACCAGGTTGCAGCCGTCGCCGACGATCCGCAGCCGGCCGGCGTTGGCACGCTCCACCAGTCGCGGCAGGATCTGCTGGTCGCCCGGACCCCAGATCAGGCGCGGGCGCAGCGCGACCGTCGCCAGCTCCGGTCCGTTGGCCGCCAGCACGGCGCGTTCGGCGATGGTCTTGGTTTCGGCATACGGCGCCTGGAAGTCTTCACCGTAAGGCACGCTCTCGGCGGTGCCGCCCTCGACCGGATGAGTGGCGCGATGGGTGACGCTGGGCGTGGAGGTGTAGACCAGCCTGCCGATGCCATGGCGGCGACAGGCGTCGAGCACGTTCTGAGTGCCGGTGACATTGGCCGAGTGATAGCTGGCGTAGCTGCCCCAGGCGCCCGCTTTGGCGGCATTGTGGAAGATGGCCTCCACCCCGTCGGCGGCGTGGGAGAGCGCCTGCGCATCGGCCAGGTCACCCTGCACCTGCCCCACCCCCAGCGCATCGAGCACGGGATAGTGCCCACGATTGAAGCTGACCACCTGATGCCCGCGCTCGACCAGCCCGCGACACAGCGCCTGCCCCAGGAAACCACCACCGCCAGTGACCAGGATCTTGATTTGATTATCTCCAGTGGAAGTCGGTGGGAGAATCGCCGCACCTGATATCGCGAACTCCGCGGCTCGTGTCATTTGTTGCTTTTGCTTTTGCTTTTGCTTTTGCTTTTGCTTTTGCTTTTGCTGTTGCTGTTGCTGTTGCTGTTGATTCAGCCTCCTCCCTTGCGCAAAGCGCAGGGGAGGATTGAGGAGGGGTGCACTTGATCTTGATCTAGATCTTGATCGCGACCTACCAAGACCCAGCCGCACCACAGCCAAATCATCCTTGAAGCTCCCCGCTCTCCAGCTTCCTCAAGATATCCTCCAGCACATCGGCAACCTGCAACAGGACCTCATGGTTCCAGTATCGCTGCACACGGTATCCCGCCGCTTCAAGCTTCCGCGTCCGGACCAGGTCACGCACGGCCAGATCCAGATGCTGCCCGCCGTCCAGCTCGACGATCAACTTACGCTCCAGACATATGAAGTCGACGATGTAGCCTGCAATCGGCACCTGCCGTCGAAACCTGCAGCCACCGAGCTGCTTGAGGCGAAGGTGATGCCACAGACGAACTTCGGCATCGATGGCGGAATTGCGAAGCTGGCGTGCCTTCTGGCGTAGTGCATCCATGCGCATGAACTTCCTGTTCTGCCTGGTCACAGGATGTGGTGGGATCGTGCCGGAAGCAACAGCAAGATCAGGAGCACCCCTCCTCAGTCCTCCCCTGCGCTGGGCGCAAGGGAGGAGGCAAGAGCAGTAGCAGTAGCAGGAGCAACGGCAGGATCAAAAGCACCCCTCCTCAGTCCTCCCCTGCTGCGCAAGGGAGGAGGCCGGAGCAAGAGAAAGAGCAAGAAGAGCACCAGCGGTTGCTCAGGCGTGCGTTCTCGACTCTCGGGTGCGGTGCACGCAACGAATGAGGCTGGAGCGACGGCAGGATCAATGGCAGGCCGCCTTGATTTTTCCGGAAGCACGGCCGGCCATGCTGACCAACCGGACGAAGCGGGCCAACCAGACCACTCAACCCTGCTGTCTGGCTGCCCACAGGGCCAGTTTTTCCCGGCCGATCTTGGCGTTGTGGCGGATGTCGACCGGGAACGCGGGGTGGCTCAGGAAGCGATCGATGTCGCGGGTGTGCGGGTGGCGGGCAGCGATCGCGCGCAGTGATTGGGCAACTTCAACGCTGCGTCGGCCGGGAATCCCCGGCTGCAGTTCGAAGCACAGCACCGGCGTCTGCCGGCCGCGCTCGCCCAGGCCGACCAACGCCGTACGGCGCACGTCCGGATGCACGTTGAACACCGGCTCCACCTGCTCGGTGTACAGCGGTCCGGTGTCGGTTTCTACGCGCTGGGTCTTGCGTCCGCAGAACCAGAGTCGGCCCTGTCGATCGAAATAGCCGACATCGCCCATGCGGTGCACCACGCGCGTACTGCCGTCAGCCAACCGCTCGCTGATCTTGGCGGCGCGGGTGGCCGTATCGCGATTGAAGTAGCTGTCTGTCGCGGTGGGACCGGCAACGGTGATCTCGCCGACCGCGCCATCGGGAACGACCAGCTCGCCTGACCAGTCCGGCAGGTCGGCATCAACGATGCGGATGATGCGCACCGTATTGGCGGGCACCGGCAGGCCGACGCAGGTGCCAGCGCCCTGTTCGGTTGCATCGCGCGTGCTCTGCAGTTCGCGGCCTTCGATCACCGCCACGGGCAGGCATTCGGTGGCGCCGTACGGGGTCCAGAACTGCGCATCGTCAGGCAGCAGTCCTCGAATCGTGTCGACCACGTCCGGCGGCACCGGGGCGCCGGCCGACGTCACCCGCTTTACCGTTGGCATCGGTTGGCCGTATTCGGCCAGCACCCGCATCAGGGCGGGTGAGCCGAACAGCTGGTCCACGCCGAAACGGGCGATGGCCGCGTGCAGCTTGCGCGGATCTGCACTGGCCGGGCGGGTCGGGTCCATGTCGGGGATGATCGAAGTCACCCCCAGCGCAGGATCGAACAGCGCGAAAGGCGGAAACGTCGGCAAGTCCACGCCACCCGGCTCGATGCCGAACGCGCCGCGCAGCAGCTCCACCTGGGCGACGAAATGCCGATGACGGTAGACCACGCCCTTGGGCACGCCGGTCGAGCCGCTGGTGAACAGGATCCCGGCCACGTCGTCACCCGCGGTGTCGGCCAGCTGCGGTCCGGCGTCCTGACCGCTGCGCTCGGCCTGTGCCAGGGTGATGCCGCTCCAGCCCAGGCGCCTGCCGACGGTGACGATGTGGGTGGCGCCTGGCGACCAGCGCAGCAGCACCCGCGCCAGCTGGGCCAGCGGGATGCCGATGAAGGCCTGCGGCCGGGCTTCGTCCAGGCACTGCTTCAAGGCGCGCCTGTCGATGCCCGGATCGACCAGCACCGGAACCACGCCGGCCTTGAACAGGGCGAACATCAGCAGGAAGAAATCGGGAGTCGGGCGCACCATCACCACCGCGCGGGTGCCGCGCACGATGCCGTACTTTCCCAGACCGGCGGCGATCGCGTCGCTGCAGCGGTCCAGCTGCGCATAGGTCAGGGCGTCGTCGTAGCGCCCGCGTCCGCGGGGGCAGCGGATGGCAACCTGGTCTGGGCGCTCGCGGGCCAGCCGCGGCAGGCTGGCCGCAATGTTGCAGGTTGGAGTCATCGGCGCATTGTCGCCGCGGGCCGGGACTGGCGTCAGCCAGCGATTCGTCCAGCGTCCCGCGTCGCCCACCGCGGGCCTTCCGGCAACCTGTAGGTCCGAGCTTGCTCGGACGCTTCTGGCAAAGGCATCCGGG
>JBBSVH010000049.1:0-17758 GCA_038233685.1 Lysobacterales bacterium | reverse complement strand
GGCCTCGGCCAGCGCCTGCACGTGTTTCTGGGCCGAGTTGCGCGAGGCGAAGCCCAGCGCGTGGGCGATCTCGGCCAGGCTGGGCGACTGGCCGGTTTCCAGCTGCTGGCGGAGGAAAGCCAGCACCGCGGCGCGTTGGGGAGGGAGGGTGTCCATGGGTGTACATTTGTACACCTTCCAGTCGCATTAGGCGAGATTGACAGGCGCGATCGGCAAGGAAAGTTTGGACGGGTGGCGAGCGGGCGCCAGTTGGCGGGGCGTCCCTTAAACCCTGAACAGGCAGAAGCCCCACCGGCCAGCTGCAAGCCAAGCCGAGCCGAGCGGCCTGAGGCGTGGTGCATTGGCCCGCCCGCATGCCGCAACCCGCGCAAACAACAACCGGGGGCTTGGCGGCCATCACTATCAGGGCCTAGACGCGCACGCTTAGCGCCTCACTCGGCTGCCCCTGGCTCTGGTGCGCCCCCAGCTGCTGAGCACGTTCGATTCCAAGCCGACGATGGATTTCCTCCAGCTGCAGGTCGGACTGCTCCAGTCCAGTGAGCATCGCCACCCCGGTGTCGATAGAGGCATGGCGATTGGCCGGGTCATGCAGCTGCCCCTGCACCAGGAACACCCTGCCGCCGTGCTCCATCAGGTGATCGACACGGGTCATGCCGCTGCCCTTGGCCACGGACAGCAAGGCTCGACTCAGGCGTTCATCGGCCGACTCGTCCCGCGCTCCAGCCGCTTCGCGCTCGCGCACGATCCCGCGAATCTGCAGCAGCAACAGGTGGTCCGGGTGGCGCGGATCGTCGGGGCGATACGTTGCTGGAGCAGGGCCAGGATCTTGATCGCGCCGCTCATGTCTCAGTCCGGGATCGCCCCGCTGCTGGTAGCCAGGCTGCAGGCCCGGTTGCTGTGCATCACGTTGCTGCGGATCACCGAGATGCCCCCGCGGCATCTGCGGCACACCCACCTGTTCGCCAGCAACTCCCGCTCGTACATCGGCACCAACACGCTGACCTTCGACCTGCAGTCCTTGCCCATCGCTTGGCATCGTAGACGTCAGCACGTACTGCCAACGGGTTTGGTTGGGATCTGCGGTGACTGCTCCAATAAAAGCCGGGTAATCCAGAGGGTGGAGAGTTTGGCAACCGGCCGAGTCTGTATTCTGCCTTGATCCCATATGGATCTTGAAAGTGTTGTTGAGGGACTGCCTCCCCGCTATGTCATTCGCGTTGAACCAACCGTCTCCATTGCTATCTCGTTGAACCTGTCCCTGACCATTTCCCACTGCGTCGAGAGTTGGCCTCAGGGCTTGATGAGTCCCTCCCCCGGCACCTGGCGTTGGATGACTAGCAAGCTGCATTTCAAAAGTACCCTCTGCCATGCGACCCAAGTCAGCAACGCCATCCCCATTACTATCTACGCCCTCCGCTCTGCGCCATGCGACATCAGAAAATATTCCTCCCTCTTGGGCTCTTCCCGGTCTCGCATGCGCATCGTATTGCGCCGTCGGTTCGGTATTCGCAAGGAGAGAGGACTCCAAGCCTCTACTACCATCTGACGTCCTCCACAAAACCACGATCCGGTCGTCATACACGCCGGTTCCCAAGCGCGCCTCATTGCGATCTTGAGTATTCGGATTGTCTACACGAGCTAGCTGAGGAAATCGGAGGGAGTTTCCTACCAACGTGGAATTTTCTTGTCGAAGACCAAGAACCACACGCTCATTTCGGTCTAAGGCTTCCCTGGCGGAATCAGACCCTCGAATCGACACAATACTCGCGTAAACGTCGTGACGTTGCGCATCGCTAGCCAACGCATCCATCTCCGCGCGAGCTGGCAGCCTTGGTGATGTGCCCGCAGATTCAAGTCGCCGGAAGGTCTCACGCAACTCATCATCGATCCGCCATTGATTCAACCTATTGGATAACCTCCGGATGTGTGGCGCGGCCCCTTGGCAAATGAATCGATCGAGCGACTCTTGAACTACCTGCGGCTGGCCTAGCTGTAGCTCCTCGAGAAGTTGCAACGCGACAGCATCCTCACGTCGTTCGAATCTCTCAATCACACTCCTGCTCGCAGCAGCTATATCGAATTCCGTTTCGACAGGCATCTTGTTGTCCTAGATGAGTGGCCGTTCTCAACTACATAACGATCAGGTAAAACGTTGCCAGTACCCGCAACGGAACGCGTTGGGTCCTTGATGTCCACGTTGGGCCACATTGACCGAGGCACCCGCTCCAGCACTTGAAACCGCTGGCCATCCCAAACAACGAAACCAAAGTGTGCTTCCCCCAAAGCCCCCTGGTAACGCGGGTCCGACTCGGGCAAGGGCGTTTCCGGATCAAAACTGCCTAGGGCCCAGCGCATCGTGGGCACGTACTGCAATCGGTCCGCTTGGAGTTCGATGTCCTCGTCTCTCGCTTCGCTCAAGCTCGACGCCATGTAGGGTCCGTAACGCCTACGCTCGGCAAGCGTCATTCGAGGGGGCAACGGCATCGTTCCAGAGGTAACCTCTTTCACTTCTCCCGTGGAATCGATCGCGTATGCTTTCAACCCATAACTACCTGAGCAGTTGGCATCCTCCGTTGACACCGCGTTGTTGAGTTTCGATGTCAGGCAGAAGGACGCCTGCACCAGATAAACCGTATCGTCTTCTTCAATGCCCTCGAATGACCGGATCCAGACCGAGTCGAGCACCATGAAAAAGTCCGGATGTTTGCCAAGACCGGCCACCCCGACGTACGACTGTCGCGAGGCACGCAAGGCACGACGGGCGTCGTCGGACCAGCGGATTGATGGCTCAAGCGCCTGCATGACCCTCATCAGGTGCACAGGTCCTGGACCGTTGCATGCCCCGCGAATCGGCCATGTCATCAGGCTGGCCTGGCTGTCGCCCTCAGGGCAGCGCGCGCCCATGGCCAACTCAATCGAGTAATCGCGCGACACTGGGCCTGCGCTTGCAGTCTGGCCCGCTGCCACGGAAGCCTCTCTTGCGACCACCGTCGGGCCAGGCGCGTTGATTTGGCTGGGTCTCGGGCTGCCTTGGCAGCCAGGTAAAACATTCCCCACCACTGCAGCAAGAAAAAAACGGGCAAGCAGACTATCCATGGCGTCCTCCGATGACGTTCAACGATCCAGTGGCGAGCGTAGCACCGTCTGTCGGGCGGCGTCCTTGAGTAGGAGCTGGAAAAGTGCGCAGGCGCGGCGTTTCCCTACAGGCGTGCCTTAAACCTGCAGGAGCTGATTTCGTCCACTTCTCGCCAGCGCCCTATCTGGCCGGCACGAACTCCAGCGTCTGCATCACTGCATCCGCCTCCGTCAGCATCTTCTCGATATCAGGCGGCGAACGTGTTGGCGAGCGCACGCTGAAATCGACCTGGGCCGCGATCCCGGGTCGGAACGGATCCTGGCAGACATGCCCCTTGCGGTTGAGAAACTCGTCGGCGGTGCCCGCTTTGGCGGGATCGCGATAGATGCCGTCGTAGCGCAGGCAGTCGGCTCCTCCGAGGACAGACATTTCGTAGTGGACGCTGAGCAGCTGCAGGTCGGCCATCGCCTGTTTTTCGCGCGCCTCCGCGACCTGGTTGAACGAGCCTTCTTCGGCATTCACTTCAATCCGCAACTCTTCGGCGCGCAGTCTCATCAAGCTCCTGCCCTGGGCCTTGCTGACCACGATCCGGTCGCGGTTGGCCTGCTCGATCTTCCATTCGCTCCACGGCAGGGCCCTCAACGAGAAGTTCGGGAACACCATGCGCAGCTCCCGCGCCGGCGGTGCGTCATTGCGCCCCACCTGCTCCCGCTCGCACGCCCCAAGCAACAGCGCCGCAAGCAGCACGATCGCCAGGACGGCGAAGCGATTCAAGTTCAAGGGCATCAAGCAGCGCCAGCGATGGATGGACCACCGGTATACCGGAAAGTCGCTGGCATTCCCAATCAATGAAGTGCTGAATCTGCAGATACGTTGGCCAGTTGCGCGCGAAGGCCTGTACGGGTAGCTGGTCCAGCGAGGCGTATTACGATCACACGAAGCGACCACTAGGGCCGAGTCGAAGCGACTCCCTTGCGCCTCACCACTCGCCACACGTATATCACCAGGATCGCCCCGATCACCACCTCGGAAATCAGCCCCACGTACTCTCCCACCTGTTCGAAGTTGCGTCCCAGCAGATAGCCCGGATACACGAGCAGCCCGGTCCAGATCGCGCTGCCCAACGCGGTCACCAACACGAATGCCAGCAACGGCATGGACGGTATCCCCGCTGGTATCGAGATCAAGGAGCGCAGGCCCGGGATCAGCCGGCGCACGAACACGGCCCACGTCCCGTGTCGTGAGAACCACTCGGAGGAACGCTTGAAGTCGCGGCGCGAGAGGGTCAACCAGCGGCCGTGGCGATCGGCGAATTCCAACGGGCGATGCCGACCGTACTTTTTCCCAAGCCAGTAAAGCACGAGTGCCCCCAGCACCGAGCCAAGCGTTCCGCCCACGATCGCACCTGCCAGGGTCATGTCGCCGCGCGATGCCATATAGCCCGCCAGCGGCATGATCAGCTCGGACGGAATGGGCGGGAAGACAGCCTCAGGCAGTGTCAGCAGGATTGCTGCCACTACGCTGCGGACTCAGAACAGCCGCCCCAGCGTGGCCGCGAGCAGGCAAAGCGCCGACACCAGAAGCACCGCGAACGTCCCCAGCATGCCGAAAACCCGAAACCTCAAGTTCTCCCTTGCCTGGCTTACTCCGTAGGCATGCGACAGCCGCGCAAGCACCAGGACCAACCCCAGCCCATGCACCAGCAGCGCCCACCCGATCTGGGTTTCCACCAGGTAGATCATGAACAGGCATAGAGGCACGTACTCGGCGAAGTTGGAGTGCACCCGGATCGCCCTCAGCAGGGCGGCATCACCTGCATCACCGAGGGCAATCTGGCGCCTGCGGCGCACCCGGATCACCCGCACGCTCAGCGCCACGAACAGCAACGCCAGGAGAGACGCGTACAAGGGAATGATCGACATCGGGATTCCTGAATTGTCGGATTGAGGAGCGCAAGCATACGGGCGGGCGGACCCACTTGCAGGTACGCCCGCAGCGGCCGGGATGCCCGCACGAGCCGCCGGCCAAGGTGGAACCCTTCGAGTGCGCTCGCTACCATCGGCCTTCCACAGGAGAACCGCATGACCCAGGGCACCCAGCATTCCTCCGAAGACCCGCGCAATGCCGATATCCGCATCTCGATCAACGGGGTGCTCAAGCACCGCAGCGAAGCGATGGTGTCGGTATTGGACAGCGGCTTCGTCCTGGGCGACGGCGTGTGGGAGGGATTCCGCGTGGTTGGCGGCCATCCGGCCTTCCTCGATGCTCACCCGGACCGGCTTTACGAAGGTGCCAAGGCCCTGATGCTCGACATCGGGATGTCGCGCGAGCAGCTCATCGGCCAGCTGTACGCCGCGCTCGATGCCAATGGCATGCACGACGACGGCGTCCACGTTCGCCTGATGGTCACCCGAGGGGTCAAGAGCACGCCCTACCAGGACCCGCGCGTGACCGTGGGTCCCACCACGGTGGTCATCATTCCCGAATACAAGGCCGCCTCGCCGGAAACCGCCATGCGCGGTGTCTCGCTGTATACCGTGCACGTGCGCCGCAGCGCGCCCGACGTGCAGGATCCCAAGCTCAACTCGCACAGCAAGCTCAACTGCATCACCGCGTGCATCCAGGCCTATGGTGCAGGTGCGGACGAAGCGTTGATGCTGGATCCGCACGGCTTCGTCGCAACCTGCAATTCCACGCACTTCTTCATCGTGCGCAAAGGCCAGGTGTGGACGTCCAGCGGCCAATACTGCCTGGGTGGCATCACCCGCGCCAACGTCGTCACGCTATGCCGCGACAACGGTATCGAGGTGTTCGAAAAGTCCTTCAGCCTCACCGACGTCTATGGCGCCGATGAGGCCTTCGTCACCGGGACTTTCGCCGGTGTCGTCCCGGTGCATACGATTGACGGCCGCAGCGTCGGCGGCGATGCGCTGCACCGCGAACCGGCCGTCGATGCGCGCGGGCCGGTAGTGCTGCGCCTGCAGTCGCTCTATCAGGATCTGGTGGCGCGCGATGTGGCTGATCGCGTTCGTCCGACATGAGCACCGAGCCGGTGCGCGTGGCGATGTGGTCCGGACCGAGAAACATCTCCACCGCGATGATGCGCGCGTGGGAGAACCGCGGCGACTGTGCCGTGAGCGACGAGCCGCTGTATGCACACTACCTGGCGCACACCGGTTCGGACCATCCGGCGCGCGAGGAGATCATCGCCGATGGCGACAGCGACTGGCGCAGCGTGGTGCAGTCGCTGACCGGGCCGGCGGCGGTAGACGCGGCGGTCTGGTACCAGAAGCACATGACCCACCACCTGCTGCCGCACATCGACCACGGCTGGATCGCCAAGCTACGCAACGTGCTGCTGATCCGGGATCCGCACGAAGTGGTGGCTTCATACGTCAAGTCGCGCGCCACCGTGACCGCCGATGACATCGGGCTGCCGCAGCAGGTCGCGCTCTACGAAGAACTGTGTGCTGCAGGCGCGCCGCCGCCGGTAATCGATGCAGGTGATTTCCTGCTCGCACCCGAGGCGTACCTGCGCGGCCTGTGCGCGTGGCTGGGCATCGGCTTCACCGATCGGATGCTGCACTGGCCCCAGGGCCCGCGCGACAGTGACGGCATCTGGGCGCCGCACTGGTATGCGCACGTGTGGGAGTCGACCGGATTCGAGCAGCGCGTGCAGAAGGCCAACGAACTGTCAGGGGAAGCGGCGGCGGTGGCTGAGGAGTGCCTGCCTCACTACCAGCGGCTGCGGGCCGTGCGGATGCGGGTAGCAGAACAAGACCATCGACCGCGCCACTGGGCGACTCACGCAGGAGCAACACCGCGCTCAGACGATTGACTGACGTCAAGCACCCATGCGGCCAAGGCCCCATCGAATATGCATTCCCCAGCGAAATGGGAGCTGTCACCTGCTGCAGTCACGCTGCTCCCTACGAGCGCACCTCGAACCCCGGGTTTTCGTTGATGGTGCCGTCGGCCTCGACCACCACGAAGCGTGAGCCGTCGGGCGCGAACAGGATTGGTACGGGTTCCAGGAACAGCGGCCGGCGCACGAAGCGCAGCGTCCATTCGAAATGTTCGAGCGTTCGCAGTGCCTCCAGCTGTGGCAGGGTGAGCCCGGCACGCAGCGTCGCTGCATGCGCCTTGGGGTCTTGCCGGCGCCTCTCACGTTCCACCATTTAAACGTTCCTCCCCCAAGGACACTGGCAGCATGTCAGGACGAATCCGGCCATCTGATAACCAACCGGACTGTGGACACCGAGATCCTCGGCAATGCCCAGTGAAAGCCAAAGGGCCCTCAAGCGGGCCCTTTGGCAGGACAGCCGGGAGCCCTTACTCGCGCATCGTGACCTGCATGCCCGCGTTGACCACCTTGCTCAAGGCCATGGCGCTCCAGTTGGTCATACGGATGCAGCCGTTGGACGCGTTCTTGCCTACTTTGGCCGGGTCCGGGGTACCGTGGATGCCGTAGTGCTCCTTGGTCAGGTCGATCCAGACCACGCCGACCGGGTTGTTGGGGCCGGGCGGAATCTCGGCCTTCTTGGCGTCCTTGGCGGTGCCGGCGATCAGCTTCGGATCGAAATACCAGACCGGATTGGTGGCGACGCTATTGATCTTCCACTCGCCAATTGGCAGCGGGAACTGGGCGCTGCCCGTAGTGACCGGGAACTGTGCCACCACCTTGCCCGATGCATCCTCGATCAGCAGTGCGGAGTCGGACTTGTCCACGATCACGCGTGCCGGCTTGGGCAAGCTTTCAGCGGACTTGATGTTGGGCACCGTGATCACCGTGCCCGCTCGCGACAGGTCGGCGCCCGGGTTCAGCTTTTTCAGCAGACCAGGACTGGCATGGAACCATTCCCCAAGCTTCTCCTCGACCGAACCGTAGGGCAGCGACTCCAGCTTGGCCCGCTCCTCGATCGAGGCCGGAATATCGCGGAAAGGTCCGGCCACGTCGGCTTCGGTCAACGTGTGCTCCACCAGGATCGGCGCGGTATCGCTTGCGAGCGCAGTCCACGTCGCCTCGTTGAGGGCGCCCGTGGCGTCCATGCCGTTCGCGCGCTGGTAGCCCATGATCGCCTTGGACGTGTTGCCGCCGCCGAACCCGTCCAGCTGGCCCGGGGAAAAATAGGCACGCTCCAGCAGCACCTGTGCGCGCAGGGTGCTGTCTTTGGCGAGTTCGGCATCGGCTGCTGCCGCGCTGGACTTGGTTTCCGCTGTCTGTTGCTCGGCGGGCTCTTCACTTTCTGGCTTTTCCATTTCCGACTTCTGAGCGTCGGTGACGCTCGAGGAGTACTGCGCACCCTGCTTCGATTGCTCGGCCGGGTCATGGGCCATGGCCAACCACTGCGGCCTCGTCGATGCTTGGCCTTGTGCTGCGACGCCAGCCAGGCTCATCCGCGCACTCGGCGCTGCATGGGCGGCGGAGAGAGCGGCAGGAAGCAGGGCGACCAGAAAGGCATTGGCAACAAATCGCTTGGATGTCATGGACGTAGGATCCCCGTAGTGAAAGTTCCGGCATTGTTGCCAACAGCCCCGTCTGCAGGCGTGAAAATTCCCGGCGCGCGAAGCCACCCGTTCAGCCAAACCCTACAAATCAGCAGCGGCGCCGCGGCTTCACGCCTGCAATGCCCACCCGCGCATGCACGCGGGGAGCTGGGTTTTCGCTGCCAGACCGGGTTGAAGAGCTGGACAACGCGTAGGCCTGCCTTCGCTTCGGCTGGGTCATCAGCAGCCGGTTCTTCGGCCAGTCGCAGCCCGGACTGTCTGCCGATTCCCCCACGTGGTCTTGGAACGCCTGCAACGCCGCGCGCATCCGACTTCTGCTTCATCCCGCGTGGGCAAGGACCCGACGACTTCACTTTCAAAACCGACACAAGAGCGCGTCGTCGGCTTCGTTCGGTTGCCCAAGCGTGGGTTGCAGGAAATCGACGGGACCACGGGAGTTCGAGTACCACCACGGCAAGGCGCCGGAACAAACCTGACGCGAGACGCGGGGCTCAAGGTTGAGGGGTCATCCAGCCTTCTCGGTGCTACAGCCTGACGCAAGATTTTTTTTGGGCGCTCCATGAAACTGTCCCGGTTCATAGTCGACCAAATCGAAGACATCCTCGCCGAATGGGTCGCGTATGCCGGATCGCTGAGCCCGGCGGCTGACAGCGTATCGGCGCCTCAACTGCGTGACCATGGCGAGGCCATGCTGCGGGCGGCGGCGCTCGATATCGATACACCCCAGAGCGCACGGGAGCCAGCCGAGAAGTCTCTTGGCGACGAGGACGACCAGCGTGCCCGAACCGCAGCTTGCCGGCACGGAAATCTGCGCCAGGCCGCCAACTTCACCCTGCTGCAATTGAGCTCGGAGTTCCGGGGGCTGCGGGCCAGCGTCCTGCGCCGCTGGCTGCGGCACATGGACACGATGTCGGTCGGACGTCCTGGACGATGTGATCCGGTTCAACGAGGCCATCGACCAGGCGCTGGCTGGATCAATCGTCACTTATTCGGCCCGCGCCGAGCAGTCGCGCGACCTGTTTGGCGCGATCCTGGGGCATGAACAGTGCGGCCCGCCTGTCATCGATCGCGCTGGGCGCCGAACTGCTGGCGCGACCGGCGATGTCGGGCGACTAGGTCATGCAGCTTGGCATCGACATCAAGCGCTCCGCTCATGACATGACCAACATGGTGGACAACATGCTGGCCTACTCCCGCACCCGGCTGAGCGGCGTATCCCTGCCCGTGCATGCGCAGCCAGCCGCCCTCGCAGGTACCTGCGTCGATGCCATCGCCGATGCGCAGTCACTGCATCCGCTGTGCCACTTCCAGATGCATGCCGACGGTCGGCTCGATGCCGACCTGGACCCCGACCGCATGCGCCAGCTGCTGGTAAACCCGCTGGCCAATGCAGGGCAACACGGCAATCGCGAGTCGTCCATCCGTCTCCACGCCAGCGGAGACGAGCGCGAAACGGTACTGAGCGTGGTCAACCAGGGGCCGGGAATCCCGCCCGAATATCTGCAGAGCATCTTCGATGCGCTGGTCCATGTGCCAGTCGGACCGGATGCGCCTGCCCGTCCGCTGCCCAGCCTTGGCCTTGGACTGGGACTGCATATCGCACGTGAAATCGCCAGCGCGGACCGTGGCTCGATCGATGCTGAAAGCAGCAGCGAATCCACTACGTTCCGCGTGCGGCTAACGCGCCACGTGCGCTGATGGCGGCTCGCGCCCTGGACAGGATGGCGGGATGCAGATCCAAAAAACGCATTGCGACGCCAACACTGCCAGGCGCGGCAGTTGCGCGAAGCTAGGTTGCGCTCATCCGTCCCCAAGCATGCCGCACGATCTGATCGGCCCAGCGCCAGTCCAGCTGGTCGCTGACCGGCACGCGGTTGCGGTAGCGGTCACGCAGGGTCGGCAGGATCTCTGCCAGCGGTTGGTGGTGGTACATCAGGTAGCAGTCGTATCCAAACTTGATGGTCGGGATGAAACGTGCAAACGACATCGACATGGCACTGAACTCGGAGTCGGGCATGGTCCGGCGCCAGTAGTCGAGCTCGGAGTCGATGTCGAGCAGGATGCCCTCTGGCTTGTTTGTCTTGGCATGCTTCGGCATTGCGGGCTTCCCGATCGGATAGCGCATTTTTAACATAGTCTGCCGGGTCAGAACGTGTCTGTCTGCTCGCTCCGCTGCAATCCGCTGGCGAAGGGGACGGGCTGGATTACCTGGCGACGGGCCGATCGGTGACCGCTGGCATGGTCGAAGGGCGTGCGTCCGCCACCACCACCCGGTCGCGCCCATCGCTCTTGGCACGGTACAGCGCTTCGTCGGCCCGCTGGATCAACACCGCCACGGTCTCGCCTGGCTGGTGATGGGCGATGCCTGCGGAAAAGCTGACGTCCAGTTCGCCCGCACTGGTGGCGAACGGCCGACTGCGCGTGGCGGTCATCAGACGCTCGAGGCAGGCCATCGCACCGGTCGACTCCGCATAAGGAAGCAACAGCAGGAACTCCTCCCCTCCAAAGCGGCCGAAGGTGCTTCCGGCGCTGTTGCGGCCGATGCTGTCCATGCCGCGCATGTGCGAGCGGATGCGCTCGGCGAAGGCTCTCAGCACTTCGTCGCCCACCAGGTGGCCGTGGGTATCGTTGACCTGCTTGAAAAGATCCAGGTCGAGGATGCACAACGAGAACGGTTCATCGTGGCGGGTGGCGCGTTCCATTTGCTGGTCGAGCGTCTCCATCAGGTGGCGTCGATTGTGGAGCCCGGTCAACTCGTCTCTTATGGAAACTTCCTTGAGCCTGGAAAGCGCCGCGGCGAGCTCGGACTTCTGCCCGGACAACCTGGCCCGAAGCGAGCCGACGTAGCTGCCCAGCAGTGACATCCAGACCAGGATCATGGCCAACACCATGTAATCCAGAAGCTCCAGTCTGAAGGCGTCCGTACCGCGAGTAGCGGGCGGGAACTTGAGCGCCAGCATCGCCCCGTAAGCAGCAATCGCCACGACGGCGAGCATCACGTACTGGCGCATGCCAAGGCTGAACACGCCGAAGAAGAAGGCCGAAAAAAACAGCGCCAATGGGACGATGGTGGCCTGCTCACTGAAGTAGGCGGTAATCATTGCGAGGGCGGCCGCAGTCAGGACCTGCGGTATCACCAGAGTTGGATCCCTGAAGTGCTCGCTGAAGCGCGAGCGGATCGCCAGCAGGTAAGCCAGGTTGGTCGACACCGAAGCCGCCACCAGAAGCACGAACCCGCGATAGCCGAAAGTGATCCAGCCCTGCTGCACGGAAATGGCAATCGGCACAATGAACATGAAGCCGGAGATGAAGCCCATCAGCTGTCGCTTCACGCGCATGGCGAGTAACGGGTCTCCCTGCGGAATCAGCTGGTACCGCATGCCATCGTTCCCCCTGTGAGTTTCGAGCGGCGCGCATCGTGGGCCCGGGTCGAGGCCACAGTACCCTCCAAGGTCCCGCCAGCACGTGAACCGGTTTTTCCGACCCGCATGGCATCTGGTGCTGCCTGCGACAGCATCACATGCAGCAGTCGGCACAGCTCCGCCGCCAACGCTTCTGCACGCCACCGCTACAGCCCTTACCGCATGGTTGGTCCCCCGCACAACGCCGGAAAATTCGACCATGAGCAAGCTACCTGGCACACATCCCGCAGACCCTTCGAGCCGGCCAACGCCACAGACGCCGCAACGCCTTGTCGATTCGCCAGGTCGCAGCGCTGACGAAGCCCTCCAGCACGAAGACATTTCGCCAGTCATGCCCGAACACCAGCTGATGGCCGAGTCCGACCCAAACGCGCGGCCGCTGGATCCGGCGCTGATCGCCGGTGGTGAGGACATCGTCGGTGTGGCCAATGACATGACCAAAGGCCCGGACACAACGGGCCTCTGACCGCCGAACGCACGCGGTTCCCGGGCACCACTGCAGACATGAGCCGCTGATTGCACGCCGACGGCGATGCGCCGCTGTCGCGTTGTGTTCCAGGTCGCACGCTAGGACTACCCCTCTTGGCCAAGACCGGTCTTGAGCTCTCTTCGCCAGCGGCGGCACTGCTGAAATCTACTTCGTCCACGCCGGCGGGCGCACGCGGAACACCACGCTGATTCGTTGGCCAGCCGGCCGCGTCGTACTGGAAATGCCGTGCTCATGGCTCAGTGGTCAGGCATAGCTCACGACCAGCAGGCTGCCTGGCTCGAGTTCGACTGAGACGCTCTGGCCTGTGCCGGTGCTGGCACGTATCAGCATGCAACGCGGATGGACCGGCGATAGCAGCGCAACACCGCTGTCATCGGCCTGCATACAACGCCCTACGCGGCGCTCGCTATGCTCGTGATCGGCTGACTCAGAGCGGGGCTCACATGCAGGTCGACGACATGCAGAACAAAATTCATCCGGTGCTTGAGCGCCTGATCGAGGAAGGCTACCGGCTCGGCGCCGCCTTGCCCCTGTTCCTGTTGGCGATTGTAGTGGTGTGGTCGGCGTGGCGGATCGGGGGTTGGCTGTCGCGGCGCAAGGCCTTCGAGCGCATCTCGCGCGACAACCCCTTCGTCCGCGACCTGGCCCGCACCACAACCCGCTGGGCCGTGCTGCTGCTTGGAATCCTGGTGGCGCTGGAAATCATGGACGCGACGGCCCTGGTCGGCGCGGTGCTCGGAACCGCCGGAGTGCTGGGCGTGGCCTTGGGCTTTGCGTTCAAGGACATCCTGGAGAACTACCTGGCCGGCATCCTGATGAGCATGCGACAGGTGTTTGCACCCAAGGACCATGTCGTGATCGACGGCAACGAGGGCATCGTCGTGTCCATGAACTCGCGCGCGACCATCCTGATGACGCTAGATGGCAACCACCTGCGCCTACCCAACGCGCTGGTGTTCCGCAGCGTGGCCTTGAATTACACGCGCAACCCGAGCCGCAGGTTTTCATTCGAGGTCGGCATCGGCGTGGACGAGGACCTGGTGCTGGCGCAAAAGCTGGGCGTCGATGAACTCGGTCGCGTCGACGGAGTGATCGACACCCCTCCGCCGCGCGCCCTCATCAACTCTCTGGGCGAGTCTAGCGTGCAGGTGACTTTCCACGGCTGGGTGGACCAGCGTACGCATGATTTCCTGCGGGTCAAAAGCGAGGCCATTCGCCGCACCAAGCTGGCGTTGGAATCGGCGGACATGGACATGCCAGAGCCGATCTATCGGGTGCAGATCAGCGAGCGCAAGGAAAAACCGCCACAGGAGGTGCGCGAGGCTCGCGAGAAACTGACGCGCGAGGATCCTTCGTTGGAACCGGCCATGGACACACGAGCCAATTCGGATATCAGCACGCAAATCGAACTCGACAGGCGGGTCAACGCCAGCGAGGACCTGCTGGATCCCGACGCCCTGAGGGAGTGACTGCCAGCGCGCGCCTACAGCCGTGCAGCCCGGCTCCGCGCACAGTGCAGCCGCAACCGCTGACCGCGCTGGTGAGAGCCGCATCAGGCACGATGCCGCCGCTCATGCTGCGTCGTGCATCGGCGAGGCCGGTTCGGGTCGGCAGGCATGGGCTGCGTCGAAGATGGCTTCAAGTCGCGGATGGGTACCTCGCAGCTGGGCGATGACCCGCGCCGCCCAATCGAAGTATTCGCGGCGCCGAAACGTGGGCCAGTCCGCCGGTGGGAACTCGATGATGTCGCGCAGGTTGGCGCTCTTGTCGGCCAGCTTGATCAGACGCGCACCGCGCGGGGCGTGCGCGGCATGCTCCAGCTGCAGGCGCTTGCGCTCGGCCTTGGGCAGCGACTTGTCGTCGCTCACCGCCTCCACGTACGCCAGCACCTGCAGGCCGAAGCGCTCATGCAGCAGGTCGCGCCCTTCCTCCAGCGTGGGCTGGCCTTCAGCCCCGCAGCAGTCCTCGAGGTAGTCATGCAACGCGGCCGCACAGAGCACGTCCGCATCCTCGATGCCGGCCTCCACCGCAAGGATGTGGACCAGCGCGACGGGGTGGTTGATGTACGGCGTCAGCTCCTTGTCCTTTCTCCGCTGCGCACGGTGCGCATGGGCCGCAAACGCAATCGCATCGACCACGCGGCCCAGTCCCCCGGCAGCCGCGATGGAATCGGAAAAATCGGTATTGACATTCATCGGGATGGGTCCTCGTTGGCCTGCAAGAAGCCTGCGCCAAGGGGGTCTCAGCTGCCGAGACTGCGGCGCGTACGCCACACGCCAGGTACCACCGCGCGCAGCCGCTGCGACGCAACGATGGGCGCCTGCCGAGGTGCACTGCCTCGACAAAGCGCCATCGCGCCGCCACAGTGCAGGGGGTCGCACACGTACTTGCACAGGTCAGGTGCACGCCTGCCCTTGCACGCCAGCCGTTTTGCGGCGGGGAGGTCGGCCCCGACCATGGCACGCGCCGCAGGCGGCAGTACAACAGGAAGACGCAGGATGGCGAGAAACAAGCGGATCGATATCCATGACGCTGTCCGGGCACCGCGGCTGCACCTCACCGTAGGTATTACCGGCCATCGCCCTCCACGTCTGCCCGACGCCCGGCTCGAAGCTTTGCAGGTCTCGGTCGGACTGGTGCTTGCGCGAATCTCGGAGACCCTGTCCGCCGTGCAGCGCACGCACTCCCAGGTCCTTTCCACGCAGCCTCCCTGCCTGCGCCTGATGACGGCCCTGGCCGAGGGCGCCGACACCTTGGCGGCGCACGCCGCGCTGCAACGGAACTGGCAGATGGACGCCTGCCTGCCGTTCCCGGCCGAGGACTACGCGACCGACTTTGCCGAAGGACCGGCGCGCGCATGCTTCGAGCATCTGCTGACCCAGGCGACATCGGTGATGTCGCTGCACGGCACGCGCGATGCACCCAGTGCGGCCTATGAGGCAGTGGGACGGGTTGTGCTGGACCAGAGCGACATCTTGCTGGCGCTGTGGGATGGTGATCCGGCGCGCGGGCGCGGCGGTACCGCGCAGGTCGTGGCCGAAGCAGTGGCGCGACACATACCGGTCATCCACATCGACGTCAGCAATGGGCGAAGCGGCATCGAGGGAGCCGAATTGCTGTGGACGGGGCTCTCGGATCTCGACTTCGAGCAGCCCGCGCTGGACACCGTGCCGCGCGCGCCGGCTGCTGCCGTGCTCGCCAGCGTGGTGAAGGCCCTGACCGAGCCGCCAGCCAACGTCATCGACCAGTTGATGTTGCGCCGCTTCCTGCGCGAAGGCGTGTCGCAGCGAATGCCTGCCCTGCCGTTGCCGATGCTGCTGGCGCTAACCGGCGTGCGCGGGCTGCGGCGACGCGACCTGCGCACCCCGTCTCCCGAAGCCTGCGCGCAGCAACTTGGTGAGCGGCTTGCGGGAATATCGGACACAGGCAGGCATGCTCAACGGCTGCACGAACGCATGCTGCCGCGCTACGGGCTGGCGGATGCGGCCGGGGCCTATTTCGCGCAGCTCTTTCGCAGCGGATACATCGCCAACTTCAGCCTTGCCGCAGTGGCCGTGACGCTGGCGCTGTCCGGGCTGGTCGCCCCGGCGTTCAAGCTGCAGCTTATCGCCGGGGAGCTGATGGTCATCCTGCTTATCCTGGGCAACACGCGGGTGGGCCGACGCGCCGGATGGCATGCCCGATGGCTCGACTATCGCCATCTGGCCGAGCAGCTGCGCGTGGCTTCGATAGGCAGCCTGCTGGGTGATCTGGGACTACGCGATGCGGGCACCGACGGCGGCGCGGTTCCGCCCGGCTGGGTCCGCTGGTACGCCCGCGCCACCACCCGCGAGCTGGGCCTGCCGCAAGTGGTGGTGGACCAGGACTACCTGGCGCGCGTGCGTCAGGCCGCGCTCTCCATGATCGAAGACCAGGGTGCCTACCACCAGTCCAATGCCGGGCAGATGCACACCCTGGATCACCGACTGCATCGGCTGGGCGCGCTCCTGTTCGCCGCTACGGCAGGGGCCTGCGCGGCATGGATCGCCGCAAAATTGCTGGGTCTGGGCGCGAACGGCGGCATGGTCGACATGACCATTACCGTGACCGTGCTGACCGCGGTACTGCCCGCCATGGGCGCCGCCCTCTACGGCATCCGCATGCAGGGCGATTTCAACGGCGTGGCGGAGCGGTCGAAGGTCACCGCAACGCGGCTGGCAACGCTACACCGTGGCCTGATCGACGATCCGCTGGACTTTCAGCGCCTGCAGTCGCGCCTGCATCGGCTGGCCGAGGTGATGCTGGCCGACCTGTCGCACTGGCGCACCACGTACCAGGCCCGGCCACTGGATCTGCCTGGCTGATCGGCGTGTTCGTGCTGTAGCTTGCAGGTCAAACTGGAATTGTTGATTGCAGTGCCACTGGGCCGCACGCCACCGCGGACGGTCCACGCACGGCGCCGGACCGCTGCCAGCTGATCGGGTTCCCGCCATGCCGCTGCTTCAGCACGTGCCCTGGCGGGATCGGATGGCCCCGTCCATAACCCTGGGCAAAGTCGACCCCGATGTCTTGCGGCACCTGCAGGATGCGGTCGTCCTCCACGAACTCGGCGCTGGGCCGATGACCCGCCAGTCCAGGCGCGGCATCAGGCCGTAGGGTTATGCCGCCGGGATAAAGGGCATCGGAGGAATCAGGGCGCGCGCAAACTTCAAGCGAAGGGATCCTGCAGGACCATGGTGTGGTCACGGTCCGGACCGGTACTGACGATGGCCAGCGGACAGCCGGAAAGCTCTTCGAGCGAGCGCAGGTAGGCGCGCGCGGCAGGCGGCAGCTTGTCCCACTCGGTGATGCCGTGCGTGTTCTCGCTCCAGCCGGGAAACTCCAGGTACACCGGCTCGCATTCTTCCCAACCCTGCGCGTCAAGCGGCGCGTATTCGGTTTCCTTGCCGCGGTAGCGGTAGGCGATGCACATCTTCAGCTTTTCCATGCCGTCGAGCACGTCGAGTTTGGTGATGCACAGGCCGCTGATGCCGTTGATGGCCACCGCGCGCTTCAGCGCAACGATGTCGATCCAGCCACAGCGGCGAGGACGCCCGGTGGTAGCGCCGAATTCCTGGCCCTTGGCCCGGATTTCCTCGCCGATTTCATCGTGCAACTCGGTCGGGAACGGACCGCCGCCGACACGCGTGGCGTAGGCCTTGCAGATGCCCAGCACGTAGTCGATCGCATCGGCGCCCACGCCAGTGCCAGCCAGCGCTCCGCCAACGGTCGTGTTGCTGGAAG
>JBBSVH010000048.1:0-18251 GCA_038233685.1 Lysobacterales bacterium | reverse complement strand
GTGTTGCTGGGGGGGACGAGATACAGATCGTCGCGGTAATAACCGAGAATAGCACGGCGCAAAGTGCCCTCCGTGTCGCGTCCGGCAGAGCCTAAACCCTTCAGGATGAACTCCACCTGCAGCGAATTGTCGAGTTCGCCTTCGCGATTTCGGACGTAGCGACGGGCCACGGCGCGCACGGCCAGGCAACAGCTGTCCCACTGCACGCCGGCCAGGATTTCCAGCGGCTTGTTGTCCTGCAGCGAGTAGTAATACCGGCCGACGGCGCTCCACGAAGGCGTGATCGGGTACAGGAACGAGAAGTCCGCCTGCTCGAGCAGGGCGCGACGATGACGATAGTTCAGGTTGATGATGCCGTCGTCGCCGATCAGGTAGCGCGCGCGCAGGCTGGCCAGGTCTTCGCGACGGAACTTCGGATCCCACTGGTAGGAGGCGCCGATGGTCCAGCGGTCTGTAGGCTTGTAGTTGGCGTCGGCGACCCAGGCCGATTTCCCCTCGACCACCGGCAGCTCCCCGGGCGCAACGACCAGCGAGTCGTCAAAGTAGAAAATCTGACCGATGCTGGCCTGCAGTCTTTCCTGGCCATCCGACTGCCTGAGCAGGCGCGTGGTCACCGCCAGGGTGAGCTGGTTGGCATCGGTCTGGCGGTCGGGGCCGGTGTAGCGGTTGTCGCGGAACAGCTGGCCCCAGCTGAAGGTGAACGGTCGGGTGTCGAACAGCGGCAGGCCGCTCTGGTCGCGGTACGGCGCGTTGAGATAGAACAGGCGCGGCTCCACGGTCTGCAGGAATCGCGAGCCTTTGATTTCCGTCTCACGGTCGAAGTACAGGCCCGCATCCAGCGAGGCGATCGGCAGGCTGCGCGACGGGTTGGCATCGGTACCTGGCAGCGATGCGGCGAGATCCTGCTCGAGGCGGTAGGAGGTGTAGCGCCATGCGAGCGTGGGCGTGATGTACCACGAGGCACCACGCAGTGGCATGGACACGAACGGTTTGAGGTCCAAACGGCTTCCGCCGGCCAGCGTGCTGTGGTCGAAGCGCACCGTCTCGGCGTGCAGTCCCGCGGTCAGCCAGCGCCCGAACGGTTGCGCCCAATTGAGGTACACACGCGGCAGGCGGTCGTAAGGAAGCGAGCTCTCATTGAGGGTGTAGTCCGACAGCTGCCAGGCATCCGCCATGGCCCCTGCGCTCCAGTAGCGCCCTTGGCCGAACACGCCGACCGTGCTCAACAGGTTGGCTGCCGACACCCCGTAAAGCGAGTTGCCCGAATCCTCGAGATAGCGTTCGTCGCTGATCCAGCGGGCGTTGGCGCGCGCCTGCCACTGGGCATCCAGCGCGTGGGTGCCAGAGAAGCTGAACATGCCACGGTTTTCGCTGCGCAGCGGATCGTCGAACGGATCCGGGGCGCCATTGGCGATATCCCGAGCACGCCGCTCCACCAGTTTGTCGTTGGGCAGCCACGCTGCGTTGAGCTCGCCCCGGCCCCCCTCGTACAGGTAGCGGAACTGCCCACCCAGCTGGATGCCGCGCTCGGTCATGATGCGGGGAGTGATCGTCGCATCGTAATTGGGTGCAAGGTTGAGGTAGATCGGCTGGCGGTAGTCGAATCCGTTGCGCCCCGAATTGCTGATGGAGGGGTAAAGCAGACCGGTGTGGCGACGGTCGTCGATCGGGAAGCGGATGTAGGGCACGTACAGCAGTGGAACCTTGCCCACGCGGATGGTGGCGCCGCGCGCCGCGCCCCAGCCGGTGTCGGTGTTGACTTCAATGCGTTTCGCGCGCATCTCCCAGAGGCGGTCGCCGGGTTCGCAGGTCGAATAAGTAGAGCCGATCAGCGCCCCATCCGGGCCCTGCATCACGATCCGTTTGGCACTGCCGTTGCCGCGGCGCGAGACCAGCTGGTACCGCACATCCTGGATCTGGTGGGTATCGGCACGCTGGTCGCCAAAGGCCCTCTCCGCGACCACGCGCATGCCCGAATCCTCGTAGCGCACATTGCCCTCGGCTACGTAGGTGTCGGCATCCTGGTCGTAATCGAGATTGTCGGCGTTGAGGTACTGGTCACCGCGACGCAGCTCCACGTTGCCCTGGTACTGCAGGTTCTCGTCCGTACCCGACTGCTTGTCGCCCAGGATCTCCGTAGGCTGCTCGGACCGCTGCGCCCGGACCTGTGCCGGATTCGCTGCACCGTCGTTGTCGTCGCCACCATCGAAGGCGGGAATGGCATCGCCGGCCGGGCACAGGCTCCAGTTCTGGGGCTTGTCGTCGGCCATCGCCGGCAGGGCCAGGGCGATGCTGAAGGGGATGGGTAGTAAACGAAGGACTCGGCGCACGCGGCGGGTGACCCGGACGGAAAACGGTCGTTAGCTTGCCGCATCCCCGGCAATGCGGCAATCACGCGTTCGCGGCACGGTACTTCTGTTCATTCTCAAAGCCGCGGCAGTGCCGCCGGGAACGTCAGCGCAGCGCCGCCACGTGGGCGGCACTGCACTCACCGAGGGCCTGCAGGTCGTAGCCGCCCTCCAGTACCGACACCACCCGGCCCGCCGCGTGGCGCCGGGCAATCTGCCGCAGTTCCAGCGTGAGCCACGCGAAGTCTTCGGTCTCGAGCATCAGGCCTGCCAGGGGGTCGCGCATGTGCGCATCGAACCCAGCCGAGATCATCAACAACTGCGGACCGAAGCGGTCCAGCGCCGGCAGCAGCTGGTCAGTCCAGACGTTGCGAAAGCGGTACCCGCCGGTGCCCGCAGGCAGCGGGACAGTGAACACGTTGCCGGCGCCGCGCTCCTGCGCCGTGCCGCTATTGGGGTAAAGCCCGGACTGGTGGGTGCTGAAGTAACCGATCCGGGGTTCGGTATAGAAGATGGCCTGGGTGCCGTTGCCGTGATGCACGTCGAAATCGACGATGGCCACGCGCTCGAGCCCGTGCTTCTCCAACGCGTGCGCCGCCGCCACGGCCACGCCGTTGAACAGGCAGAAGCCCATGGCCGTGTCGCCGGTGGCGTGGTGGCCAGGGGGTCTGACTGCGCAGAACGCCGTCTGGCTGTCGCCGCGCATCACCGCATCGACTGCGGCCACGGCCGCGCCGGTGGCGCGCAAGGTGGCCTCGCGCGAGGCCGGACACATCACGGTGTCCGGATCCAGCATGCGGTAGCCCTCGAAATCCGACTCGAGGATCTCGCACAGCAAGTGCTCGTCATGCACCCGGGACAGGTCACCGCGCTTGGCACGGGGGGCTTCGCGCCATTCGAGGTCGCCGTGCTGCGCCCGCAGCGCCTCCAGCACCACCTCCAGTCGCGCGGGGCGCTCAGGGTGTTCGCAGCCGGTGTCGTGGCCGAGGCAGGCGGGGTGGGTAAAGATAATCAAGGGCGCAGGCGCGTCTCAGCCATGCCGGCGCTGGTGGTTCCAGAGCACTTCGCCCTGGCCGTCGGCCCGCGCCAGCACCCGCGCCAAAACGAACAACAGATCGGAGAGCCGGTTGAGGTAGCGGATGGCCTCGGGACGAACCGTATCGTGGCGCGAAAGGGCGACGGTCTCGCGTTCGGCACGCCTGACGATGGTGCGCGCCAGGTGGCAGCGCGCGGCGGCCTCGCCACCGGCCGGCAGGATGAAGTTCTTGAGCGGCGGCAGCGCCTCGTTGTAGCGATCCAGGTGGGCTTCCAGCGCATCGATGTCCTGCGCCTGGATCGCCGCGTGTCCGGGAATGCACAGCTCCCCGCCCAGGTCGAACATCTGGTGCTGCACGGTGGTCAGCAGGGCGCGGATGTCGTCCGGGACCTGCGCGGCCAGCACCACGCCAATGCTCGAGTTGGCTTCGTCCACGGTTCCGTACGCACAGACACGTGCCGAATCCTTGCCAACGCGGGCTCCATCCCCCAAACCAGTGCTGCCGTCATCGCCGGTGCGGGTGTAGATCTTCGACAGCCGGTTGCCCATGGGGACGCTCCGGCTCAGCGCCGCGCTGCGTTGGTGGCGCCCAGGCGCATGGCCTGCTGCACGCCCACGTGCACGATCAGGGCGAGCCCGACGTAGATCGAAGTGGTGCGCAGGTAGGGAATGAACCAGTCGCTGTAGTTCTTCCACCAGCCGCCCAGCGTCGGCTCGGCCACGCTGTCGCTGAGCCAGTAGAAGCTGCCCTGGCTGATCAGGTGGCAGACCACGACCGATCCCACCAGGCTGGCCACCACCAGGCCCAGTGCGCCGGCATCGCCCTCGGGCTGCAGTCGACGCAGCAGGGCGCCGCCCATCCACATGGCGAAATATGCCGGGACCAGGAACCAGTAAGCGGCCGACATGCAGTAGTGCGTCCAGAAGTCGATGCCCTGGCTGCGGATCACCACGAAGTCGATCAGCACCGCCAAGCCCATCAGCGCAGGGAATGCACCGCGACTCCAGCTGCGCAGATAGTAGCCGCCGATGAAGAACACCGCCCAGGACGCATCCGGAATCGGTCCGAAGTGGGTCACGGTGGCCGGCAGGTGCAGGCGCGTGGCCATCAGCGCGACGAGCATGGCAAGGATGGTGGCGCGCTGGGCGGTGGGGGTCATGTGCGGATTCCGGTTGTTCAAGCGGCCATTCTAGCGGACCGTCGTGGCCGATGAGGTAACCGGGCTGCGCTTATCATGGCGCCATGACTCGACGACATGATGTGCTGATCGTGGGCGGTGGCCTGGTCGGCGCCAGCCTGGCCATTGCGCTGGATGGCCACGGGCTTGATGTGGGGCTGGTCGAAGCGACGCCCGAAGGGGCCATGCCGGCGGTCTTCGATCAGCGCAACCTGAGCTTCGCCGCAGCGACCGTGAACGCGCTTGGCGCACTGGGCGTGATGGACAAGCTGGCCGCGCCCACCGGTGCGATCAGGCGCATCCACGTCAGCCGCAAGGGCGATTTCGGCCGCGTCCTGCTGCAGGCGGCGGACTGCGGGCGCGACGACTTCGGGCAAGTGGTGGTCGCGCGAGATTTCGGCGCGGCGCTGGAGGCCAGGCTGGCTGAACTCAAGCATCTGACCCGCTACCGGCCTGCGCGTTTCCTCGGGCTTCCGGAAGCCTCAGGCAGTGACGCCTGCGGTGTGTGCGTGTCGATCGCAGACGCCGGTGAGCAGGTGATCGAGGCCCGTCTGCTGGTCGGCGCCGATGGCAGCCACGGCATGGTGCGGGAGGCTCTGGGGATTGCCGTCCGCGAGCACGACTACGCGCAAACCCTGTTCGTGGCGCGGATGCGGGCGGACAAGGCGCCGGATGGCACCGCCTACGAGCGCTTCACCGGTGACGGACCCACGGCGCTGCTGCCGCGCGGTGATCGGCATTACGGTGTGATCCACGCCGTGGCTGCGAATGCGTCCGAAGCCGTAGCGGGTCTCAGTGATGAGGCGTGGCTGGCGCGGATCCAGGGTGTGTTCGGATGGCGCGTCGGCCGCTTCACCGCCACCGGTGAGCGGGCTGCCTATCCGATCGTGCAGCGGATTGCCGAGCGCACCACCCAGCGCCGTGCGCTGCTGTTGGGCAATGCCGCGCAGACCATCCATCCCATCGGTGCCCAAGGCTTCAACCTGGGGCTGCGTGATGCGCTGACTCTGTCCGAACTGCTGGGCGATGCCGCCGATCCAGGCGCGCCGGCCGTACTCGACGCGTACGTGGAGCGACGCAGCGAGGATCGCACCCGCACCCTTGCGTTTTCCGATGGGCTGGCGCGCCTGACTTCGAATCCGCTGCCGCTGCTGCGGCCGTTGCGCAGCCTCGGCATGCTGGCGGCCGCGGCCTCGCCTTCGATCCAGTCGATGCTGGTGGGCGGGGCCATGGGCTTCCGCGGCCACGTGCCGGCGCTGTGCCGCGAAGTACGGAAATGAGCCGCCGCGGAACGCTGGACGCAGTGGTGGTCGGTGGCGGCGTGGTCGGCGCGGCATGTGCGCTCGCCCTGGCGCAGGCGGGGCTGGGAGTGGCGCTGGTGGAGGGGCGTGAACCTGCCCAGTGGTCGGCCACTGCACCGGACCTGCGGGTCTTTGCCATTGCACCGGACAACGCGGATCTTCTGGAAAGACTCGGCGCCTGGAGCGCGGTACTCGGGCGCCGCGCCCACGCGTATCGGCGCATGCGCGTGTGGGATGCGGGAGGCGGCGGCGCACTGGGCTTCGATGCCGATGCGCTGGGCCGGGAGCAGTTGGGCTGGATCGTGGAGAACAGCCTGCTCCAGGAGCGCCTGTGGTCGCTGTTGGCGGGCGCCGGGGTGCAGGTGCTGTGCCCGGCGCGGGTCGAGTCGATGGAACAGGATGAAAGCAGCGTGCGCCTGCGCCTGGAGGACGGTACGCGGCTGCAGTCGCGCCTCGCCATTGCGGCCGACGGAGCGGAGTCGACGCTGCGCGAGTTGGCGGGGCTGCAGGTCTCGATGCACGACTATCGACAGCGCGGCGTGGTGGCGTTCGTGCAGACCACGGGCTCGCACGAGGACACCGCATGGCAGCGTTTCCTGCCGGGTGGGCCGCTCGCCTTCCTGCCGTTCACCGATGGACGCAGCTCGATCGTATGGACGCTGCCCGAGGCAGAAGCCGAACGCGTGCTTTCGATCGACGATGCGGAACTCGGGCGCGAATTGACCAACGCTTCGCAGGCCCGCCTGGGCGCAGTGAGCATGGTGTCGAAACGTGCCGCGTTTCCGCTGCGTCGGCAGTTGGCGAAGGACTATGTCGCCGGGCGCGTGCTGGTGGTGGGCGATGCGGCGCACGTGGTGCACCCGCTGGCCGGCCAGGGCGTCAACCTGGGTCTGCGCGACGTTGCCGCCTTGCACGCCGGAATCGTCGATGCGCAGGCGCGCGGCGTGGCGTGGGATGCACCGCATCGGCTGTCGCGCTGGTCGCGCACGCGGCGCAGCGAGAACGCTGCTGCGGCGTACACCTTCGACGCCATCAACCGCGTGTTCTCGAACGATGACATGCATGGCAGCCTGCTGCGAGGGCCGCTGCTGGGCTTGGCTGGCCGCATGCCGGGACTGGCGAACGCGTTCTGGCGCCGCGCTTCGGGGCTCTGAGCACCAGGCAGCTGGCGCCCGCTGCGCAGGCGCTGCCTGGCGTCGGCCTGCCTGCGGCGGCGAGGCGTCGGCGAGGCGCGGGTGAGGCGTCGGTGAAAAGCGGCCGCGCCCAGCGCAGGATTCCAGGCCAATACGGCGCGGCGATGCTTGGCCACGGGGAAAGAAAGATCCGGATTCGTCGTGGACGCTATCGTTGGGTGGTGGCGAAGACGGTGATTTCCTCGCGGTCGTGATACAGCTGCTTGGCGACGACGCGTACGTGCCGTTCGGATTGCTCGCTGAAAAGGTCCAGGCACAAGCGCGTTTCGTCCCAGCGCTTTTTCATCGGCAGCTTGAGGTTGAACACCGCGTTGCGGCACCAGCCCTCGCGAAACCACGTTGCCATGCGCTCGGCCACGCGCCGCGGCTGCTCCACCATGTCGCACACCATCCAGTCCAGCGGCTGCGACGGCTTCCACTGGAAACCGTCGGCGCGCAGGTGCTCGACCAGGCCCGTATCCATCACGTGCTGCCGCAGCGGGCCGTTGTCCACGCTGGTCACCCGCAGGTGGCTGCGGGTCAGTACCCAGGTCCAGCCGCCGGGTGCCGCGCCCAGGTCCGCGGCGTGCATCCCCGGCTTCAGCAGCGTCTCGCGCTCGTCCTCCGTCAGCAGGGTCAGCAGCGCCTCTTCCAGCTTCAGCGCCGAACGCGAAGGCGCATCGGAGAGCAGTCGCAAGCGGGGGATGCCCAGCGGCCAGGGTGAGCTGTCCGACGGATCTGAGGAAGCCAGGAACGCATGCTGGCCATCGACGAACACCACGTGCAGGCGCCGCAGGTGCGGGTTTTCCTTGTCGCTCAGCAGCCGCGCCTTGCGCAGCGCCGGGCGCAGTGCATTGCCGAAGCTGCGGGCCAGCCCGGCCAGCGGTTTGGCGAGATCCGAGTCGGGATGCTCCACCCACAGATCCCCGAAGCGACTCTGGCCCTGCAGCGCCGCCAGCATCGGGGTGATGCGGTCCTTGGCGTCCAGCGCGGGCAGTTCGGCGATCAGGCGCAGCGATTGCCGCGCGAAAATCAGGCTGCGCCACGTCAGCGCGCGCTGCAGCGCCTGGCCGTCGCCCACCAGCACGGCATAGCCGTCGTTGCGCGCGGCCCTGGCGTAAGCGGCCGGGTCGATCCTGGCGGCACGCCCGGTCAGTTCGGCCGCCAGTTCGGCCTCGAACCCCTGGCGGCAGTAGCACAGCAGCCCGTCGATTGCGCCGGTCACGCGTAGAGATGACGGATCAATAACGTTCGCCGCCCTGCAGGCCGTACGCGCGAAGCACCTCGCAGGCGTCGTCGCGGTGCACGTCGCGCACCACCTCAATGCCGCGCCTGTTCAACTCACCCACCCAATCCTCCGGCAGCGGGCCTTCGTCGAATTCGGTCAGCTGCATCACGTCCTCGGCGCGTGCGCCGATCAGCAGGCGGTCGATGCCTGCCCACACCGTCGCGCCATAGCACTGGCAGCACGGCTGCGCCGAGGTGGCCAGGGTCACGGTGCCGCCCACGCGCTCGTTGAGCCGGGCTGTCTGCAGCCGCTGCTGGGCCAGCATGTAGGCCATGTTCTCGGCGTGCGCCAGCGACGTGCTCAGCGGCAGCACGCGGTTCACCCCGACCGAAATGATGCGGTCGTCGGGGCCGAACACCACCGCGCCAAACGGGCCACCGCTGGCCGCTTCGGTATTCATCCGCGACAGCTGGATCGCCAGCGCCACCTTCTCCTCATCGTAGGCGTACCCGCGCGAGGCATCGACGTGTTCGTGCACCCATGCCGGCAGGGTGAGATGGACCTGGGCATACAGCATCAGCGAACTGCAGGATCTTCGAGAGAAACGATCGACTCGGGCTCGCAGCGTCCACTCACGCACTGGCAGGCGCTGATCTGGCGGAAGCCGCAGATCCCCATCGTCCCGCTGGCTTCGCACTGCGCGCGCACCGCATCTGGATCGGTCGGGCTGTTCGTGTTGACGCAGGCCGGCTGCACGCCGCAGCAGTTGCCGACGTTCTTGACTGCACAGTCGGCATTGCTGGCGCAGGCGTAATTGAGCTGCACAGGAGGTTTGGCCTCGCTTGGCGGATACGGGGTGGACATCGGCGGCGCGCGACGCATTTCCGGCGCGGGCGAAGCGGTGTCGGCCGCCGCCAGTTCGACGCTGGTAGGAGGCGGCGCCGCGCAGGCGGACAGCAGGGTAGACACCAGGATCAGGATCAGTGACAGGGCGGTTTTCATTGAAAGTCTCCTTTGCGGTGGCGTAGTCACCTGCGCAGGCAGGCGCGGCGGCTTTGCGACGAGGTGATCAGGCCCTGGCGGCCCAGGTGTCGCGCAAGGTTACGCTGCGGTTGAAAACCGGTGCGTCGGGACGGTGGTCGCGACGGTCGGCGACGAAGTAACCGGTGCGTTCGAACTGCAACGACTGCTCGGGCACGGCCGCGGCCGCGGCTGGTTCCACGTAGCCCCGCACCGAACGGCGCGACCCGGGGTTGAGGTAGTCGCGGTAGGTCTTGCCCTCGGAATCGTCATCCGGGTCGGAGACCGAGAACAGCCGGTCGTAGAGGCGGAACTCGGCCTCCACCGCGTGCGCGGCGCTGACCCAGTGGATCGTGCCCTTGATCTTGCGCTCGGCGCCGGCCATGCCCGGGCGCGATTCCGGATCCAGCCATCCATGCAGTTCCACCACCTCGCCGGCGTCGTTCTTGACGACCTCGTCGCAGCGCACGATGCCGGCGCCGCGCAGCCGGACTTCGCCACCGGGGATCAGTCGCTTGAAGCCCTTGGGCGGCACTTCGGCGAAGTCTTCGCGCTCGATCCAAAGCTCCCGCGAAAACGGCAGCTCGCGCTTGCCGAACGACTCGTCCTTGGGGTGGTTGGAGAACGTGAGCGTTTCGGCATGGCCCTCGGGCAGGTTGGCGACCACCAGCCTGATCGGATCGATCACTGCCATCCGTCGCGGCGCGACCGAATCGAGGACGTCGCGCAGTGCGCCTTCGAGGACGCTGAAGTCGATCACCGAATTCTGCTTGCTGATGCCGACCCGATCGACCAGCAAGCGCAGCGCGGCCGGGGTGTAGCCACGGCGGCGCAGGCCCTGCAGGGTCGGCATGCGCGGATCGTCCCAGCCATCGACCAGTCCTTCGGCTACCAGCGCAACCAGCTTGCGCTTGCTCAACACCGTGTAGTTGATGTTGAGGCGCGAGAACTCGAGCTGCCGCGGCTTGGCCGCTTCCAGCGGCAGGCCGCGGTCGAGCAGCGGCTGAAGCAGTTGGGGATTGCCGGCCAGATCCACCTTGTCCACGCACCAGTCGTACAGCGGCCGGTGATCCTCGAACTCCAGCGTGCACAGCGAGTGGGTGATGCCTTCGATCGCGTCGCCCAGCGCGTGGGCGAAGTCGTACATCGGGTAGATCGGCCAGTCGGTGCCGGTGTTCTGGTGGGCGACGTGTTTGATGCGGTAAAGGGCCGGATCGCGCAGGTTGATGTTGCCGCTGGCCATGTCGATCTTGGCGCGCACCGTGCGCGCGCCGTCCGGAAATTCACCGGCGCGCATGCGCCGCAGCAGATCAAGGTTCTCCTCTACGCTGCGATCCCGATAGGGCGAATCGCGGCCGGCTTCGGTCAGGGTTCCGCGCGTGGCACGCACTTCGTCGGCGCTCAGGTCGCATACGAACGCGACGCCGTCGCCGATCAGCTTCTCGGCAGCCAGGTAGTACACCTCGAAATAATCCGAAGCGTGGCGCAGCTGCTGCCACTCGAACCCGAGCCAGCGCACGTCGTCCTTGATGGCGGCCACGAACTCGGGATCTTCCCTGGCCGGATTGGTGTCATCGAAGCGCAGGTTGCAGACGCCGCCGAATTCGCCGGCCAGGCCGAAGTTCAGGCAGATCGACTTGGCGTGTCCGATGTGCAGGTAGCCGTTGGGCTCGGGCGGAAAGCGGGTCCGTATCGCCGCATGTTTCCCTCTGGACAGGTCGTCGCGGACGATCTGACGGATGAAGTCCTGCTTCTCGCCGGCCCCGGTGCCTGCGTGTGACGGGGAGGCTGGAATTTCAGTATCGGAAGCGGCAGCGGACATGCTTGGGCGGGGCCGGATGAACGGGGCGACAGTTTAGCCGACGCGCGTTGGCGCAGCGGATGCGAGCTTGCGTGGAGCCGTGCCACCATGGCCAACGCGGATGTTCGTGAATGTCCGCCGGCTACCGCTTAAACGAGGACATCATCCATGCAGGTCGTCTATCTGGCCGAAAACATCGTCGACGCGCACCTGGCCAAGCATCTACTGGAGGACGCGGGCTTGCCTGCGTTCGTGTTCGGCGAGTCGCTGCTTGGAGGGATGGGTGAGCTGCCCATCTTTGGCGTGTTGCGGGTCTGCGTCCCCGAGGGCTACGAGGAACAAGCGGCGGCAGCCCTGCAGGTGCTGGCGCAGGCTGATGGCGAGGATCCTCTGCCTGACGGCGACGCCCTGCTCGCATAGGGAGTGCGCGGCCGGCTTTTCGCCGGAGCAGCGCACTGCAGCCTTGAAACCCGCCCGCGCGGCAGCATCTAGTGGGTCTACCCCACGACACCTGGACGCCACCATGCTCGGCATCGGAGCTTTCAAACAACGCCTGCCACGTGCGCAGGACGCGCTGCCGGGACGCGACGCGGAAGTGCCGCTGTCCAACCGCCACCACATTCACGGTCGTCCGCTTCGCGATGCTTTCCCGGGCATGCACCGGGTGCAGTTCGGGATGGGCTGTTTCTGGGGGGCGGAGCGCAAGTTCTGGAGCCAGCCGGGCGTATTCACCACCGCTGTGGGCTACGCCGGTGGCAGTACGCCCAACGCCAGCTATGAAGAAGTGTGTTCAGGCCAGACCGGACACACCGAGGCCGTGCTGGTGGTGTTCGACCCGAAACAAACTTCGCTGGAAAAACTGCTCAAGGTGTTCTGGGAAAGCCATGATCCGACCCAGGGCATGGCGCAGGGCAACGACCGCGGCACCCAGTACCGCTCGGCAATCTACTGTGAGACCCAAGAGCAGTACGCCTTGGCCATGGCCAGTCGCGATGCGTACCAGCACCAGCTGCAGGCCGCCGGACATGGCGCCATCACCACTGAAATCCTGTACCCGGCACCCGCGTTCTATTACGCAGAGGAAGGGCATCAGCAGTACCTGTCAAAGAACCCGGCCGGCTACTGCGGACTGGGCGGAACCGGGGTCAGCTGCCAGCTGGGACTGGAAGCCTGAACCTCCGGGGCGCATCGTTCCGCGGTCGGCGCCCGCCTGACTCCAGCTAGTGCGTCAGGCTGAGGTCGCTAACGATGCCGGCTTTGCTCGCTGGCCTGGACGCGGGTCCGGTGTCAGGCCTGAAAAGCTCATCAGGCAACTCGGAAAACACCTTCGACAGTTCCAGCAGGAAGGCGGCCATGGCCGAGCTCTTGCGCCAGAGCATCGCGATCTCACGGCTGGGGTGCGAATCGCTGAAGCCCAGCAGGTGGATGTTTTGCGAGCGCGCCACCGGCGGCTTGGTGGCCAGGGTGGGCAGCAGGGTGATGCCGACGTTGGCGGCCACCATCTGCCGCAGGGTCTCCAGGCTGGTGGCGCGAAATTCGGATTTCTCGTTGGCACCGGACAGCCGGCAGACTTCCAGCGCCTGCTCGCGCAGGCAGTGGCCGTCTTCGAGCAGGAGCAGCTTCTGGTTGGACAGCTCGCCCAGGCTCAGTGATTCCCGCTGGGCGAGCGGGTGACTCTCCGGGACCGCCAGCACGAACGGTTCCTCGAACAACAATTCGCTGTGCAGCTGGTCGTCGGGCACCGGCAGGGCGAGCAGGCCCGCATCGAGCTTGCCCTCGCGCAGGCGCGCCAGCAGCACGTCGCTCTTCTCCTCGACCAGCAGCAGCTCCAGATCGGGGAAGCGTTCGCGGATCCGCGGGATCACGTGCGGGAGCAGGTAGGGCCCGAGGGTCGGGAAGATCCCAAGCCGTACCGTGCCGGCCTCTGGATCCTGGCTGCGCCGCGCCGATTCCTTCATCTGCTCTACTTCCGCCACGATGCGCCGCGCGCGCTCGGCCGCATCGCGTCCGGCCGGCGTCAGCATCACCTTGCGCGGCGCGCGCTCAACCAGGCACACGCCCAGCTCGTCCTCCAGCTTGCGGATCTGCGTGGACAGGGTCGGCTGGCTGACGAAACAGGATGCAGCCGCGCGACCGAAGTGCCGGTGGTCGGCCAGTGCAACGAGGTACTTGAGATCACGCAGATTCATCGGACCGTGGATCCTGTTCGAGGTGTTTCAACAATCCTGAAGTGTTAGGTCCGGCCTATCGATCAGGCAAATCGATTGAACGGATTACTTCAAGATGCAACGTCTATCTATCAAAGTTGGTACCTGCACCCGTGAACTCGACAATCGCCTCTACCACCTGGGGATTTCGCGAGGGGGCGTAGATCGCGGTCAAGGGCGCGGCATGACCCGCCTCCGGGAGCCACAGCAGCCGCGCCTGCACGCCGTTGGCCTTGAGTTTGTCCGCGATTTCCTGGCTGTCCTTGGCTTCGACCACGCTGTCGGCAGTGCCATGGACCAGCAGGAACGGCGGCTCGTCACCGTCGACGTAGTTGATCGCCTGGGCCTGGGGCCAGAGAGCGGGCGAGTCGAAGACCCCGCGGTAGGCGCTGCTGACCACGAAGTCGTATGGTCCGGAAAGGCCGATCACCCCGGCGAGGTCGGACAGCTTCATCTGTTCGGCGGCCAGATAGCGCGGGTCGGTGCCGATCAGCGCGGCGATCTGGGCGCCCGCCGAATGACCGGCCACGAACAGGCGACCGGGGTCTCCGGAGTGCTCGGCAGCGTGGCGATGAGCCCACGCCACAGCGCGCGCGCCGTCTTCGACAAAGCCTGGGAAGGTGGTCGCAGGGTAGGTCCGATAGTCCGCGACGATGGTCAGGATGCCTCGCTCCGCCAGGCGCTGGCCGACAAAGCGATACTGGTCGCGACTGCCGGTCTTCCAGCCGCCGCCGTAAAAAAACACGACGACCGGTGCGGTCGTGCGCTCAGGCAGCCTCGGCCGGTAGATGTCCAGCGCCAGTCCCCGCTCCGGATCGTAGACCACGCTGGCGTCGGCCGGCGGGACCCCGGTGTTGGCGACGGCGAAGATGACGGTCTGGCAACCGGTGACGAGAATTGCGGTCATGGCGGCGAGGAAGCCCCGCAGGGCAGTCTTCGCGGCGGTGGAGCGGGCGCGGAATGGTCGAGGCAAGCTATGTATCCTTCCCGGTACGATTGAGGCCATGTATACGAAGCCAACGCCAAGTCTGGATGCATTGCTTGAACGCGCCGCTGTCCTGATCGGTCAGGGCGAAGCCCGGCTGCTGATGGCGCACGCCCTGCAAAAGCCGGCGGCATGGCTGTTTGCCCACGGCGACGAGGCGCCCCTATCCGACCTGTCAGCCCGCTTCGACCGCTTGGTGCAGGCGCGCGCGGCGGGCGAGCCGATCGCCTACCTGACCGGCCGGCGAAGCTTCTGGACCCTGGACCTGCGGGTGACGCCGGACACGCTCGTTCCGAGGCCCGAGACCGAGTTGCTGGTCGAGCTGGCGCTGGCGCGGCTGCCGCTGGCCACGCGCTGTGCCGTGGCCGATCTGGGCACGGGCAGCGGCGCCGTGGCCCTGGCCATTGCCCGCGAGCGCCCCGAAGCGCATCTGATCGCCACCGACGCGAGCTTGGCAGCGCTACAGGTGGCGAGTGCCAATGCCCAGGACCACGGCATCGACAACGTCGAGTTCCGCCACGGCAGCTGGCTTGCGCCTTTGCAAGGCGAGCGCTGCCGGCTGATCGCGAGCAATCCCCCATACATTCCCGAGGGCGACCCGCACCTGTCGCAGGGCGACCTGCGTTTCGAGCCGCCCGCGGCGCTGTCTTCGGGACGCGATGGACTGGATGCGATCGGCGAAATAATCCGCGACGCGCGCGTCCATCTGGTGGATGCCGGCTGGCTGCTGTTGGAGCACGGCTGGGAGCAGGGCGCGGCGGTGCGTGGCCTGCTTGAAGCCGCGGGCTTTGTTGGCGTGGCATCCGCACGCGATCTGGAACAGCGCGAGCGGGTGAGCTTCGGCCGCAGCGACACGGGGTGATCATGCGAGCGGCGAGGACGAAAAGGCGAACGCGGGCGCTGCGTTAAACTATGGACCTACGGCAAGAGAATTGCACCGATGCGTACGCTGTACCCCGCGATCGAACCCTACGATACCGGCACGCTCCGGGTCGACGAGCGGCATGTGCTTTATTACGAGCAGTGCGGCAATCCCGACGGGAAGCCGGTAGTGCTGCTGCACGGCGGCCCCGGTGGCGGCTGCAGCCCCAAGATGCGCTGCTTCCACGATCCATCTAGGTACCGGATCGTGCTGTTCGACCAGCGCGGGTCAGGGCGATCGACGCCGCACGCGGACCTGGTCGACAACACGACGTGGGACCTGGTCGCGGACATCGAGCGGCTGCGCACGCTGCTCGGCGTCGACCGCTGGCAGGTCTTTGGCGGCAGCTGGGGTTCTACCCTTGCATTGGCCTACGCGCAAAAGCATCCGCAGCAAGTGACCGAACTGGTCCTGCGCGGGATCTTCCTGTTGCGCCGGTGGGAGCTTGAGTGGTTCTATCAGGAGGGAGCGTCGCGCCTGTTTCCCGATGCGTGGCAGCACTTCGTGGCGCCAATCCCCGAGCAGGAGCGTGGCGACCTGATCGAAGCGTTTCGCCAGCGACTGACCAGTGACGATGTCGATACCCGGCTGGCCGCCGCGCGCGCCTGGAGCGTGTGGGAAGGCGCCACCAGTTTCCTGCACGTGGACGATGACTTCGTGAGCGGGCACCAGAATGCCGAATTCGCACTGGCCTTTGCCCGGATCGAGAACCACTACTTCGTCAATGGCGGTTTCCTGGAAGTCGAAAACCAGCTGCTGCGCGACGCGCACCTGATTGCCGACATCCCGGGCGTCATCGTGCACGGCCGCTACGATGTGGTCTGTCCGCTGGCCAACGCCTGGGAGCTGCACAGGGCCTGGCCAAAGGCGCAGCTGGAGATATCACCGGCCTCGGGACACTCCGCGTTCGAGGCGCAGAACATCGATGCGCTGGTCCGGGCCACGGACCGCTTTGCCGCCTGACGCGCGATGTGTAGCGGCGACGCGTTTGCGTCGTATGGGCGCCCGCCACTACGGGGTGTCTTTCCAATGACCGATGAAACGATTCCTGCCCGGGACAGCAACGGCACCGCGCTGGCCGACGGCGATGCCGTGATCCTGGTCAAGGACCTCAAGGTCAAGGGCACTTCGGTCACCCTCAAGCGCGGCACCGTGGCGAAGAACATCCGGCTTACCGATGAGCCGGGCCAGATCGAGTGCAACGTGGAAAAAGTGAAAGGCCTGATCCTGCGGACGGAGTTCGCCAGGAAAGCCTGAGCGCCGTCAATTGCGCGGCGACAGGGTCGGGTCCGTGGTTTCGTCGGCCCACACGACGAATGATTCCAGGGTGTTGTCACCGAAGGTGTTGCTGATGGCCGCATCAGTGGCGTCGCGACCACGCGCAACCAGGACCCGACCGATCCGCGGTGTGTTGTGGCGCGCGTCGAAGGTGTACCACCTGCCGCCCAGGAACGCCTCGAACCACGCCGAGAAATCGCCGGGCGCATCGGTCGGAGCCACCCCGATGTTGCCGAGGAAGCCGGTGCAGTAGCGAGCCGGGATGTTCATGCAGCGGCACAGTGCGATCGCCGAGTGGGCGAAGTCCCGGCACACGCCGCGTCCTTCCTCCAGCGCCCCCCAGGCGCCCTTGGTGGCGTCGGCATACTCGTAGCCGAATTCCACGTTGGCGTGCACGTAATCGCAGATCGCCTGCACCCGGGCCCAGCCGGTAGGCGTGTGGCCGAACAGCGACCACGCCTTGTCCACCAGCTTGTCGGTCTCGCAGTAACGGCTGCCCAGCAGGTACAGCAGGGTGTCGTCCGGCAGCTGGTAAACCGGCACCTGCTCCTCGGTGGGCACGATTTCATCGGTCCAGCCGGTGTCCTCCACCACCGCGTCGCTGAATACCGTCAGCGCACCTGCCGGAGACACCAGTCGCGTGCACACGTTGCCAAATGCATCGTGGTACTGGTGCAGGGGAACCTGGGGCGTGGTGCGCAGCTCCTGCGCAACCACGACGTCGGCGCGCCGCGAATCGTGCAGGCTCAGCGTCAGCACCACCGGAGTCGGCTCCGGGAAGTGATGGGTGATCTCGAAACCGAGGCGTATCAGCATGCAGTTGCTCCTGTGTGTGCGCGACCGCGAGGCGTCGCTGCCTGCAGCCGGCGGGGGAACGCGGCGCTCTTCAAGCGGGTCGCGTGGCCCCACCAGTTGTAACAGGCCGGTCAAGCCGGCGCGTCAAATCCTGCACGATCGGCGGCAGCAGCCGCGCCAGCCGCGCCGCCCATTCGGCCTGGCCGCGCTCGTCGGCGATCAGATCCTGGCGGATCTCCAGCTCGACGTGGAGCAGTCCGCGTTGCTCGCCGTGCACCGGGATGGCGTAGTCGGTGGCGTCGCTCACCGCATAGGGCTGGTTGTCGCCGACTACGAGCCCAGGCTCCTCGCGCAGGGCCGCAAGCAAGCGCCGGGCAAGTCGCGTGTCACGCTGGTACAGCACGCCGGCATGCCAGGGTCGCGACTGTCCGCCGAATACCGGGGTAAAGCTGTGCATCGCGATCAGCACCGGAGCCTGCAGGCCATCGCGCGCATCGAGTTCCTGCGCGATGCGCTGGTGGTAGGGATAGAAAATCTCCTGCGCCCGCGCCTCGGCGGCGCCCGTCGACAGCGCCGCATTGCCCGGCACCTGGGTGCCGTCGCTCACCGGCGCGATTGATCCGGTCGCACCGGGCGGTCGATTGCAGTCGATGACCAGGCGCGAATAGCGCTGCAGGATCGCCACCGCATCGAGCAGGTCGGCCAGCCGCCGGGTGACCCCATCAATGCCGATATCCCAGCCGATGTGGCGGTCCAGCTCTGACTGGGGCAGCCCGAGGCTGCCCAGTACAGCGGGAATGCGCTGCCCCGCGTGGTCGGCGATCAGGACAATGCAGGACGTGCCGTTTTCGCGGTGCACGCCAACCGGCGGTGGATCAAGACTGCCCAGCAGCGGGAGGCGCTCAGCCACGCGCGCTGCCGTCCAGGTTGTGATCCAGCATCCACAGGCCCGCCCACAGCTTGGCATCGAGCTCGAAGCC
>JBBSVH010000047.1:0-18699 GCA_038233685.1 Lysobacterales bacterium | reverse complement strand
TGGCGGATGCGGGTGACCGCGCCGAACAGGTTGGTGCGCGGGCGCAGGTGGGCCACTTCACGCAGGAACTCCAGCGAGTGCGCCTTGGGCTGGATCGGATACGTTTCCGGATCTTCCACCCAGCCCACTACCTCGACCGATTCAGCCTGGATCTCGAACGACTGCCCCTGTCCCTGCGAGGCCACCCGGGTGCCGGTGGCGATGACCGAGCAGCCTGCGGTGAGGTGTTTCACTTCCGACTCGTAGTTCGACAGCGAGTCCGGTGCCACGACCTGGATCGGCGCAAAACACGAGCCATCGCTGACGTTCACGAACGAAAGACCGGCCTTGGAATCGCGCCGCGTGCGGACCCAGCCGCGCACCGTGACTTCGCCGCCCGCGGGAAGCTTGCCCGCCAGCGCATGTTCGACGCTTACCACCGTCATGACTTGAATCCTCGAGCGTGCAGCACAATGAATGGAACGCGCAGTTTACCGGAGCGCCAGCGCCGCGGCTGGGTCCGGGCCTATAATCGAGATCCACGGAGAACACCGATGTCCATTTCCCTCACGCCCGTTGCACTGGATCGAGTCAAGCGCTTCGTCGCCGAGACGCCGGGCGCGCTGGGCCTGCGCTTCGGCGTGACCCGCACCGGTTGCTCCGGCTGGGGACATGTGGCCGACCTGGCACGTGAGCAGCGCGATGGGGATACGGTATTCGAGCAGGCCGGCACCCGGATCTTCGTCGACGCCGACAGTCTGGCCCTGGTGAACGGTACCGAGATCGACTTCGGCCGCCAGGGTCTGAGCGAAACATTCGTGTTCCGCAATCCCAATGCCACCGCCGAGTGCGGCTGCGGTGAAAGCTTTACCACCCAGGCCGATCACGCCTGAGATTTGTTCTTTCTCCCCCCGGGATAAGGGGAGTCTTCGCCCAGAGGCGCCAGGGCCGCGCTTCGCGTTCGCAAATTCTTTAAGCTTCTCCAGGCTCACCGACCCGGAGTTGCCCATGTTCCGTCTCCTGCTGCTCAGCATCCTCGTTCTTTCCGCGATCCAGCCTGGGTACGCGCAATCGACGTCCCCGCGTAGCGCGGCCCTGCACGCCCTGTTTGCCGAGGAATGGGAGCGTGGCCTTCGCGAAAGTCCTGAAGGTGCCAGCTACAGCGGCGACCCGCGCTACAACGACCGCTGGACCGACTTCAGCACCGAGGCGATTGCCGCGCGCCAGGCCGCCGATCGAGGCGCGCTGGCCAAGCTGCAGGGTATCGACCGCAGCGCCCTGTCCGCCGCCGATCAGCTGGACTACGACACCTTCCAATGGCAGTTGCAGCGCAGCGTGGAGCGTCAGCGCTTCAACGAGCAACTGCAGCCTATCGGCCACCAGGGCGGTCCGCAGACGCTCGACGGCATCGCCGAGGTCCTGCCGTTCGCCACCGCGCGTGATTACCAGGACTGGCTCAAGCGCCTGCAGGCACTGCCGGCGGTGCTGGCACAGACCATTGATCTGATGCGCCGGGGTATCGACGAAGGCAGCGTGCCGCCGCGCATCCTGATGCAGCGGGTGCCGGCGCAAATCGCAGGGCAGGTGGTGGCGGACCCGGAGAAGAGCGGTTTTTACAAGCCTTTCCTGAAGATGCCCGAGTCCATTCCTGCCGCGCAGCGCGCCGAGCTTCAGGCGCAGGCGCGCCGGATCATTTCCGGCGAGGTTGTCCCGGCGTATCGGGAGCTGCAGACCTTTTTCAACGACCAGTACCTGCCCAGGACCCGTGAGTCGATTGCCGCTTCGGAGCTGCCTGAGGGTAAGGCGTATTACGATTTCCTTGCCGGCTACTACACGACCACGGACCTGACTGCCGATCAGATCCACTCCATCGGCCTGAAGGAAGTGGCGCGCATCCGCGCCGAGATGGAAAAGGTCAAAGTGCGCACCGGTTTCAAGGGCTCGCTGGGCGACTTCTTCACTTTCCTGCGGACCGACCCGCGCTTCTTCCACGACACGCCCGAGGCCCTGCTCACGGCCTACCAGGCACTGTCCAAGCGCATCGACCCCGAGCTGGTCAAGGTGTTCAAGACGATCCCGCGCCTGCCCTACGGCGTGCGTGCGATTCCCGACAGCATTGCCCCGGACACCACCACCGCCTACTACCAGCCCGGCGCGACCGACGGCACCCGACCGGGCTGGTACTACGTGAACCTGTACAAGCCGCAGATGCGCCCAATCTGGGAAATGGTGCCGCTGTCGCTGCACGAGGCCGTGCCGGGGCACCACTTCCAGTTCGCCCGCGGACTCGAACTGCCAGACGCCCCCATGTTCCGGCGCACCGCCTACTTTGTGGCCTACGGTGAAGGCTGGGGCCTGTATGCGGAGCAGCTGGGCTACGAGATGGGTCTGTACGAGGACCCGTACGACCATTTCGGCCAATTGACCTATGAAATGTGGCGTGCGGTGCGCCTGGTGGTGGACACCGGCATGCACGCCAAGGGCTGGAGCCGGGACAAGGCCATCACCTACTTCAAGGACAATGCCCCCAAGACCGACCAGGACATCGTCAACGAGATCGACCGCTATATCGGCACCCCGGCGCAGGCCCTCGCTTACAAGATCGGCCAGATGCGGATTTCCAGCATGCGCGCCAAGGCCGAAGCGGCATTGGGCGACCGCTTCGACCTGCGCGAGTTCAACGACGCGGTACTGGAAACCGGCTCGGTACCGCTGCAGGCGCTGGAACGGCACATCGATGCCTGGATCGACGTGCAGAAAGGCCGCAAGTGAAGGGGAGGGCGGTGCCAAGAACGGGGAGCTGTCGAGCAGCGCCGTCCTGGTCCGCTTCTGCAGACCGCGGCATCAGACCGCGGCAAGGCCGAGACCGCATTGCGTCCAAGTCCTTGAGCTGACATACTTTCCGGCTTCCTGCGGGCTGCCTCGCTGCAGGAACCCTTGCCCCACCGCGTCCGGAAGGACGGTCGGGGGGCTGTCCGGCCCACCTGGGCCACACCCGAAAGGTATACAACGATGCGTCACTACGAAGTCGTGTTCATGGTCCACCCGGACCAGAGCGAGCAGGTACCCGCCATGATCGAGCGCTACAAGGCGCTGGTCGAGAACGGCGAAGGCAAGATGCACCGTCTGGAAGACTGGGGCCGGCGCCAGCTGGCATACCCGATCCAGAACCTGGTCAAGGCCCACTACGTGCTGTTCAACATCGAAGTCGAACAGGCGGTCCTGGCCGAGCTGACCGAGAGCTTCCGCTTCAACGACGCGGTGCTGCGCCACCTGATCATGAAGCGCGATGAGGCCGACACCGAGATGTCGATCATCATGAAGAGCAAGGACGAGAAGACCGACAAGCCCGAGCGTGGCGAGCGTCGCCGTCGCGATGGTGAGGAAGGCGAGGCTACCGAAGCCGCCACCACCACTGATGACAGCGACACCGACACCACCGCAGCCGCCTAAGGAGCACCCCCATGTCCAAGTTCTTCCGTCGCCGCAAGTTCTGCAAGTTCACCGCCGAGGGCATCAAGGAGATCGACTACAAGGATCTCAATATCCTGCGCCAGTACCTCACCGAGACCGGCAAGATCGTCCCCAGCCGCGTCACCGGCACCAAGGCGCGCTACCAGCGGCAGCTGTCCACGGCGGTAAAGCGCGCGCGCTTCCTGGCGTTGATCCCGTACACCGATAACCACGACATCTGAGTGCGCGGGGCCATTCGGCTCCGGTGTCCGCACCTGCACCAACCACTGTCATTCGGACAGCCACCGCTGCGCGGCCCCTGGCCGCGCTAACGAATACGGAGCAACCAACATGCAACTGATTCTCTTGCAGAAAGTGACCAACCTGGGCGTGCTCGGCGACAAGGTCGACGTCACGCCCGGCTACGGCCGCAACTACCTGGTGCCGCAGGGCAAGGCCGTGCCGGCCACCGCCACCAACATCGCCGAGTTCGAGACCAAGCGCGCCGATTACGAGGCCAAGGCCAAGTCGGTATTCGACGACGCTGAGTCGCGTCGCGAGAAGCTCGAGGGCGCCAGCGTCACCATCAGCGCCAACGCCGCCACCGAAGGCAAGCTGTTCGGTTCGGTCGGACCGCGCGACATCGCTGAAGCCTTTACCAAGGCCGGCTATCCGCTGGAGAAGAGCGAAGTCATCCTGGGTGAAGGCGCGTTCCGCCACATCGGCGAGTACGACGTGCTGGTGCACCTGCATGCAGACGTGGAAACCACGGTGAAGGTCGTGATCATCGCCGAGGCCTGAGCCTGCAGTACGCAAGACCCGACGGGCGCCGCGAGGCGCCCGTTTTGCTTGCGCTGCAAGAGGGTATTGGACCCTAACGTCCTCCGCCTCACCTGCGAATCCACGGCCAGGGTCGGATCTCAGGCAGCGAGACCGTCGCCTGATAGAACAAATCGCACTTATCCACAGCTTGTGCCATCGCGTGTGCACAGGCCAAGCCCCTACGATGGTCGGCCGCTGGTGGGCCCCTGCCGGTTGCCGCTCCATCACAAGGATCATCACCGACCCAATGTCCGCACGTCCCGGCTTTCGCTACGACCAGAACGACGCACGCATCGAGCAGCTGCGCGTGCCGCCGCACTCCATCGAGGCCGAACAGGCGGTACTGGGTGGCCTGATGTTGGCGCCGGAAGCCTACGACCGGATCAACGACAAGCTCAACGACTTCGACTTCTACCGGCGCGACCATCAGCTCATCTATCGCGCCATCAGCGAGCTGGCGGAGAAGAGCCGTCCGTACGATGCGGTGACGCTGGGCGAATGGTTCGAATCGCAGGGCCAGATCGAACAGGTGGCCGGTGGTGCCTACCTGGTCGAACTCGCCAGCACCACGCCTTCGGCGGCCAACATCGTGGCCTATGCCGAGATCGTCCGCGACAAGGCGGTGATGCGCCAGCTGATCGAAGTCGGCACCGCGATCATCAACGACGGGTTCCAGCCCGACGGGCGTGACAGCGCCGAACTGCTGGCCAAGGCCGAGCAGGAGGTCTTCGCCATCGCCGAGGCCGGGGCGCGGGGACGCACGGATTTCACCGCGGTCAACACCGCGCTGAAGGATGCGTTCGAAGTCCTGCAGAGCCGCTTTGAGAGCGGGGGCAGCATCACGGGACTGGCCACCGGCTACCACGCTTTCGACGAAATGACCGCCGGCCTGCAGCCTACTGACCTGCTGATCCTCGCCGCGCGTCCGGCCATGGGCAAGACCACGCTGGCGCTGAACATTGCCGAGTACGCCGCGATCAAGTCGAAGAAGGCCGTGGCGGTTTTTTCGATGGAAATGTCGGCCTCGCAGCTGGCGATGCGCCTGATTGCCTCCAACGGGCGGATCAACGCAACCCGCCTGCGCACGGGCCAGCTGGAGGACGAGGACTGGAGCCGGGTGACCAGCGCCATCCGCATGCTCAAGGAAACCAAGATCTTCATCGACGATACTCCGGCGCTGTCGCCGGACGTGCTGCGCTCCAAGGCGCGCCGGCTCAAGCGCGAGCACGACCTCGGCCTGATCGTGATCGACTACCTGCAGCTGATGGCGGTGCCGGGCAACAGCGAAAACCGTGCGACAGAAATTTCCGAAATTTCCCGTTCGCTCAAGGGCCTGGCCAAGGAACTCAACGTGCCGGTGCTGGCCCTGTCGCAGCTCAACCGGTCTCTGGAAACCCGCACCGACAAGCGACCGGTGATGGCCGACCTGCGCGAATCCGGCGCCATCGAGCAGGACGCGGACGTCATCGTCTTCATCTACCGCGACGACTACTACAACAAGGACTCGCCCGACCAGGGGCTGGCCGAAGTCATCATCGGCAAGCAGCGAAACGGGCCGACCGGCTCGATCAAGCTGAAGTTCTTCGGCGAGTACACGCGCTTCGACAATCTGGCGCACGACGCCGTGGGCAGCTTCGAATAGGACAGCGGCAAGCCCAGGAGCGGGGTTTGCCATCCGGTGTTGCGCCGGGCTGTTCAATGGTGCGTCCAGCCGCTAGGCAGGGCCCGACGACATTGGATGCGCACCAGGTCCGCTTTCGCGGCAGTGCCCCGCCGTGGCGCAGGTAGAATTGCACGATGCCACGCGCCACCGTCGCCCACATCCATTCGGACAACCTGCGCCACAACCTTGGCGTTGTACGCGTGCGTGCGCCCGGTGCCCGGGTCATGGCAGTGGTCAAGGCCGACGGCTACGGCCATGGGCTTGAGCGCGCTGCGCTGGCGCTGGCGGGAGCGGACCTGTTCGGAGTGGCGGCACTTGCCGACGCGGTGCGCTTGCGGGCTGCGGGACTGACCCAGCCGATCGTTCTGCTTTCGGGGTTCGATTCGGTAGAGGACCTGCCGCAGCTGCAGAGCCTGTCCGTGGACACCGTCGTGCACAGCCACCATCAGCTGCAGATGCTTGAGGCCGCTGGCTCGGAGGGCCCGCCCATCACCTGCTGGCTGAAGATCGATACCGGCATGCATCGACTGGGCTTCGCGCCGGAGGATGCGCGCAACGCCCACGCTCGACTCCTGGCCATGCCGCAGGTGGCCGACGACCTCCCACTGATGATGCATTTCGCCAGCTCGGACGAGTTCGACGGACGACAGAGCTGCCGCCAGATGCAGGTGTTCGACGAGACCACCGCTGGACTGGCGGGAACGCGCTCGCTGTCCAATTCGGCTGCAGTGCTGGGGTGGCCGCAGGCGCAAGCCGACGTAGTGCGACCGGGCGGGATGCTCTACGGCATGTCCGTGGTGCCCGGCACTACCGGCGAAGATTTCGGCCTGCGCCCGGGGATGACGTTGGCCACGCGACTGATTGCGGTGAACCGCATCGCCAAGGGCGAGCGCATCGGTTATTCGGCGACCTGGGAGTGCCCCGAAGACATGCCCGTCGGCGTGGCGGCGATCGGATACGGTGACGGCTACCCGCGGCTGGTGCAGCCTGGCACGCCGGTGCTGGTCAACGGCCAGCGTGCGCAGGTCATCGGCCGGGTCTCCATGGACCTGATGACCGTGGACCTGCGTGGCCAGCCCGACGCGCGCGCCGGCGACCCGGTAGTGCTATGGGGCAATGGACTGCCGGTCGACGCCATAGGCGCCGCCGCCGGCACGATCGGCTATGAGTTGACCTGTTCGATCACCCGACGCGTCCGATTCGTCGAAGACTGAGGCGGCTGTCCCGGCCGCGCGTGCACCACATTGGAGCCTCATGCCCACTGCAATCGTCTGGTTTCGCAACGACCTGCGCCTGGCTGACAATCCGGCGCTGCAAGCGGCGCTGGACGAAGGCTATACGCCCGTGCCGGTGTATATCCACGCGCCGGAGGAGGAGGGTGCGTGGCCACCTGGCGCAGCCTCGAACGCGTGGCGCCACCGGTCGCTGCAGGCGCTGGACCAGCAGCTGCGTGCGCGCGGTTCAGGACTGTTGATCCGCAGCGGGAACTCCGAAAAGGTGTTGGCCGAACTGGTGCGCCAATCCGCGGCGCAGGCCGTGTTCTGGAATCGGAAGTACGAGCCGGCAACCCAGCCGCGCGATGCCCGCATCAAGCAGCAGCTCAAGGACCAGGGGCTGCGCGTCGAGAGCTTCAACGGATCGCTGCTGTTTGAACCCTGGACGCTGGCTACGCAGCAGGGCGGGCCGTACAAGGTGTTCACTCCATTCTGGCGCAATGCGCTTGGCCAGCTGCGCCTGCAGCCACCTGGCGAAGCGCCGGACGAGCTGCCGCCAGTGCCCGCGCAGGTCGAGACCGGGTCGCTCGACACTCTGCAACTCAAGCCAACGATCGAGTGGGATGAAGGTTTCTGGGAACACTGGAGCGCCGGTGAGGCAGGTGCGTTCGAGGCTCTGGAAGTATTCGTCGAGGGCGCGCTGAACGGCTATCGGCAGGACCGGGACCGGCCCGACCGCGTTGGCACATCGCGGATGTCCCCGCACCTGCACTTTGGCGAGATCGCGCCGTGGCGGATCGTGGCCGAGCTTGAACACGTGCGCAACGCCGGCAATGCCGCTGACATGGATGCCTACATCCGCGAACTGGGCTGGCGTGAGTTCTCCTACCACCTGCTGCACCACTTCCCGCACACCACCAGCGAAAACCTCAATCCGCGATTCGAGCAGTTCGACTGGGCATCGCCCAATCGAATCGAGCTGGACGCATGGAAGCACGGGCGCACGGGCGTGCCCATCGTCGACGCTGGATTGCGCGAGCTGTGGAGCACCGGCGTGATGCACAACCGCGTGCGCATGATCGTGGCCAGCTATCTCACCAAGCACATGCGCACCCATTGGCTGGAGGGCGCACGCTGGTTCTGGGACACGTTGGTGGATGCGGACCTCGCCAGCAACACCCTGGGCTGGCAATGGGTGGCCGGCACCGGCGCCGACGCTGCGCCTTACTTCCGCGTGTTCAATCCGGTGACCCAGGCGCGCAAGTTCGATCCCGATGGCCGCTATATCGCACGATGGGTTCCGGAACTGGCCGCGCTACCGCTGCCCGCGCGCTTCGCGCCCTGGGAACACCGGGAGCTTGCGCAGCGACTGGCGGGCGACTATCCCGCAAAACCCATCGTCGACCTGGCGCACGGACGCGAGGCAGCATTGGCCGCCTATCAGGCTACGGGCGGCGCACAACCGCGTTGACCCCTCCGGCGCTGCATGCTTCACTCCGGCGAAGTCAGGAGCACACGATGGCAACGAGACAAGCGCCAGGGAAGCCGCGTCGCGAAGCGATGTCGCGCGTTGATACCGCATGGCTCCGGATGGAACGACCCACCAACCCGATGATGATCACCGGGATTCTGATGTTCGACGAGCCGATGACCCTGGAGCGCCTGCGCCAAGTCGTGAAGGAACGCTTCCTCGGCTATCCGCGATTCCTGCAGAAGGCAGTGGACACGCCCGCAGGCGCGGCGTGGCTGCTGGACGAGGACTTCGACCTGGAAGCCCACGTCTGCCTGGCGGCGTTGCCCGGGCGTAGCGACGCCAACTCCGAGAAGAAATCGCTGGAGCGCTTCGTAAGTCGGCTGGCATCGTCTCCGCTGGACAAGTCCAAGCCTCTCTGGCAGTTCCAGCTGGTCGAGAAGTACGGCACCGGCTCGGCCCTCGTGGCGCGCATCCACCACAGCTACGCCGACGGCATTGCCCTCGTGCAGGTGCTGCTGTCGCTCACTGACACCTCGCGCGCCCCTAAAAGAGGGACCGACTTGCACGCCGCGTGGCTCAAAAAGGACGGGGCGGGCGTGGTCAGGCGGGTCGGGGCCATTGACCGCTATCTGCAGATCGGCGGCAAGGTGCTGGACAAGGGCGTGCAGATGTACCGCGATCCGACCCTGGCCAGCATGCTGGCCATCGAAGGGGGCGAGATCGGCCGCGAACTGGTTGCTGCGCTCGCCCTGTCCGATGACCCGCCCACCATGCTTCGAGGGAAGCTGGGGGTGAGCAAGCGCGTGGCGTGGGCCGAGCCACTGAACCTGGACGATGTAAAGGCCGTCGGCCGCGCCTGCGACTGCACGGTCAACGACGTGCTGATGGCTGCGGCGGCCGGCGCGCTGCGCAGCTATATGCTGGAACGCGGCGAGGATCTGGACGGTGTGACGCTACGTGCCACCGTGCCGGTCAACCTCCGCCCGCTGGAGCATGCCAAGAAGCTGGGCAATCATTTCGGTCTGGTGTTCCTGGAGCTGCCGGTCGGAGAAGACAATCCAATCCGCCGACTGGAACGTGTCAGCAAATGCATGAATGACTTGAAAGGTTCACGACAAGCCATTGTTGCATATGGACTTCTTGCGGCTATCGGAATGGCGCCCGCCGCCGTCCAGAGCTTGGCGCTCGAGCTTTTCAGCAGGAAGGCCACCACCGTGGCGACCAACGTCCCCGGGCCGCAACAGCCTCTCTACATGGGCGGCAGCAAAGTGCGGGAAATGATGTTCTGGGTGCCTCAGACCGGGTCAATCGGAATCGGCATCTCGATCATGAGCTACAACAATCGGGTCCATTTCGGCCTTATTTCAGATGCAAAGCTGGTGCCGGACCCCGATACGGTGATCCAGCGTTTCGAGCCGGAGTTTGAAAAACTGCTGTATCTGGCGCTGATGGGGAGCTGGGATCATCCGCTTGATCCCGCTGGCGCCGCTGCCCTGTTGTCTCGGCCAACCTGAACGGGGCTGCGTGGATGTCGCGCGCAGCGCGCCCTCCTTTACGCGGGAGACACGCTACCCCCGGTATCGTGCCGAAGCTGAACGATACGGCGCGCACGCGCCCCCTTAGACGAGGAGTACTTCGATGAAGAGCCAAGTGATCAAGACCACGGCGACCGCACTGATTGCCACGGTGATGTTGGGCGGCTGCGCCACCTACACCGGCCAGACCCAGGATCCCAATGACCCGAACCGTACGCGCAACAACGCCCTCATCGGTGCAGGCATCGGCGCGGTCGCGGGCCTGCTCAGTGGCGGCGACGCGACCGAGCGTCGTCAGCGGGCGCTGGTCGGCGCCGGCGTGGGCGGGCTTGCCGGCGGTGCAGTTGGTGCCTACCAGGATCGCCAGGAAGCCGAGCTGCGTCGCCAGACGGCCGGCACCGGCATCGACGTCACCCGGGACGGCGACGTTATCAAGCTCAACCTGCCGGATGGCGTGACCTTCGACTTTGGCAAGTCGAACCTCAAGCCGCAGTTTTACCCGGCGCTCAACAACGTCGCCGCCACCATGAAGCAGTACAACCAGACCATCGTGGAAGTGAGCGGCCATACCGACGCAATCGGCAGCGATCAGGCCAACCAGCGGCTGTCCGAGCAGCGTGCGGCTTCGGTGGCCAATTACCTGACCGGTCAGGGCCTGATGCGCGAGCGCTTCGAAGTGGTGGGCATGGGTGAGAACTACCCGGTCGCCAGCAACGAATCCGATTCGGGTCGCGCGCAGAACCGTCGCGTCGAGATCCGCGTGTTGCCGCTGCGCTCCTCGTAAGCAGCAACAGCGTTGAAGCAACACGACGGGCCGCGCAAGCGGCCCGTTTTCTATTGCAAGTTCAATCCTGTCGTCGCCGACCTGCACGTCCTGTTTTCTTCAGCGCGAGGGCGCTTCGCGGCGGGTGATGCCGATTCGCCACAACGCGATGTTCCGGTTCGCGATGTGCGGGTTCCGGAGATGCAGTAGCGCGCAGGTTCTGCTGTTGATATCGCAACCGGGTGGTCGCGGCCCTCGCACCTGGGATCGTGTCGCTGGCGAGCGATCGACAGGGCCAGCCATTGGTCCCGCCGCGGGGCAAGGCGCCGGCCAAGTGCGCGCGCCAGGGATGCATCGAGCGCCGGATCGCCATAACGACCAAGGCCCCTCGCGGGGCCTTGGTCGTATCAACACTTACGTGGTGGAAATGGTGGAGGTGGCGGGAATCGAACCCGCGTCCGAAGGCACTCCATCCCCGGTACTACATGCTTAGCGCTCCGTTGGGTCTCGTCCTCTCACAGCACGGCGCACAAAGCGCATGAGCGGACCAGCCTGTTTTGGTTAAGCCGTGACTGACAGGCAGCCGTCACAGCCGGTTCCGTGATAATGACCCTACATCCACGAGCACGGGCACAAGTGGGTTCGGGGCTTACGCCTTAAGCGGCGAGAGCGTAGTTGTCGTCGTTGGCAACTAGAAGTTTGCTACTGGATTAACGAGGAAAGTCGCCCCCTCGGCATGCACCAGGCAATTTCGTAACCCCCGTCGAAGCCAGGTGCACCCCCGGGAAGTCAGATCTTGCGTGACTCCAGCAGTGTAGGGACGACGAGCGCCTGTCACAAGGGCTGCCTGTAGCGGCGCCGGGCTTCATTCACCCCGGCCCTTGGCGGCTTTGGCAATCCAATGCCACTCAGGGAGAGGTTCGGGCGTCAGGCGTCGCGGTTGTGGCGTCGCATCACGCGCTGCTTGTCGCGTGCCCAGTCGCGATCCTTGGCGGCGTCGCGCTTGTCGTGCGTCTGCTTGCCCTTGGCCAGAGCGACCTCGGTCTTGACCTTGTTGCCCTTCCAGTACATGGCGGTGGGCACGATGGTGTAGCCGTCGCGCTCCACCTTGCCGATCAGGCCCTCGATCTCGGCCTTGTGCAGCAGTAGCTTGCGGGTGCGCCGGTCATCGGCGATGACATGGGTCGACGCCTGGAGCAGCGGCGTGATCTGCGCACCGAACAGGAAGATCTCGCCGTTGCGCACCACCGCATAGGCTTCGGTGATGTTGGCGCGTCCGGCACGGATGGCCTTCAGCTCCCAGCCCTGCAGCGCCATGCCAGCTTCGAATCGCTCTTCGAGGTGGTAGTCGTGCCGCGCGCGCTTGTTCAGCGCAATCGTGCCGGTGCTGTTTGCTTTATCCTTGAGTGCTTTCTTCGCCATCCGGCCATTGTCGCCGAACGCGGAAATTCAAGCGAGTCCGGCCTTCGAAGAGCCCATCCCCGCATGCCCATCATTCGCCGCAGCGCCCTGGTCGAGCACCCGACGACCCGCATGTTCGATCTGGTCAACGACATCGATGCCTATCCGCGCAGGTTCGACTGGTGCAGCGCCGCCGACGTTATCGAGCGGGCTGATGACCGCCTCGTGGCCCGGCTAGACCTGGGCCTGGGATCGCTGAGCACCTGGTTCACTACGGAAAACACCCTGGAGAGGCCGCACCGCATCCACATGAATCTGGTCGATGGACCGTTCCGCAAGCTGCATGGCGAGTGGGAATTCATTGCGCTGGAGGCAACCGCTTGCAAGGTCTCACTCAGCCTGGACTTCGAACCGAGGAACTGGCTGCTTGCCCCGGCGATGCTGCTTGGATTCCAGGGTTTGGCGGATCGGATGGTGGACGACTTCATCAAGGTCGCCGACCAGGGTCAATGAGCGCCTCGCGTCAAATCAGAGTGGAGGTGGTCATGGCCTGGCCGCGCCGGTTCGAGACGGTGACGCTGGCGCTGGCGCGGGGCTCGACTATCGCCGATGCGGTTCTTGCGGCCAATTTACGCGGGACAGACTCCGTTACCGGCTACGCCATACACGGGTCGGTGAAGCAGGGGTCGAGCCTGCTGGACGATGGAGACAGGGTGGAACTGCTGCGCCCCCTGCAGATGGACCCGAAGGATGCGCGGCAGCGCCGGGCGGCCAAAGGGGCCGGCGGTTAGCTTAGCGGCGTGCGCCCTTCTTCTTGTCCTTGGCCAGGTTCGGTCCGAACTTGCGCACGTCCTTGACCAGCTGCGCGTCGTTCTCGGGAAAGTACTCGCCTTCCCACTTGGTGACGGCATCACCCTGGAAGAACACCGTGAGGTTCTTGATTTCGGTAGTGCCGCGACGGTTGGTGCGCTCTGAGGCGGTGTAATCCCAACGCTGCGCGTGGAAGGGGTCGGCGATTGAAGGCGTGCCCAGCAGCGCCAGTACCTGCTGCTTGCTCTGGCCCACCGCCAGCTGCTCGGCCTTGCTGGTTTCAATCAGGTTGCCCTGGTAGATGGGCTGCTTGTAGAGGATGCCGCAACCGGCAGTGGACAGGCTGAGGAGGGCGAGCAGCAGGAGTTTACGCATCGAAGAAAGCACCGCGATTGGGCAGGGGGTTTGGCCGGCCGATGATACACTTCCGGCGTCCATAACGGCCTCGTCCGAGGCGGGTGGCGTTAAACCGCCAATGAATGGAGAGCCCATGGAATCGCAGGATCTACGCAAGGCCGGACTGAAGGTGACGCATCCGCGGATGCGTATCTTGGAGCTGCTGGAGCAAGCCAAGGCGCGGCACATGACCGCCGAGGATATCTACCGCCATTTGCTCGATCGTGGCGATGAAATCGGCCTGGCAACCGTGTACCGGGTGCTCACCCAGTTCGAGGCGGCCGGGCTGGTCCTCAAGCACAATTTCGAAGGTGGCCAGGCGGTGTACGAACTGGACCGCGGCGGCCATCATGACCACATGGTCGACATAGACACTGGCAAGGTGATCGAATTCGCCAGCGATGAGATCGAGGCCCTGCAGAGCAAGATCGCGGCCCAGCATGGCTACGATATCGAAGAGCATGCCTTGGTTCTCTACGTCCGCAAGAAGCGGTCCTGACTGCCGGTAGCCCGGTCCGGAGCCGACGCTTCATGCCCTGGGTTGACGCGGCTGGCAATGGCCTCTCAGCTGACCTCGGTCAGCAGCCGCTTGGCTGCGGCGCGGGCTTCTTTGCTGACTTCCACGCCGCCTAGCATGCGCGCAAGTTCTTCCTCGCGCTGCCTGCTGGTCAACGCTTCGACCGAACTCTGGGTCATGCCTTCGACCGGCGCCTTGCTGACCCGGTAGTGGGCGTGTCCCTGTGCGGCGACCTGGGGGAGGTGGGTCACGCACAGCACCTGCCGCGTGTTGCCCAAGGCACGCAACTTCTGCCCGACGATCTGCGAAACGGCTCCACCGATGCCCGAATCGACTTCGTCAAAGACCATGGTGGGTACCGTATCCAGGCCCAGCGCCGCAACCTCGATGGCCAGAGATATCCGCGACAGCTCACCGCCAGAGGCGACCTTGCGCAGGGCGCGCGGCGGCTGTCCGGTATTGGCTGAAACCAGGAATTCAACTCGCTCGGCACCCAATGGATCGGGGCGCGCGCGATCATCGGGCTCCAGCGCAATTTCGAAGCGACCGCCGCCCATGCCGAGTTCGCCGATCAGCACCGTAGTGGCCGCCGACAGACTGCCGGCGGCGGAAGCCCGCGAGTCGGTCAGGCCTTTGGCCGCCGCCTGCCACGCCGCGGCCGCTTTGGCGATTTCCGCATCCACTACGAGCAGGCGCTCGCCGGATCCCTGTAGTGATTCCAGTTCGGCGCAAATCGAATCACGCCGTGTCGCGAGCTGCTCAGGCGCAACCCGGTGCTTGCGTGCCAGGTCGTGGATGCGAACCAGCTTGCGCTCAAGCTCCATCAACTGGGCCGGGTCTGCATCCAGGTCATCGCGCACGCGGTCCAGCACCACAAGTGCCTCGTCCAGCTGGATGGTGGCGCTTTCCAGCAGTGCACCGACCGCCCCCAGGCGTGGCTCATGCTCGGCCATGCGCGACAGATCACCCAGCGTCTGCAGAAGCTGACGAGAAACCGAAGGCGACTCATCGCCAGCCAGTCGCGCAAAAGCCGCGTTGCAGGTGTCGATGAGTCCAGACGCGTTGGCTTGGCGTCTATGGCTTGCCGAAAGCCCCTGCAGCGCGGCCGCATCCAGGTCCTCTCCCTGCAGCTCCCGGAACTGGTGCTCCAGGTAGGTGATGCGCTCGCTGACGTCACCCTGCGCCGACAGCGCGTCGCGCTCGCGAAGCAGGCCGCTCCACTGCGCGGCGGCTTCGCGCACGGCACTGCGCTGCACATCGTTGCGCGCGTAGGCGTCGAGCAGGCCGAGCTGACTCGGCTTCGAAAGCAGTGCCTGATGCTCGTGCTGGCCGTGGATCTCGACCAGCAGGGCGGCCAGCTCGCTGAGCTGGAGCAGGGTGACGCTGCGCCCGTTGATCCAGGCGCGTGAGCCGCCATCGGCACGGATGACCCGGCGCAGCTGGCAATCGCTGTCGTCGAGTTCGTTCTCGCGCAGCCAGTCCAGCGCCGGCGCCGCGTCGTCCAGGCTGAACTCGGCCGACAGTTCGGCGCGTTCGGCGCCGTGGCGGACCACGCCGCTATCGGCGCGCAGCCCACACAGGAATCCCAGTGCGTCAACCAGCAGGGACTTGCCTGCGCCGGTTTCGCCGGAAATCACGGTCATGCCTGGCCCGAACTCCAGCTCGGCAGCGCGGACAACGGCAAAATCCTTGAGGGCGAGGTGCTTGAGCATGGCCGCACATTGTAGGGGCAGGCGATGCAGGAACTGCGACCGCGGACCACTTGCGCGGCTTGCAATGACCGATGGGTAAGGCTATGTATCGCCCATGTCATTCCAGCCCGGCTCACTCGATCCACGTGCCCGTCACCTGCTGCGGACCCTGATCGCACGCTACATCCGCGACGGCGAACCGGTCGGTTCACAGACGCTTGCCCGGCACGCGGGGCTGGATCTGAGCCCGGCCACGATCCGCAACATTCTGGGTGACCTGGAAGACAGCGGACTGCTCGCTTCACCGCACACCTCGGCGGGCCGCATTCCTACGGCGCAGGGCTACCGTGTATTCGTCGACAGCCTGGTCAAGATGAAGCCGCTGGCGGACGGCGATGTGGCTCGCCTGCGCGCGGAGCTGCCTGCTGGAGTGGGGACCCAGGCGCTGCTGGGCAATGCCTCCGAACTGCTGTCGGCGATGACCCACTTCGTCGGCGTGGTCAGCGCACCGAGCCGCGAGCAGTTCGCCTTCCGCCACATCGACTTCGTACCGCTGGACGGCCGCCGGATCCTTGCCATCCTGGTATTCGCCGACAACGATGTGCAGAACCGCGTGATCGAGCCCCGGCGCCTGTATGACAGCTCGGAGCTGGAGCGTGTATCCAACTACCTCAACGCCAATTTTGCCGGGCGGCCGCTGTCGGACATTCGCGCCACCCTGCTGCGCGACCTGCGCAACGCCCAGAGCGAGATGGAAGGGCTGCTTGCACACACGGTGGAACTGGCCGAGCAGGCGCTGGTGCCGGCAGGAGAGGACATGGTGCTCGCGGGACAGACGCGCCTGATGGGTTTGCAGGACCTGTCCGACCTGGAAAGACTTCGTGAGCTGTTCGAAACTTTCGCCCGCAAGCGCGAAATCCTGCAGCTTCTGGAACGCACCCTGCAGGCGCCCGGCGTGCGCATCTTCATCGGCGAGGAAACCGGGCTTGCACCCATGGATGGGATTTCAGTCGTCACAGCACCCTACCAGGCGGGCGGACAGGTGCTGGGCGTGCTCGGTGTCATCGGCCCAACCCGGATGGCCTATGAAAGGGTGATCCCGCTGGTCCAGGCCGCCGCCGATGCGCTTGGTTCAGCCTTGAATCCAGAGGCGACGGCCCCATAGGTTGGTCCTGACGCCGCACGCGACCGGAGCGGCAAGCCAATGGAAGCCACATGAGCCAGACCCAGCACGACCCCAGCCAGGACGCCGATTCGCAGGCCGATGCCGATCAAGACCTTCGGGAGGGCGGTGGTGCCCTGGAGGAACAGATCGAACGACTTCGATCCGAACTCGAGCAGACCCGCGCGGAAGTGATCCGCGAACGCGCCGACCTGGAAAACCAGCGCAAGCGGATGAGCCGTGAGCAGGAGCAAATGCGCAAGTTCGCCAATGAGCGGCTGCTGTCCGGGCTTTTGCCGGTGTTTGACAGCCTGGATGCCGGCCTGGCGGCAGCGGGCGAACAGCCCAGCCCGCTGCGCGACGGCCTTGAGCTGACTTTCCGGCAGCTGATCAAGGTAGCCAGCGAAAACGGCCTCAGCACCATCGATCCAACCGGCGAAGCGTTCAACCCCGATTACCACCAGGCCATCAGCCAGGTGGAAGCGGCCGGCGCGGCCCCGGGCAGCGTCGTGCAGGTGTTCCAGAAGGGCTACCTGCTCAACGACCGCCTGCTGCGCCCGGCGCTGGTCGTGGTGGCGCAAAACGACTGAACGAGTGCATGCCGCCCTTGAAGGGCGGCGCTTGAACCCCACATTTCCACCATCGACACGGCAGCAGCCGGTCCAAGACTGAACTTCAGGAGCATTACCATGGGCAAGATCATCGGCATCGACCTGGGCACGACCAACTCGTGCGTGGCGGTCATGGAGGGCGGCAAGGCCCGCGTCATCGAGAACTCCGAGGGCGACCGCACCACCCCTTCAATCGTCGCCTACACCAAGGACGGCGAAGTTCTGGTCGGCGCATCGGCCAAGCGCCAGGCTGTCACCAATCCCAAGAACACGTTCTACGCCGTGAAGCGGCTGATCGGCCGCAAGTTCACCGACGCAGAGGTCCAGAAAGACATCGAGCTGGTGTCCTATGGCATCAGCCAGCACGAAAACGGTGACGCGTGGGTGTCGACCGCCGACGGCAAGAAGCTTTCGGCGCAGGAAATCTCCGCGCGCATCCTCGAAAAAATGAAGAAGACCGCCGAGGCCTACCTGGGCGAGACCGTGACCGACGCGGTGATCACGGTGCCGGCGTACTTCAACGACAGCCAGCGCCAGGCCACCAAGGACGCGGGGAAGATCGCCGGCCTGGACGTGAAGCGCATCATCAACGAGCCGACCGCGGCCGCGCTGGCCTACGGTCTGGACAAGGACGGCGGCGATCGCAAGATCGTGGTGTATGACCTGGGCGGCGGCACGTTCGACGTGTCGGTGATCGAGATCGCCAATGTCGATGGCGAGAAGCAGTTCGAGGTCCTGGCGACCAACGGCGACACCTTCCTGGGTGGCGAGGATTTCGACAAGCGCGTCATCGATTACCTGGTGGACGAATTCAACAAGGACCAGGGCATCGACCTGCGCAAAGACCCGTTGGCCCTGCAGCGCCTCAAGGATGCGGCCGAGCGCGCCAAGATCGAGCTTTCGTCCTCGCAGCAGACCGAGGTCAATCTGCCGTACGTCACCGCCGATGCCTCCGGTCCGAAGCACCTCAACATCAAGCTCACCCGGGCCAAGCTGGAAGCGCTGGTCGAGGACCTGGTCAAGAAGACCATCGAGCCCTGCCGCATCGCCATGAACGATGCCGGCCTGCGCACCAGCGAGATCGCCGAGGTCATCCTGGTCGGCGGCCAGACCCGCATGCCCAAAGTGCAGCAGGCAGTGACCGAGTTCTTCGGCAAGGAGCCGCGCAAAGACGTGAACCCGGACGAGGCCGTAGCGCTTGGCGCGGC
>JBBSVH010000046.1:0-18832 GCA_038233685.1 Lysobacterales bacterium | reverse complement strand
CTGTACTTCGGCATAGAACACCTGCTGGATTATCCCGCGGGCTACACCCGGCCGATCTACCGCTTCGCGGACTTCAACGCCGGTCGTTACGCCAGCCGCAACGCCGCGTTCCAGGCCGCGGCGGCGATCGCCAGCGGAATCCGTCTCGTGCGCGATGGCGACCTGCTTGCGCCGGGCGCGCCGATGGATCGTCCGGGCGACACGGAAGCGGCGTTGCGCCGCATCGCCGTCCAACTCGGCATGGACGCCGCGTCGATTCGCAAGGCGCTGGGCGACGGGCATGCGAACTCATTCGAAGAGTCACTCCTCTACAGCCGCGTATTCGCGATCGCCGATGCCGCCGGTGCCGGCAAGCCGGTGCCACGCGCCCGGGTGCCGGAGATCACCCTGTCCAGCCCCAAGATCACGCGCAAGCTGACCACCGCCTGGTTCGCCTCACGAGTGGACGCGCGCTGGAAGGACTGCATGGCCCGCTGAGCGGGAACGCAAAAAAGTGTTGAGTCGTTTTTCTGATGCGAAGCGGCCTGGATGCACGTCGTTGACCCGGCCTACGCGGGCTGCGCTGGCTCGTAGATCCGACCTTGCCTGGATGCCCTTCGAAAAAACGTAGAGCCGAGCTTGCTCGGATGCCCTTCGCAGTAGCGCAGATTCGAGCTTCCCGGATGCAGCTCCAAACAGCGCAGCGCAGCTCCAGCCGCTTTACCTAACGCCGCGCTGCCGCACTCTCGTCGCGGATGCTTTTGAACTCCGATCCCTCCTTCCACGTCGGCCAGCGATCGGAGTGCGCCAGGTCCGATCCGATGTCATACATCAGGGAGATGTCCTGCACCGCCCCTGCCAGGTTCCAGTCGGCGGACACCGCGTCGCATGCCTGGTGGTAGCACTTTCCGGTATAGGCATCGACCCAGGCCTGGCCCGCTGCGGTGCCGCCCTCGACCAGGTCGCTCGCGCCCGCAATGCCCATCATCAGCAGTACCGGCACGCCGCGCTTGGCCAGCGAGAAATGGTCGGCGCGGTAGAACAGACCGCGCTCGGGCAGGCTCTCGGGCGTCACGGCGCGGCCCTGCGCGGCGGCGTATTTGATCAGATCGTCTTCGAGCGTGCCTTGCCCCCTGCCGACCAGGATCACGTCCCTGGCCTTGCCCGCAGTCTGCAGGATGTCGATCGTGAGATTGGCGACGGTCTTTTCAAACGGATAGATCGGCGCGTTGCCGTAGGTTTCCGAACCCAGCAGTCCGCGTTCTTCGGCGCTCCAGGCAGCGAAAACGACGCTGCGTGCGGGCGGCGGACCGGCTTTCATCAGCCGCGCGATCTCAATCATGGCGGCGATGCCGAGCGCGTCGTCGTTCGCGCCAGCGCGGTAGATCTTGCCGTTCTCGTCGGCCGGGCCCTTGCCATACGCGTCCCAGTGCGCGCCGTACATGACGACTTCGTCGGGGCGCGTGCTGCCTGGGATTCGGGCGAGCACGTTCTGGCTTTGAACGACGTCCTGCGTGACCGGAATCCTGGCGGTCATGGTCGCGTCCAGCGGCACCGGCTTGAAGCTGGCGGAGCGTGCCTGGGTACGCAACCGGGCCAGATCCAGTCCGGCATCGGCAAAGAGTTTCTCCGCGGCCGCCTCCGAAATCCATCCCTGCATCACGAGGCTGGTCGCCTTGTCCGCCGTGCGCAGGATGTCGTAGTTCTCGCCGCCCGGACTCTCCACCACGTTCCATCCATAGCCGGCCCCCTCGGTCTCATGGACGATCAGCGCGCCGACCGCGCCGCGTCGCGCCGCCTCTTCGAACTTGTAGGTCCAGCGGCCGTAGTAGGTCATGGTGCGGCCCTTGAACTTGCCCGCCACCGGCTCGCCCGGCTGCGCCGCGAAATCGGGATCGTTGACCAGGAATACCGCGACCTTGCCTTTCAGGTCGTGATCCTTGAAGTCGTTCCAGTCCTGCTCGGGCGCGTCGACGCCGTAGCCGACGAACACCATCGGCGCGGCGTCGATCCGGGCGACAGCCTTGGGCTGCAGCGTCGACACGTACGCATCGGTCGGGAACTTCCATTTGGTGGTCGTGCCACCGACGGTCACCGCAAACGTATCGGGCTTGCCAAGCTGGGTACGCAGCAGCGGCACCGGCTGCACCCAGCTGCCATCGACGCCGCCGGGCTCGAGCCCCAGCGCCTGGAAGCGACCGATGAGGTAGCCGATGGTCTTGTCTTCACCGGGCGTACCGGGCGCGCGGCCTTCGAACTGGTCGGAGGCGAGCGTGCCAGCGATGGCGGTGAGGGTGTCGGCGCGGATCGAGTCCGGATTCACCGTGACCGCATGCGCAAAGACTGGTGCGGGCACCGCGCACAGAAGGACGAGGGCGAGGTTGCTGGCTTTCATGGTGTGGCTCCGGAGGATGATCGACGGTCAGGCCAATCCGATGCTACGGGGAATGCGCCGGCCCCGGCCAACGCAAGGGCGTGAGCAGCAACAAAGGAGTCGAGAACAGAGGGGTAATCGGCACCTTGCGGCGATTGGAAGGTCGAACGTCGAATGCAGCGCGACGTCCTCCTGGTGCACTTCGGTTACCCGGGCTACGCTGCAATCGTTGGCTGACGATGACCGAGTCGGTCAACCGCCGCCGTAAATCCGAGCCTGCTTGGATGCCTTCCCCGGGAAGAAAAATTCGCGCATTTAAAGGATATGCGCCGCCTCACGCGCCATCTCCATCCTCTCCAGCCGCGCGCTCCAGCGCCGCGAAGTCCGCGTCGTCGAGCACGATACGTGCGGCGCCAACGTTCTCTTCCAGGTGATCGACGCTGGAGGTCCCCGGTATTGGCAGCATCACCGGCGAACGCTTGAGCAGCCAGGCCAGTGCGACCTGGCCGTTACCGGCGTTAAGCTTGGTCGCGATCTTGGACAGCACCGAATCGGCCGCAGCCAGCTTGCCCGATGCCAACGGATACCAGGGAATGAAGCGGATATTGTTCGCTTCGCAATACTCCAGCACGTCCTCGCTCTTGCGATCGACCAGGTTGTACTGGTTCTGCACCGTGGCGACCTTGAAGTGCTTGGCGGCGGCCTTGATCTCGTCCACGCCGACTTCGCTCAGGCCGGCATGGCGGATCAGTCCTTCGGACTGCATGTCCGCGATTACAGAAAATTGTTCGTCCTGCGGCACCTGCGGATCGATGCGGTGCAGCTGCCACAGGTCAATGCGCTCGACGCCGAGGCGGCGCATGCTCATCAGCACGCACTGGCGCAGGTATTCGGGGCGGCCCAGCGGTTCCCAAACGTCCGGGCCGTGGCGGGTCAGGCCGCCTTTGGTCGCCACCAGCAGGCCCTCATAGGGGTGAAGGTGTTCGCGAATCAGGTCTTCGCTGACGTTGGGGCCATAGCTGTCGGCCGTGTCGATCAGGTTGACGCCCAGTTCGGGCAGGCGCCGAAGGACTTTGCCCACCGCGGCTGGATCCTGGGGATCGCCCCATACGCCCTTGCCGGTGATGCGCATCGCGCCAAAACCGAGGCGGTTGATTTCAATGTCGCCGCCAATCCGGAACTGGCCTGCGTCGGCGGCTGAAGTGGTGCTGGGCATGGTGAAGCTCCAAGAGAAACCTGCGGGCACCTTATCGGTCGCGATGGAAAAACGGCGTCAGGAAAAGAGAAACCTGGGCCGAGAACCCCGGTTCGAATGCAGGCTCCACGACCACCTTCGCTCAGGCGCGTGTATCGCCTCTATCGCGTCGGTGCATGAAAGTCGGGTGGCTTGCTGGCGATCCAGGCGAAGAAGCGGGCGATGTCGGCCTGCTCGCGCAGAGTGGCCACGTCGGCGCCGCACTGCTGAAGTTCCCTGTTGGTCAGCGTCTTGTGCAGGGTTCGATGGCAGATGGGGTGGATCGGCACGGTCGCCCGCCCGCCGCGACTTTTGGGTACCGGGTGGTGGTATTCCACCCAGCGGCCAAGCGGGCGCGTGCAGAGCCAGCATTGAAGTAGGTCGGCCATGAGCATCTGCTGGATCAATGTTGCTCAGCGCAAAAACCGGTGCGCCACCCCGCGTCTGCAAATCAGGGCCGCTGAAGCCAGCCCCGTTCCTCGATCTTCAGAAGCTTCTGGAGATGGCGACGAACACGGTGGGAACGCTCTTTGTGCCTGGCTCGATCAAAGGACTGCCGGTGATGTTGCCCGGGAATCGTTCCACGTCGAGTGCAAGGAAGCCGGCCCATCGTGTGCTGAACGGAACGATGGCGGCAATGCCTGCATGGGGAATCGTGCTGCGCCCTGGACGATAGTCAATGACGCCGCGTGCGACTTCTCCGGGCAGGGTGCCGTAGTAGTAGTTGGCGACATCGTGTGACAGCAGCTTGACTCCGATCGACGGGATCAGCCTGACCAGGCCGAGCTGGACGGGACGGCGATATTCGACGGCGCCCCGATAGCCGCCGCTGGCCCCGGTGACGTCCGTCTCGGCCGACAGCTCGAACTCTCCCGCCTGGCCTGTCCAGACCGCGGAGATGCCGGCATCGATCGCATCGTCCCGATTTTTCAGAAGGGCACGGTCGATACCGTTTCGAGCCAGCGCCTGGACGCCGAAATCGGAGCGGTCTATTCCATCCAGGCGCGCGCCGACAAAACCGTTGAGATTGAATCCGTCTCGTTTGATCAGCCGGTAGCCGACATCAAGTCCCTTCCAGTAGACGCGCTCCCCTTCGTAAGTGACGAGTGGAAACGCCAGTACACGCTTGTCCTCTCCAGCATAGAGGCTGTCACGTACCGCAACGCCAACCCCGAGGCGCCATTGCCCTGGCTGCCCGGACTCCTGGGCGAGGGCACACAATGGGGTCAGCGACGCCAGCAACACCGCCGCGCACAAAATCTTCATCCGCAAACTCCTTTGATCGTCCAATGCGCTACGTGGCCGCGCCTGAACCGGATGCACGGGCGAACCCTTCCCAGCCGGTTCGGCGCACGCGGCTCAGACGTCGAGTCTCGTGCTGTCCTGCCAGCGGGCGCGGGCTGCTGGCCGGCAGCGTTCGGCGTCCCCGCTGCTTCTCGATGGCAGCGCGGACCCACTTGCGGCCTGACCATGCTGCCACCGTGAGTTCAGGCGGATGGCGTTCTCACATCGCTCCTGAGTCACAGGCCACCTTGATTCAGGGTTGAGGCGGTGTCGGCGGTGTCGGCGGTGTCCAGTCACCGAACAGAAACGTCAGCGCGGCAGGCAGGCGCTTTTCCCAAGCCGCTTCCGTGTGCATGGCCTCTGGATCGACGACGAAGCGGAAATTTTCGTCGTCGTAGCCTGAAGCGTGGAAATTCGATTCGACCCGGCGGATCAGCCCGATCATCCTATCGCTCATCTTCGGATCAGGGGTCTCCCTGCCACCAAACGCTACAAATATTTTCCTGGGATGGGCTACGAGGGGGTCGGTGTCGCGCACCAGTTGGCCCATTCCAATCCACATCACGGGACTTTCGATCAGGCCATACCCGAACGTGTTCGGCTTGGCGAGCAAGGCGTAGAGGCTTGCGACACCGCCGTATGAGGAACCGCCAATGCCGGTGTTGGCCTGGCCCGTCAGCGTGCGGTAGTTGCCGTCGACCAGCGGCATGACCTCTTGGGTCATGAAGTCGGGAAAGCGCTTGCCGGCCGGCTCGCCCATGTCGGGGTTACCGACGAAGTCCCTGTACGGCAAGTACTCGTGCGCGCGGTCTTTGCCGGCATGATCGACACCAACGACGATCATCGGGGGGATCTTCTTTTCCGTGATCAGTTGTTCGAGCGTTTCGTCGACGCCCCACTCGTGGTGGCTGACATCACTCAGGCACGCATCGAACAGGTTCTGCCCATCGAGCATGTACAGCACCGCGTAGCGACGGTCCTTGTTGACGGCGTCGCCATAGCCCACCGGCAACAGCACGCGAATCGTTCGTTCATTGCCGAAAACGTCGCTTCTCAGCGTATGCATGCGCAGGTCGCCACTGACCGTCGACGTGCACTCGACGGTGGCCGGCGCCGTCCCGGTCAAGGTCGCGCCGGTGGCCGACAGGCCCGTCCACAGCGCAAGGCAGAGAAGTGTCGTTCGCATCAGTGCTCCTCCGAATTTGATCTCAAAGAACAGGATCGGTTGGAACACCATGGTGCCACCAGATCATGTCCGATGGCAGATTCCCACGCCTTCTTCAGGGGACGGCGGCTTTGCGCCTGTGCGCGCCCATCCGTCTCATTGAAGAACCCCTTCGGCAGGCGGGTCGGCTACGTTGCGAGGGTCGGGTTGCGCATGCCTGCAGCGCCTTATCGCGCGCCACTTCGTGCGACCAAGCGGCAACACAGGCGCGGCGTGGTCATCGTGGAATGGACGAGAACAAGCGTCACGCGGCGTGAGCGCTTGAATCGGTAATGTCGATCTGGAACTAGGCTTGACCAGTACCCCTTTGAAAGGTGAGCACAATGACCTTCCTGGACATCACCGTCATTCCCGTTCCGACCGCCAACAAGGCGGCGTACCTGGAACACTCCCGCCAGACCACCCCATTCTTCATGAAGCATGGCGCGATCAGCGTCAACGAGTGCTGGGGTCAGGACGTGCCCGACGGCAGGCTCACGGACTTCAAAAAAGCGGTAGGCCTGAAGAACGGCGAGACCGTCGCTGTGGGCTGGATCACGTGGCCCGATCGCGCGACCCGCGACGCCGCTTGGGAAAATCTGAAGCAGGACGAGCAGATCATGAAACTGGAGATGCCCTTCGACGGCAAGCGCATGATCTTCGGCGGGTTCGATCACGTGCTGGAAAGCACGTCTGCGGGCGATACGCCATCAGATTGAAAAGTGACATCAAATACTGACCCGGACTCGCTCTTTTCCAGATCGCGTCTTCGTGTCCAGACGCAAGCGCGCGTGTACCCTCAACTGGGCGTGACCTGGAGACCAGCGCTTCAGAACAGCCGTGTTTGTCCAGCAAAGGCCGGGGCGTTGCCACTATTTCACACGGGCGGCACTACGATGGCGTTGAGCCTGGGCTCGACGCCATTGGTTGAAGGGTGAAATCAAGGCCAGCATCAACCGCGACCAGCCCAAGTAGCCACGCAGTCGAATCCAGCAACGATTACCGATAAATCAAGGAGTGCAAACCATGTCGAGCCCAGAACATAAAGCAAAAGTATGGAACATGATCAAGGCCATCAAAGTGGGAATGCTGACGACGGAGATCTCCGGCAGTCTCCATGCGCGCCCCATGCATATTGTCCAGGACGAGTACGACGGCACGCTCTGGTTTTTCACGAGCAGTGCTTCGGGCAAGGTCTTCGAGATCAAGCAGGACCGGGACGTGTGCCTGACCTTTGCCAGCGAAAAAACCGAGACCTACGTTTCCCTAAGCGGCCGTGCCAGGATCAGCCAGGACCGGAAGCTCATCGATAGATATTGGAATCCATTCGTGGCGGCCTGGTTCCCGGACGGGAAGGACGATCCAGAGGTGGCCTTGATAGAAGTCCACGTCCGCGCTGGAGAGCACTGGGATTCCACCTCCAGCAAGGTTGTTCAACTCTTCGAGATTGCAAAAGCGAACTTGACGGACTCGACGCCCGACGTTGGGGAAAACGAGCAGTTCGGTCGCCTGTAAAGGCGAACCAGGGGCAGCGCACGCGCTGCCCCGTTTTTGCAGGCATCTACACTGCGTTGCGTGTCAACGCGGCACACGGTTCCCGCATCCCATCGTGGCTTCGACCGTGGCCGCCCAAGACGTGCTTTCGCTCGCGCCGCCGACTCGACGCCTGCGCTTTACTCGCTCGCCTCATAGCTTCAGCGCGCCGTTCTCGACGATTGCACTGCCATCAAGCATCACCGTGCTTCCCGGCAGGAATACGGTCAACCCGTAGGGCACCGAGTTGTCGCCGCCGGCCCAGGTGTTGATTCCGGTGCCAACGGTGACCGCGCCCGCGGGGACCCAGGTACCGACCGATGAGTTCGCGGGCAAGCTCACGTTCGGATTGATGCCCAGGTCGACGAAGCCGAACAGGTCCTTGCGTGGATCTTCGACCGCATCGTATTCGGCTTTCAGATCGGCGTAGCCGGGACCGGAGCCGGTCATCGAGGTGACCTTGCCCTGCGCGAACGTCATTGTCAGGTTGTCGACCTGCTTTCCGCGGTAGAACGTGCGCGTATGAACCACCTTGCCCTCGGCCGTGCCGGGCACCGGCGTGGTGAAGACTTCGCCAGCCGGCAGGTAGACCGCGACGGCCGGGCCGCCCTGCTTGATGTCGTCGGCGGAGATGATGCCGTCGCTGACCAGCACCGGCCGGCCCTGCACCTGAACTTTCAGGTCGGTGCCGTTGGGGTTGGTGATGTGCATTTCGCGACCGGACGCGAGCGCCGCCTTGACCTGCTCGCCGCGCGCCTGGAGTTCGCTGTAGTCGAGGTTGACGCCATTCCAGAACGTGCTGGCCAATGCGTCCTCGTCCATCCCGTAGCGCTCGGCACGCCACGACGTCGGGTAGAGGTCGTTGCCAACCTCGACGCTGCGCACGTTGTTCTCCATGAATGCCTTGGCGACGGGCTCATTGGCCTTGCCCCGTGCCGCCGCGCGTTTGGGATCGGCACCCTCGAAGAGATTCTCGGTGGTGCCGTTGCCGAGGCTGATGTTCACGTCGATCATTTTCGCCATTTCCACGCCCGTGGCATCCGCCTGCGTGTCGTACTTCTCCGGCACGTCGAAGAACATGCGCTTGGCCAGGCGATCGCTGCTGTAACCGATCATCGGCCACGCCCCGAGTTTGCGTACGTTGACCGCGATGTTCTCTAGCAGCTCGGCGTCCTGGCTGCGGCCGCTGATGAAGACGAACTCGCCCTCCTTCACCGCCGCACTCTGGTTGACCAGGCGCTCTGCGAGCTGTTCCAGATCGGTTGGTGCGGCAGTCGCACCAGCACTGGCGGCCGCGGTTTCCGTTGCCGATGCATCGGTCGACGCAGTGGAGTTGGCCGCATCCCCTTCGGGCGTCGAGGGCTGGCAGGCGGCGAGCATGGCGGAGGCGATGGCAGCCGCAAGCAGGGCGGCGGTGGGTCGATGGATCATGGCAGGATTCCTGACTTGCCCGGGGCGGGCGTCGGCACACTCCACAACGCCCCAGGCTGCAGAGGCCGGACACCGTTCGTCTGCATCGAGGGCGATATCCAGGCGGCGGAGTGGACCGCGCCGCTGCGTCGCACGCGTCAATGAAGCGCGATTGAAAAAGTCTCAACGATGTTTTCTGAGCTTGACCTACCCCGCCAGCGGCTAGCCGTCAGCAGGGTGCGCGCATAACGCGGCGTAACGATGTCGTAGTGGTGCTGCAAAGCTTCGCCATAGTCGAGCGGTCGTCGCCGAACAGGGCGAGGCACCGGTCGATCATTGGACTCTCGTGGGCCGATGACGCGCCGAACCGCCCCTGCGGTATCCAGGGAGTGGTATCAGGCATACCGCTTCAGCGAGCAGGTTGCTTTGCGATGAGCGACGTACCGGAGCAAGGTCAAGTTGGCCGTGTCGCAGGGCATGCACTTCCGAACGTAGGGTCAGCTTGGTGGACTGCGCACTGTTCCTGACCGTGTCGCCTCGTGGTCACGGTACCGGTCCTCGTTCTCGTGATTTGGCCGCTGCCAGCGCGGGCGGCTCAATGGGATCTGCGGTCATGCCGAAGCACTGCTGACAAAAAAGACAACGCCCCTTGCGGGGCGTTGTCGAGTACTGCGGTGTTGGCTTGCTTCAATTCACTTGGCGGTAAAGCCGGTGCTGGCGCTCGCCCCTTCGGTGGATGTGCTGGAACTGACATACAGCAGGTAAGAACCCTTGGCATCCGAGCGACGGGGAATTTTCCAGCTACCTCTTGCGTAGCCATCGCTTCCGGTCTGTCCGGAAGTGACGATGGACCCGATCGGCTTGAACAGGGTGAAGTAGACCGCAGCTCCCTGGACCGGCAGTCCGTTCTTCATGACCCGGGTGCTGAAGTACACGGTCTGGCCGATGCGATACGCCGACTTGTCCGTGGCGACAGTCTCGGTAAGCGGCGTGTCCGAGGGCGGAACCGGTGCTGGGGCCACCGCGGCATCCTTGACCGAATACACCGTCGAGGCACTGGCCGTGTGACTGCTGCTCGCGCTGCTGCTGGTCCCGGTGCCGATGCCGTAGGTGCCAGCGGCAGTGCCACTGGCCGATATCACGCTCAGGTTCGCCGAGGCGTTGGCTCCAGGACTGACCGTGAGGCTCGATGCACTGAGCGTGCCCGTCCAGCCAGCCGGAACGCTTTTGGCAAGGTTGTACGTGGTGGATGTGCAGGCGCTGCTGTCGTTGCTCTTGACGCTGATCGAGTAGGCCTGGGTGGTGCCCGAGACGACAGCTGCAGTCGGACCGCTGAGCGTCACTGTCGGCGCGGCGCGGGCGCAGACCACCGGCGCCGGTGCAGACACCGCATAGGTTGCCGATGCGCTGGCCGTATGCACGCTGCCAACCGTACTGCCACTTCCTGCTCCGATGCCAAAACTGCCCGAGGCCGTGGTGGTCGAGGTGACCGCCAGGTTAGCCGTCGAGGTCAGCCCCGGGCTCAGGGTCATCGTGCTCGCGCTCAATGTGCCGGTCCAGCCGGCCGGGACACTTTGCGCCACGTTGAATGCTGTGCTGCTGCAGGCCGCGCTGTCATTGTTTCTCAGGCTCACCGTGTAGTTCTGCGTGCTGCCCGCAGCGACGCTGCTGCTGGGACCGGACAGACCCAGGGTCGGAGTGGCTCGAGTGCAGGTCGGCGCCGGCGGCGGGGTCGGTGTGCCGCCCAGCAGATTGTTCGGCAAGCGGATCATGAAAGCGTCGACATCCAGGTCAGACGTGCTGCCCCAGTTCGAGGTGAACAACACGCGGCTGAAGTCGCGGCTGACCGACGCATGCGGCTCGGTCCAGTAGCCGTTGTACAGGCTGCGGTGATGGGCGAGATTGATGATGGTCGGATTGGCCTTCAGTTCAACCGCCATCACACGCTGATGCAGCCATTTTTCCGGACCACCGTAATTCGCATAGGTGGACAACAGGACCCAGCCCGGCTTGGCGAAACTCTTTCCGGAGATGTGGTAAGCAGTCGCGGTTCCAGCCAGGTAGGTGGGCAGCAGGGCGGTTTTCGCGCCCGTGTCGACGTTGACCATCATCAGTTCGCCGGTGGTGGCATAGTCCACGAAGACGAAGTAGTCGCTGCCGTCGGCGCCCAGTGCCAGGTCGGAATGCTCGCCCTTGGTGTGCAGCTTGCGGGAGTTGCTGAAGGAGCGATCCCAGGCCACGATTCCGCCGGAGACATCGCCATCGGACACCACGCACGAGCGCCCGGAAGCGGACATGCTCACGTGGTCTGGGCGGTTGCTCATTGACCGCGTTCCCACGATGGTCTGGGTCTGCAGGTCATAGGTGAAGACGCCGCGGATTGCGAAGCCGTCAGTTTCCGCCATGAAGCACCAGTAGCGGCCATCGGCCGATGGACTGCCTTCAGACTTGGTCCACACGCGCGAGGCATCGGCCCACGGCAGGCGCCCGGCGAAATTCGCCGCGACCGTGGACGTGTTGGTGACGGTGTCCAGCTTGAGCAGCGTCGTGCCGCCGTTGGTGGGGATGTAGAAAAGCGTGTTGGGATTGGTCGGATCCCACTGCGGTTCTGCATCGGCGGCAGGGCCGTTGAGGGTCTTCAGGCGGACCAGGGTCTTGGCGTCGTACAGATGCCAGTTGCCGTTGTAGGCATAGGCGATGAAGCGCGTGTTGTCGGCATTGAAGGCCTGTCGACGCGAATAGTCATTGCGCGTGAACGTGCCGGCGCCATCGGCGTTGTGGTCAGTGGCGCGGACTACGCAGGTACCGAAATTGGGATCCTTGAAGGCGACCCCCTTGGTCGGACGGGCCGATGCCGGCGAGGTTGCCGTCACTTGGCCGATAACCGGTACGTAGCTGCTGTTGATCGCTGCGCAGTCGGTTTCGACGTCGGCGGCTTGCGCGTGGGGTGAATGGGTCAGGACGAGTGTCGCCATCAAAAGCGAAAACAAGGGAACTGAAGAGAAAACCGGGAGACGAGCAATATTGTTCAATTCGAAAGCACCATTGCAGTGAGAGAGTGTCGGCTCTCCCCCTCGAACCGGCAGGCACTCTAACGGCGTCGTTCGCGCCGAAATGTTGCGTTGGTCACAGGTTTGTCTCAAGTAATTTCGGTTACAACCAAACTGCTGACGTGGTCACAGCTTGGGCGCCGGCTGTGCAACTTCGTAAGCGCGCTCCTGTACCAGGGCTTAAAAAAAGCCTGAAAAACAGGCTCCTGATGGAGGGGTCGTGGTCTAAACGACACCTGAAGCCGACATCAATCCTTGCCCGCAACGGCGAGCGGTCAGCCTGGTGCGCGCACAACCTGCCGAACTGGTGGCGCCGGTCCCAGCCCGCCGGTCCTGATGACACGATGCACGAAGCGCAGCTTGTCCAGCACCGGCTGGGTCAGGGTGAAGGGGTAGCTGTCGCGGGTCCCCATGCTGCGGTTGAGCCGGTTGAGCGCGTAGGTAAGCGGCAGCCAGCGCTTGATCATCTCGCGGAACGAGGGTGCATCGGCGTCCGCGTCGAGTGGATCGGCCGACATCCACGGCTCCTCCGGATGGTCGGGCTCCAGGGCCATCCCACATGCCGCCGCGGTTTCCAGGGTGTCCACCATGTGCATGTAGTGGGCCCAGCTCTCAGCCCAGTCCTCGTACGGATGCATGGTGGCGTAGGCGCTCACGTACGACCGCTTCCAGTCTGCCGGCGGACCGTTGTCGTAATGACGCTGCAAGGCCTGTCCATAGTCGAGGCGGTCGTCGCCGAACAGGGCGCGGCACGCATCGATCATCGGACCGTCCTCGACCAGGCGCATGAAGTAGTAGTGGCCTATTTCATGGCGAAAATGGCCGAGCAGCGTGCGGTAGCGCTCGTCCATCTGGACACGGGTATTGGCGCGGTGGGCGTCGTCGGCCTCGGCGATGTTGATCGTGATCAGGCCGTCGTTGTGACCGGTATGGACCGGCGGCCCGCCGCTGAAATACTCAAGAAACTCGAACGCCAGGCCGCGCTCCGGATCGTCGTGCCGCGCCACCACCGGCAGATCCAGTTGCACCAGGGTGTAAAGCATGCGGCGCTTGGCGCGCTCAAGCTTGTACCAGTATCTGCGGTTCCTTTGCGAAGCCAGCGACGGGATGATCGTGGTCAGCCGGCACGCTTGGCACAGCGCGTGGGGATCGTCGACGGGGACCATCCGGTTGCAGACTTTTTCCACCGCGTAGTTGTGGCATTGCCGGTAACGTCGTTCTTCCATCTCCGGCGCAACGCAGCGCCATGCATCGTCACCATCGGTCACGAAAGCGTAGATCTGGCCGGTGTCTTCGACCAATCCCAGCACGTGGCCGCAGCGCTCGCAGCTCACGTTTTCGTAGAAGACATGCTGGTTGCAGTGGTCGCAATGGAAGTTTTTCAAGGGTGTGCCGTGGTGTCGTGCCGGATCCCGGCGTGGAATGGCCACGGTATCGCATCCATGGATGAGGTGTGGTCAAGAACCCCGATCAGGTTCATCTGCCCAATTGATTCCTGGATCCAGCACATGGTGGCCGTCGCCGATGCCTGACGGAACCCGAGCTATGGGCCTGCAAGGGCTCGCTAGAAACCGAGCAGTTGTGTCGCGACGGCTCGCGTCGCCGGCTTGCTGGAGACTGCAGGTCCCTCTTAGCTGCGCGACATCTCAGCCAGCTTGGTCACGGTGTTCAGGTTGCGTCCGGTCCCGATGGCCGCAGCGGGCAGCTTGAGCTTTGAATCGCCCATGCCAGCGGCGTAGTGGATGTAGATCTCGCGCTTGCCCAGGGCCAGGCGCTCGCCAACAAGGTTGCACGCGCAGGACAGTGCGTCGGGCGGTGGCGGCTCATCCAGGAACACAATCAGCAGCCGGTTGCCGGCGGCATCGCTGAACGGATTGCTCGCCAGTACCGCGATCAGTTCGTCATGGCAGCGAACCATGACCCCGACAGGCTTGCCTGCATAGGTCGCGAGCGCTGCTTCGAGCGCCGCCTTCACCGCCTTTGCATCGCCATCTGCACGGAACACGACGTTGCCGCTGGCGATGTAGGTACGCACGTCAGTGAAGCCAAGCCCCTCGCACATGGCGCGCAGCTCGGCCATCGGCAGCTTGCCGGTGCCACCGACGTTGACGGCGCGCAGCAGCGCCACATGGAAATTCCCAGCCATGGTGCAAGTATCGCAAGCGACGGCTCGGGTGTCCGCATCGGGCAAACAGAAGAGCCGCGCGAACCACACAGCGGAGCGTGACGCGACTCACGTGCCTGTGCGGCTGCGATCCAAGTCGCAGCGTCCAGAAGCCGCGTCGCCTTGCATGTTGGCGACGCGCGCCACGCGCGCATCCTGACTTTGGGAGAGGTGTGTCTGGAACCAGCTCGAAGGCTTTGGTCATTCCCCCGGGTGATACACGCGCTCCACGTGTGCCTGCAGCTGTTCCGGCCAGAAGTACACCTGGCGAAAGGCGCCGGTGGCGTAGCGCTCGGCCTGGTCGTTGAAGTGCGGTGAGCGCGGATCGCCGCTTTCTCCGCCTGCACTCACTGCAAGCGCATCCACCTTATCGCCGAATTCCACCACCGCCACGAAGCTGTTGCCGCTGGTGCCGTACTGGCGCGTGGTGCCCGGCCAGCGCCGTGCGCCGAACGATGCCAGTGAGCCCCATCGCGCCGACGCAAACGGCACGGGAATGCTCGGCCGTGCATCGTCGAAGGCCTGCACGATGGCCCCATCGATGCGCTGGAAGCGATTGACCTGCCCCCAGGGCACGCCGCAGCTTCCGAAGTCCTGCTGCAGGCGTTCGCACACCTTCGCCAGTGCGTCCAGGCGCGCCTGCGGCCCGGCTTTGCCTGCCATGAACGCGTAGACGTCCATGTTTTCCGAATCGGCCTGCGCCTTGAGAGCATCCCACAGGGTGTCGCCCCACAGGACCGCCAGCGTGGTCGGCATCGAACTGACGCCCCAGCGCAGATCCCACTGGCGCAGCAGGGTGATCGCCCCGGTCAACCGGGCCTTGAGCGGATCGTCGGCGGCCAGCACCGCGTGGTCGGCGATCACGGCGTCGATCAGCGGCCTGAATACCGGCAGCTGCGGATCGAACGCGGCGGTGATCAGCGCGGGCAGGGTGAAGTCGCGCTGGTCGAGCACCCGCATGGCGTTGATGCCGCGCGGGTTCTCGCCGTAGCTGTCCATGTAGCGGGGAAACTTCGTGCGCTCTGGACTGTCCGTGCCGGCTGCCGAATACGGCCAGTTGTTGGTGTTCATCACCCAGCCGTTGCCGGGATTGCGCACCTGCGGCAGTTCGTCCAGCGCGTGCAGGCCTTTCCAGTCGGTTGCAGGATCGCTGCCGTCCACCGGACGGGTGTAGTCGAAACGGTCGTCGCGCCTGGGGATGAACTGCGGGTGCAGGTAGGCGATCTCGCCCTTGCTGCTGGCAAAGATGGTGTTGTTGGACGAGTTGGCCTGGCGCTGCGCCACTTCGATGTAGCTGGCGAGGTCGTGGGCCTTGGTCCGCAGCCAGCTCTGTTCCAGCGCCGGTAGCGGCCTGTGCATCAGCGCGATGCTGATCCACCTGCCGTCCTGCTCGCGCACGATTGGCCCGTGATGGGTGGCATGGGCCTGGAACGTGCGCTCGGCCATCGCACCGTCGGTGCCGCGGTACGGCACCACGATCTGGCGCGTGGTCACCGGTCGCAGTGCATCGCCGTAGCGGTACTGCAAAGTATCGCCATTGCGCTCGATGGTCTCGACGAATTCGTCCACGACGTCGGCACCAGTGGAGGTGTGCATCCATCCGATGTTCCGGTTGAAGCCCTGGTAGATGAAGAACTGGCCCCAGGTGACCGCACCGTAGGCGTCCAGCCCCTCATCGCTGCTCATCTGCAGTTCGGAGCGGAAGAAGAACGACGTGTGCGGATTGATCAGCAGCATCGCGTTGCCGCTGGCGCTGCGTGACGGCCCGATCGCGAAGCCATTGGAACCGGTGGGCTCTTCTGCGCTTGGCGGCGGGGTCACGCGCACCAGGGCCGCGGGATTCTTGCCGTAGAACGCCTCGAGCTGCGCCAGTGACACGCGCTCGATGTCGCCGCCGATGCTGCCTTCGGTGAAGCTCAGCGCCATCCACGGCTCGAAGCGCGTGATCACCCGCGGCTGCACTTTCGGATGGGTAGCCAGGTAGTGGTTGAGGCCATCGGCCCATGCCTGCATCAGCGCGCGCAACCAGTCCGGGCTGCTGGCGTGCAGCGACTTCAGTTCCACCGGATCGATGAACAGCTTCATGCGCAGGTCTTGCCAGAGGGCGCTCTCACCCTCGGCTTCGGCCAGGCGGCCCAGAGCGTTGAGGTAGTTGGTCTCGACGCGGTTGAAATCATCTTCGGCCTGCGCATAGGCCATTCCGAACACTGCATCGGCGTCGGTCTTTCCGCGCACATGGGCAATGCCCCAGTCATCGCGGGTGATCGTCACCGCCTGGGCGTGGCGCTGCCAGCGCGCGCGGTCTGGACTGTCGTCCTGCGCGTAGGACACCGTGGCCCACGCCAGCAGGGACAGTGCAAGCAGGGCGCGCATGCACGCAACGGAGCGGCTCAGGGGCAAGGGCGGCATCTGCGTTCCAGGTCGGGACAGGTGCTCTTATTAGCAGAAAATGCGCTAGCAGACGAAACCCGGTACCAGCGGCCGAATTGCGTCGGCTGGCGTTTGACACACGCGGTTGCATGGCGGGTGCAGCGTGGTCGACGATCGGCGGGCAGCCTGGTGGGCCCGCGCAAGCTGCTGGATCGACAGTCGGTGTCCGCGCTGCACGCGCGGCCAGACTGGCTGGGAATCTTTGGTGACGACGCAGTACATTGCGCATCGATTGCGATCTTCGAAGGACGCATTGGGACCGGGATCATGGCGGGTCGAAACCCGCCATCCGCGGTCTATCGGCAAAACCCGCCGCGAGCAACTTCAGTCCGGATCGTCAGCGGATACCCAGGCGCAGGCGGCGGCCGTTCCAGACCAGGACCAGGCCGTCGCGGGTGATGCTTTCGACGTACGCATCGCCGAGACGGTCACCCTCGCCGACGCGTGAGCCATCGATGATCGCGAAACGTGAAGCGGGGTTCGAGTCCCACAGGTGCATGCTGACCTTGAGCGGCGGCAATTGCTGACGCTCGCCCGCGCTGAGGTCGGACAAGCCGATGGGGCTGCCGGGATCGGCGAGTGGCGTGGCCGGCGCAGGCGATGCAGGCAAAGTGGAACCCGGCGGCAGCGCGGGCTGTACGCGCGGGCCAAGCGGCGGCGGTGTTGCCAATGGCGGTGTTGCGGCCAGGGGTGCAGGCGTCGATTCCCTGTTCGTGGCGCGAACGGCGGGTCCCGGGATGGGGTTCGGGTCCTGTGGTGGTGTCGCCTTGACGGTGTCAGCCGGCACAGCGACCACCTGACTGGTGCCATACAGCGGTGGGGCCGCGACCACATCGGCGGCGACCGCTGGGATGGGCGCAGTTGGGATCGGCGCAGCTGGGTTGCCCGGCGCATTCGCACGTCCGTTTTCGAGGCGATCGCGCTGCGTCTCGGCGATTGAATCCATCGTCGCGGGTGCGCTCGGGCTCGGCGCCGGCGCGCGCTGCGAAACAGCCCACGCCAGCAGAGTGCCAAGCGCCAGGACGACCGCCAGCCACCACCACGGCTGTACGAGGACAGGTGTGCGCCTGGTGACCGGCGGCAGCTCCGCGTACAGGTCCGGCGCCTGGCCGCGACGACGCTCGGCTTCGGATTTGCGCAGGGCATCGAGGATCAGCGACATCGATTCACTCCAGCGACCGCTGCAGGCGCGGGCCGTCGCCGCCTGCCGCTGACAACGCCATCAGGGTTTCCGGGCCGACGACGCCGTCGGTGGTCAGGCCGTGCATGCGCTGGAACCGACGCACCGCATCGAGCAACTGCGCATCGAGCACCGCCGGTGTGTCCGATGCCGGCAGGTAGCGGGGTTGCAGGCGCTGGCGAACCCAGTTGACCGATGGCCCGCCAGTGCCCAGCGGAAGCGACGACCAGCGCTCCGCGTCCACCGATGTCGGCCCGTGCCAGAGGGCGATGTAATCGCCGTCCCACACCGCCTCAAGCGCCAGTCGGCCGACATCCACGACGTCCTCGCCGAGACGTAGCCGCACGTTCATTGCATCGGTGCCCAGCAGCACCGCCCACGCGTCCCGGCCATCGTTGCGCAGGCGCAGGAGCACCGGCCGATCGAGCACGCTTAGCGTGTCGATGCCCGCGCGTGCGCGCAGGCAGAATACGCCCGGCGGGAGCACGGACGGACATGAGGAAGCGGTGCGGACGTTCGCCTGGTCGGCAGGGAGCTGCCACAGCGCAAGCAGGTGCTGCCAGGCCGGCAAGGATGACGCGTCGACCGATTGCATCCGCAGCGCGAGCTGGATGTCGTCCAGTACCGGCGGTGCGGGAGCGGGCTTGGACTTTGGCGGCGATGGCAACACGGGGCGCTCGATGTTCCCGCGCGCTGCGGCCTGTGGCGGGGTCACCGCGGGCGATCGCGGCCACAGCGCAGCCGCGGCCAGCACCAGCAGTGCGATCGCCGCAACTGCGATATGAGGGCTGAGCGAGCGCCGCGAAGTCGGCGGCAAGGTCTCCCTGGCTGCACGATCGACCCAGCGTTCGCCCAGCAGGGTCTCGTCATGCGCGTAGCCTCCCAGCAGGGTGCGCTCGGCAATGATGTTGATCAGCCGAGGGACTCCCCCGGCGTGTCGATGGATGCGCCGGACCGCCGCAGCGGTAAACGCGAAGCGCTGCGCGCCCG
>JBBSVH010000045.1:0-18949 GCA_038233685.1 Lysobacterales bacterium | reverse complement strand
AGCGGCAAGCGTCTTGCCGCTACCGGTCGGCGTGTGCAGAAGCCCGGACTCACCGCGCAGGTAGCGCCGCCAGAGTTCGCGCTGGAACGGCAGCGGCTTCCAGCCGTGGTGCTGGAACCACGCTGCCAGTGGTGCGTCGAACAAGCGCCGCACTCGCGGCGCCGCGGCGTCGGCTTTCATCGGGGCAGGGCGCTCATCGCGCGAGGGCCTGCAGCGTCTGCAGCCGGTCGGCCTCGGTATGCGGTTTGTCGGTCCGCCAGCGCAGGATGCGCGGAAAGCGCACGGCGATGCCGGACTTGTGCCGCTTGCTGGCGTTCACCGCTTCGAAGCCGAGTTCGAACACCTGGTGCGCCTGCACCGAGCGCACCGGACCGAAACGCTCGATGGTGTGCGCGCGGATCCAGCTGTCGAGCTTCATGATTTCCTTGTCGTCCAGGCCCGAATACGCTTTGGCGATCGGAACCAGGGTTTCACCGTCCCAGACGCCGAAGGTGTAGTCGGTGTACAGCGTGCTGCGGCGGCCATGTCCGGACTGCGCGTACAGCAGCACCGCATCGATGGTCAGCGGATCGACCTTCCACTTCCACCAGTCGCCGCGCCGGCGCCCGGACTGGTAGCTGGAGGTGGCGCGCTTGAGCATCAGACCTTCTACGCCGCGCTCGCGTGCGCTTTCGCGGAGTAACGCCGCGACGTCCCAGCTCGCCGCCTCGACCGTGGGCGACAACCGGATGCGCAAGTCACCATGCGACTCCAGCAGTGTGCGCAGCCGCGCCCGACGCTCGACCAGCGGGCGCTCGCGCAGGTCTTCGCCTTCGAGTTCCAGCAGGTCGTAGGCCAGCACCCGTGCCGGCGCATCGGCCAGGCTCTTGGCGCCAGGCTTGCGCCGCTGGATGCGGGTCTGCAGCGACCCGAAGGGCAGGGGCGAATCGCCTTCGCGCCAGGCCAGCAGTTCACCGTCGATCACGCAGTCGCTGGGCAGCGTGGCGGCGGCCGATTCGATCTCCGGAAAACGCCCATCCAGTCGTTCCTCGCCTCGCGACCACAGCGCTGTCTCGCCCTGGCGCCGGATCAGCTGCAGGCGGATGCCGTCCCATTTCCATTCCAGCAGCCAGTCCTCGATATCACCGAGAGACGCGGCCTCGTTCTCCAGCGGCGAGGCGAGGAAGAACGGGTAGGGCTGCTGCCGGTCGCCAGGCAACTCTTCGACCGTGAGCAGATCGCGCAGTGAATCCGGCGTTGGCGTCCAGGCACCGAGCATCCGCTGCGCGATGCGTGAGATGTCGATGCCGGAGAGTTCGGACAGGGCCTGCTGGACCAGGCGCTGCGATACGCCGACGCGCAGCGCACCGGTCAGCAGCTTGTTGAACAGCAGGCGCTGGTCGCCTGGCAGCTCGTGCCAGCCACCGACCACCGCGGCGCGGCGTACGTCTACCTCCTTGCCCGCGACGGGCAACAGCACGCGCTCGATCCACTCCACCAGCGGCCGGTCCGGAAATTCCTGCACGGGTTCATCCAGCAGCAGGGTCAATGTTTCCGCAAGGTCGCCGACGTGGTCGTAGCTTTCATCGACCAGCCAGTCCGGCTGCCCGGTTTCCTGCGAAACCCACTCGCGCAGCTCGCGGGTGTTCGCGATCCTTGAAAGTTTTGCGCCGGATAGCAGTGCGACCGCCCAGGCCGCATCGGCAGGCGGCGCGTCGCGAAAATACGTCACAAGCGCAGCGCGCTTGTCGCCGGTCGCGGTGCTCTGGTCGAGTTCGCGGAAGAGGTCGGCGAAGGCCTTCATGCGCTGGTGCTCTCGCTGCAGCCATTCATTCCTCACCGCCATAGTCGGTACTAAACGCTTCCGCTGCGACGCCTTGCTCGCGCAGCGCGCGGATGATCGCGTCGGTATTGCCGTGGGTGGCGATCACCCGCCTGGCACCGGTCTCGCGCACGGTGCGAAATAGATCGGGCCAGTCGGCGTGGTCGGAAATGACGAATCCCCGGTCGTAGTTGCGCCGCCGCCGGTTGCCGCGGATGTGCATCCAGCCCGATGCGAATCCCAGCTGCGCGCGTCGAAAGCGGCGGATCCACGGACTGCCGGCGGCCGAGGGCGGGGCGATCACGAGCTGCCCGGCGAAGTCCGCTCCCTTGGCTTCGTCCATTACCAGTCTCGTCTCCAGCATCGGTATGCCCACCTGCCGGTAGACCTCCACCCCTGCGGCGATCGCACCGTGCAGCAGTGCCGGCTGGTCCTCGAACGGCAGCATTTCGGCCAGCACGCGCTGGGCCTTGCCCAGGGCGTAGCAGAACAGGATTGCGGCCTCACCGCGCGTCGCGCACGTCCTGCGCCACGCCACGATGTCGCGCGCAACATCCGGCGTGTGCGGCCAACGGTATACGGGCAGTCCGAACGTCGCCTCGGTGATAAACACGTCGCAGCGCACCACTTCGAAGGGGGCGCAGGTGGGGTCCGGCTGGCGCTTGTAGTCGCCCGAAGCGACCCAGGTCTGGCCGTCGGCTTCGACGCGCACCTGTGCCGAGCCCAGCACATGCCCGGCCGAATGCAGGGAGACGCGTGCGCGGCCCATCTCAAAGGAGTCGCCGTACTCGTGCGCCGAATACTGCTGCTCCCCAAGCCGCCAGCGCAGGATCGGCAGCGTCTGGGCGGTGCAGTGGTAGTGGCCCATGCCGACGCGCGCATGGTCGCCGTGCCCGTGGGTGATCACGGCGCGTGGCACCGGCCGCCACGGGTCGATGTGGAAGTCGCCCGCGGGGCAGTACAGCCCTTCGGGGCGCAGCACGATCAGATCTTTGGTATCCGCAGGGGGCATTGGCAAACTGTGGGGTAGGGCCTGTGCAGAGATCGCTAATTTTGAGCGAACGCTGTCTCAGGGCAGGCGACAGTTTCGAAGCGCCCGCAATTTGCGACATGGCCGATGATCGAAGCGTGATCTGACTTTTCGCTTGGCAAAAAAGGGCAGACCTGAGCGTTATTCACTGCCGTCGGTGCAACGCCAGGATCAGTATCAAGATCAAGAGCACCCCTCCTTAATCCTCCCCTGCTGCGCAAGGGAGGAGGCACCGCCAAGCACAGCCAGGCACAGCCAGGCACAGCCAAGCACAGCCAAGCACAGCCAAGCACCGTCTCGGTCCTGGCGTAAGCCTCGCTGTATCCCGGGTTAGCGCTACAGACGCCAGCAGGAATCCTGCTCTGCCTCCTCCCTTTGCGAAGCAAGGGGAGGACTGAGGAGGGGTGCCGTTGGCACGGACCCGGCCGAGACTTTTGCCGTTGGCCTGAGGTCGGAATCAGGATCACGATCAGAAGCACCGCTCCTCCGTCTTCGACGTCTAGCCGCTATGAAGCCGGAGTCATGCTCGCTCGGATTTGATCAGCCGCGCGTCCCATTCAGATAGCGGTTCCATCACCGCGCCGCGCTCCGGTGGCGGAAGTGCTACCGCACTTCCGTCAGTGCGCGTGACCCGGTGATGATCATCCGCACCATCTGCGACAGCTGCTCTACCAGTTCCGGATCTTTCTCGCGAGGCAGGTCCATGGCGGCGGCACCCATGGCGAACACCAGCCGGGTGATTGCCTTGGCGACCAGCGCGGGCTCGTGCAGCCTGGAATTGTCGGCCGCCGCCAGACGGATCAGGTCGATGCGCAGCTCTTCCTCGAAGAAGTTGAGCTCGCGGTCCACCGCCTGTTTGAAAGCGTCCGATCCCACCGTGCCTTCGCGCATCAGCACGTGCAGCAGCTTGTCGTCGGCTCGCAGCTGCTCCATGAACGCCTCGATCGAGCTGCGCACGATGCTGCGGTCGGTGCTGGCGCGCTGGCGCGCCTCGCCGATGATCTTGCGCAGGGAGCGCCCTGCCAGGTCGATCAGCGCCACCGCAAGGGCATCGATATCGCGAAACTGACGATAGAAGCTGTTCGGGGCGATGCCGGCTTCACGGGCGACCTCGCGCAGGCTGAGTGTCGATACGCTGCGGTGCGGCCCGATCAGCTTCAACGCCGCTGCGATCAGGTCCTCGCGTGAAATCGAGGCCTTGCGGCCGAGCACATGCTCGGTGTCGGTCTGTGGTTCGGGGAGCTGGGTCACGGAGGGCGGCGCGCTGGAATTTGGGGGCCATCATATAGCGGACATTAATATACAGGTGTATACACGGCTGTCTTTGCGCCTGTATAGTGGCGCCATGAACGCTACCGCCTCCTCCCAGATCCATCGCCCCGGAAACAGCTTGCGCCGCCTGATCCAGCCGCTGGTGGCACCCCCGGTGTTCGACTTCTGGGCGTCGCGGGTCAATCGCACCTGGTCGTGGGACCGGGGTCTGGCGCGTATCGTCTCGCGCCGCGAAGCGTCAAGCGACTCGGTCTCCCTGCTTCTGCAGCCGAACCGGCATTTCGCCGGCTTCGTAGCGGGCCAGCACGTCAATGTGGGCGTCGAGATCGACGGCATGCGCTACACCCGCAGCTACAGTTTCAGCAACGCGCCACGTGCCGACGGTCGCATCGAGATCACGGTCAAGACGATCGAGGGTGGGCGACTGAGCCGGCACTTGAGCGGCACGGCCCGTGTCGGCGACGTGCTGGAGCTTGGGCAGGCGTTTGGCGACATGACCCTGCCGGCGAACCCGGACGGCCAATGGCTGTTTTTAGCGGCCGGCAGCGGCATCACCCCGCTCATGGCCATGACCCGTCAACTCGCTTCCCAAGGCATGCCGGTCCCACTGACCCTGCTGTACTGGGCCCGCACGCGCGAGGAACTGTGCTTCGCCGACGAGTTGCGCGCCATGGCCAAGGCCCACGCGAATTTTGACGTGCGTTTCATGCTGACCCGCCAACCGCTGCAGGCGGTGGACGAAGTGGCGGGCCGCATCGACCAGGTGGCGCTTGATTCGCTGGTCGATGGACTCAGTTCGCAGCAGGTGTTCGCATGTGGCCCGGGGGGGTTCGTCGAAACGGCGGGTGAGCTGCTCGCATCGCAGGTGAAGTCGTTCAAGACTGAAGCATTCACACCGCCGCCGCGGGTGGTCCTGGACACCGGCAACGTGCAGGTCACCTTGGCCAGCAGCGGCCGCACCCTCACCGTAGCGCGCGGACAGTCCCTGCTCACCGTGCTGGAAGCGGAAGGCCTGCGCCCCGCTTCGGGCTGCCGCATGGGCATCTGCAACACCTGTGCATGTGGCAAGCGCTCCGGCACCACGCGCAACCTGCACACCGGCGACATCACCGACGAACCCGTATCCGCACTGAAACTCTGCGTGAGCAGCGCGGCAACCGACCTGGTATTGGACCTCTGATGAAGACTTCCGACATGATTGAACCAACCCGAAACCGTGCACTGTCCGCTGCCGAACTGGACGCTTTCGCGTGCGAGCTCGATGCCGTGCGTGCCCGCACCGCCGCCAAGCTGGGCGACAGCGATGCGAAGTACATCCGCGGCATCGTCAAGTGGGTGCGATACAGCGAGATCGCGGGCCGCGCGCTGCTGTTCGCAGGCGCTTTCATCCCGGCCATCCTGGTGCCCGCGTGGATCGCCGGCGTCCTGCTCCTGGCGCTGTCCAAGATCATGGAAAACATGGAGCTGGGACACAACGTCATCCATGGCCAGTACGACTGGATGAACGACCCGCACCTCAACGGACAGACCTATGAGTGGGACATCGCCGGGACCAGCGAGAACTGGCGCCACACCCATAACTTCCGCCATCACACCTACACCAACGTGCGCGGCCTCGATGACGACATCGGCTATGGCCTGCTGCGCATCTTCCCCGAGCAGCGCTGGAAGCCGTTCCACCTGGCGCAACCGCTGATCGCGGTGGTGTTCGCGATCCTGTTCGAGTGGGGCGTGGCGGCGCAGAACCTCAGGCTCGGCCGCTGGTTCGCCGGCAAGACCAGCAATGCGCAGATGCGCGAGCTGTTCCGCCCTGCCGGGCGCAAGATGCTGCGCCAGATCGTCAAGGACTACGTGATCTTTCCGCTGCTGGCAGGTCCGTTCTTCCTGGTCGTGCTGAGCGGCAACGTCGTCGCCAACCTGCTGCGCAACCTGTGGACCTACATGATCATCTTCTGCGGGCACTTCACCGCCGATGCGGAGACGTTCGCAAAGGATTCGATCCGCAACGAGTCGCGCGGCCACTGGTACGTGCGCCAGCTTCGTGGTTCGTCGAACCTTGCCGGCGGGAAGGTCCTCAACGTGCTGTCCGGCAACCTCAGCCACCAGATCGAACATCACTTCTATCCCGATATTCCCGCCAATCGCTACGCGGCCATGGCCGTTGAGGTCAAGGACATCTGCGCGCGCTACGGCCAGCACTACAACACTGGCTCGCTTCCCAGGCAATTCGGGCAGGTGGTGTGGAGGATCCTGCGCCACGCGTTCCCGAGCCGGCCGGCCAAGCTCGCGATGCCGGTGTTGCAAAGCGGCTGAGCCTGATCCCTGTAGGAGGCTTGCGTTGCGGCGTGGGAGCCGCACGCATGGTGAGCAGGTCTTGTGGTGACGTTCAATCGCGGTGATCGCGACTTACATCGCTCCCACAGCTCGCGTCGAGATCGCGACTCGCGTGGCCCCCACAACTCTTTTGACGATCAATCAGCGGGTGCAGCATTCGCCTTGGAGACGCCGGTCGGTCCCACGCGGCTTGCGCCTTGCGGCCCCATGGCGCGCTTGACGATCAGTCGATGAACTGCAGTCTTGCCAGCTCGGCGTAGAGGCCGTTCTGCGCGATGAGTTCGGCATGCGTGCCCTGGGCCACGATGCGGCCGCGGTCCATGACCACGATGCGGTCGGCCTTGAGCACCGTGGCCAGGCGATGGGCGATCACCAGCGTGGTACGGCCGTCCATCAGTCGCTCGAGCGCGCTCTGCACGGCGCGTTCGCTCTGCGCATCCAGGGCGGATGTCGCTTCGTCCAGCAGCAGGATCGGCGCGTCCTTGAGCAACGCGCGTGCGATGGCGATGCGCTGCTGCTGGCCACCGGACAGGCGCGCGCCGCGTTCGCCCAACTGGCTGTCGAAGCCACCCGGGAGCTCGGCGATGAACTCGCTCGCTTCGGCGGCCTGCGCGGCGGCATGAAGCTCCGCGTCGGTGGCGTCGAGTTTGCCGTAGCGGATGTTATCGCCGGCGCTGGCCGCAAAGATCGACGGCTGCTGCGGCACCAGCGCGATGCGCTCACGCAGTTCGGCCGGGTCCATCTGGCGCAGGTCGATGCCGTCAATGCGGACTGCCCCGGATTCGGCGTCGTGGAAGCGCAGCAGCATCGCCAGCACCGTGCTCTTACCGGCGCCGCTCGGCCCCACCAGCGCGATGGTCTCGCCCGGATGCACCTGCAGGTCGAAACCGTCCAGCGCGGGGAGGTCGGGGCGCGAAGGATAGTGGAAGACCACATCGTCGAAACGGATCTCGCCACGTAACGGGCGGGGCAGGGCGGTCGGCAAAGCCGGTGCGGTGATGTCCGGCGATTCTTCGAGCAACTCGGCAATGCGGCCCATTCCTCCGGACGCGCGCTGGAGTTCGTTCCAGACTTCCGCCAGGGCGCCGACCGAGCCGCCGCCGATCAAGGCGTACAGCACGAACTGCGCCAGGGTGCCTGCGCTCATCTGGCCGTCGATGACGTCGTGCGCGCCCGACCACAGCACCAGCACGATCGCGCCGAAGATCAGGGTGATCGCGCCGGCGGTGACCCATGCCTGTGCACGGATGCGCTTGCGCGCGGTTTCAACCGCCACCTGGATCGCCGCGCCGAAGCGGCCGCGCTCGTAGGGCTCGCGCGAATGCGCCTGCACCGTTCGCACCGCGCCCAGGGTCTCGTTGGCGAGTGTGTTGGCATCGGCCACCCGGTCCTGGCTGGCGCGCGAGGCCTTTTCCAGCCGCCGGCTACCCAGCACGATGGGCAGCACGGCCAACGGAATGCCGATCAACGCGAAGGCCGCCAGCCTCGGGCTGGTGACGAACATCATGGCCAGGCTGCCGACCACGGTCACCGTGCTGCGCAGGGCGACCGACATGCTGGTGGCCACCACGTTGCGCAGCAGTTCGCTGTCTGCGGAAAGCCGCGACACGAGTTCGCCGCTGCGGGTGCGGTCGTGGAAGTCCGCGCCCAGCCCGATCAGGTGCCCGTAAAGCGTCTGCCGCAGGTCGGCCACTACCTTCTCACCGAGAAGCGAAACGAAATAGAAGCGCGACGCACTGGCCAACGCCAGGACCACGGCCACCACGAACAGGAACAGGAAGGCACGGTCGACGTTGCTGCCGCTGGAGAATCCCTGGTCGATCATCTGCCGGAAGGCGATGGGCAGGCTCAGCGTCGCGGCAGAGGCCACGACCAGTGCCAACAGCCACGCCGCGAACAGGCCGGTGTGCTGGCGGACGAATGGCCACAGCGCGCGCAGGCGACCCAGCCGAGGCTTGGTCTTCGTGGAAGCGGCGAGTTCTGGCGCAGAAGGATCGATGGTGCTGGAATTCATCAGGTTTCCGATCGAGCACGGGCGGGCGGGGCACTGCCGTTGCAGGTGACCGGGGGGCACCGGTAGCCGGTCCGCCGCTTGCACCCGGAGGCTGATGTTTCAGGCGTCGCGGTGTGCAGAGCAACGTACACGGTTACGGGTGGCGTCTTGGAGCCGGGATTTCAAGGCTTCGCATTCCGCTGCAGGCAGCCTCAGGCGCAGCTGCACCCCGGAGGCGGTGAAAGCCTCGTCCAGTTTTTCGGCGGCATGTGCCGCGATACCGGCATGGACGTGGCCGAGGTCGCCGAACGGACACATGACGACCAGCTCCGCGAACGCGACCAGCTGCCGCCGCGGTGCGAGGCGCAGGCATTCTGCCGCCGCGCCACCGTAGGCCCGGGCCAGGCCGCCGCCCCCGAGCTTGACCCCGCCGTACCAGCGCGTGACCACCACGACGACCTGATCGAAGCCTTGTGCGTGGATCGCCGCCAGTATCGGTCGGCCGGCAGTCCCGGAGGGTTCGCCATCGTCGCTGGAGCGGTACTCGTCGCCCGTCCGGTAGGCCCAGCAGTTGTGCGTGGCGGCCGGATCGCTCAACTCGTTGACGGCGGCCATCGCGTCTTCGGGCGTGGCGACCGGCAAGGCCAGAGCAAGAAAGCGGCTGTGCTTGATTTCCACCAGGTGCGACGCGCGGCCTGCAAGCGTGTCGCTCATTTGTCCAGCAGTGGCTCGAGGTCGCCGGGGACTGGCTCGGTGGGATGGTCCTGCACGAACAGCAGCAGGCTGCGGCGCGCCGCTTCCTCATCGCCCAGTCCGTAACGCGTGCGCACCCGCTCCAGCCAGTCGCCGACCTGCAGCTGTGCATCGGCCGCCACCGGCACCTGCAGATCGGTGCGGCGCGCGCGCATGCTGTGGACTTCGCTGGCCGAGGCGCCGCCCTGCACCCGCTCGCTGATCGGAGCCACCCGCAGCTCGCGGCGCGTGGCCATGCTGGCTTCGGCCGCAGCGCCACTGTCCCTGGCACTGCTCGCCTCGGCTTCCCGAATTGCCTCCTGCTGCCGTACTCCGAAGGCGTCCAGCGACTTGGATTGAACGCGGCCGCTCGGGACGCCGGCTGGAGCCGGCGCGGCAGGTGGCGCATACGCAGGCGCTGGCATCGGTGGCGCCAGGCTCTTTTGCGGCGGGGCAATCGCCGCCGCCGGCTCAGTCTCCCGCTCAAGCCGGGCCTCCGCCGGTGCCTTGGGGGCGGGCGCTGCGATGGTGGGTCCTGGTCGCGGCGCGGCGGAATCCATTTCCGCTGATGACGCCCCCGCGTCTGGCGGCGCATCGACCATGACCGCAGGAGACGCATCCGGCATCCCGCTCACAGGTGCAGGCGTCGCCGCCGGGAGTTCTTCTGCAGACCAGGCCTCGGCCGCGGCTGGCCCCCGGTCGCCGGCCGCCGGGTCCAGCAGGCGGAGCTGCCAGGCCACGCCCACCGCCAGCACCATCGACGCGGCCAGGCCGATGGCTACGGGCCAGCGCGGGCGGACCGAGCGCGCGCGGGGGCCTGCAACTGACCCGTGTGAAGCGCTCAGGATCCGGGCATCGATTTCGGGCGACGGCACGCCATGCGGGGCGAGTCGCGCCAGCATGGCGGCGAGCTCACGCTCCTCAGTCGACAACGGGTCTGGCGGAAACGTCTTCATTCGCCCAGCCTCGCGCGCAGTTTGTCCATGGCGTAGCGCAGGCGGGACTTCACGGTCTCGCGGCCAACGCCGGTGATTTCGGCGATCTCCTCCAGGCTGAGCTCCTGCTCGAGCCGCAGCTGGAGCACCAGGCGCTGGTCCTCGGGCAGCTCCTGCATGGCGCACTGCAGGCGGCGGCGCTGCTCGAAGTCGGAGAGGTTGCGCTCCGGCGTATCCGGGTCGGCCACGCGCGCAGCACGCTCGTCCCCGTCGGCGGGAGCGGCCGGTCGGTGCTTGAGGCTGCGCCAGTGGTCGGCGAGGCGGTTGTGGGCAATGCGGAACAACCAGGTGGTGAAGGCCGCCTCGGGCTGCCAGCCGGCACGCGCGCTGATCACCCGCTGCCAGACGTCCTGGAAGCACTCGTCGGCCAGCGCCTGGTTGCGCAGCTGGCCAAGGAGAAAACGGTAAAGGCGGCCTCGATGGCGCACGTAAAGCTGCTCGAACGCAGCTGTATCACCCGCGGCGTACGCCAGCATCAACAGCTCATCTGCGGGTTCGGAAAGGTGATCCACTGGGACAAGCCTAATGCCTGCACTCGGTTCCGCAAAGCCGGTCCCCGCGGCGCGACTCGGGTGGCCGGTAGCGGCGGGCAGGCGCGGAGAAGCGGCAAACGCCAGTGCGGCAGGGGTGCTGGAGGCAGTCATTCCAATGATCAACGTACCGCGAAGGCAAGCGGGGTTGGCATTCTTGCCTGATACTGCACGACGCTGCCTGCAACCAGCCCAGGACATTCGTGCATCCGTCAAACACCAGCACCTCGGAGACCATGAGCGGCGATCCCGGCGAGCCCGCTGCATCGACAGAGGACGGCGAGGCCACGCCGGCGGCTTCGGTCGACGCCGTCGTGCAGCTGCTCTGCGCGTTCCTGCCGGTCGGATCGGCGGTGGCGTTGGGCTGGCGCGACTGGGCCCTGGGCACGGAGTTCGCGTCGTCCAGCGGTCGCCGCGACCTGCGTCACCGCGTCGAACAGGCGCTGTCCGAGTCCGAGCCGACAGGGGTTGTCAGTGAGCCGTCCCGGATCCAGGTCGCCTGGGATGACGCCGACAGCAACGCGCGCATGGTGGTGACCGCTTCGGTGCCGCACGCCCTGCCGGATGCCCAGGGCCAGGCGTGGATCGAGCTGGGCACGGCCCTGGTAACCTCTGCGATCGAGGCCGTGCGCGCACGGGCCCGCATCGAATCGCTGGAGAAGTCCAAGCGCCTCCAGCAGGCGCTTTATGCAATCGCCGACCTGGCCAGCGCTGATCTCGAGATGCCCGAGATGCTGCGACGGATCCACCTGGTCGTCGGCACGCTGATGTCGGCCGACAACTGCTACATCGTGCTGTACGACGATCAGCGCCGCAGCCTGCGCTTCCTGCACTTCGTCGACCAGCGCGACACCTATGTGGCCGAACCGGAACTTGAGTTCACTGAACAGCAGATGCCCAACAGCCTGACTTTCGCGCTGCTGCGTCATGGCCAGGCTGTGCGCGGACCCTCGGTAGTGGTGCGGCAACAGCTGGGCGTGCCGTGCGATGTGCTGCACGGCCCGGACAGCCTGGACTGGCTCGGCGTACCGATGCGCCGCGAGGACCGCGTGTGCGGCGCAATTGTCGTGCAAAGCTATGACCGCGCCGCGGTCTATGCCGATGAGGACCGCGCGCTGCTTGGCTACGTCTCCCAGCACATCCTGACGGCGCTCGACCGCAAGTATGCGCACGTCGATCTGGAACGCCGCATTGGTCTGCGTACTCGCGAGCTGCAGCGCGCCAATCGCGAGCTGCAGGCCGAAATCCTAGACCGCAAGCGATCGGAAAAACTGCAGCGCGCGCTGTTTCGCATCGTTGAACTGGCGATCACGTCCGAGAGCCTGCAGCGGTTCTACGTGGACCTGCATGCCGTGGTCGACGAGCTGATCTACGCGCGCAACTTCTACATCGCCCTGCTCACTGCCGACGGCGCAAGCATCGAGTTTCCCTATTCGATCGATGAGCGCGACCCGGTGCGCCTGACGCGCAAGCTGAAGAACGGCCTGACCGAGTACGTGATCGACTCCGGCGAGCCGCTGCTCGCGGACGAATCGCGCCTGCACGAGCTCAGGCAGCAGGGCAGCTTCCATGAGCGTGGCTCCCACGCCTACAGCTGGCTTGGCGTGCCCCTGTTCCGGGACGAGGAAGTGGTGGGTGTGATTGCGGTGCAGAGTTACTCGCCCGATGTCAGCTTCACCCCCCACGACCAGAAGCTGCTGACCTTCGTGGCCCACAACATCGGCAACGGGCTGGCGCGCCAGCGCGCCCAGGAAAACCTTCGCGCCGCACACGCGGAGCTTGAGCACCGCGTCGCAGTACGCACCCACGAGCTGGGCGCCGCGAACTCTGAACTGTTGGCGCAGATCGCCGAGCGCGTGCGCGCCGAGCACCAGCTGATTCACCAGGCCACGCACGATTCGTTGACCGGACTGCCAAACCGCCCCCAGCTGTTGGCGCGCCTGTCTGCCGCGATCGAGCGCGCGCGCGCCGGCGACGGGAGGGGCTTCTCGGTGCTGTTCCTGGACCTGGACCGCTTCAAGCTGGTCAACGACAGCATCGGCCATGCGGCAGGAGATGAGCTGCTGGTGGAAGTGGCCCGGCGCATCACCGCGACCGTACGCCAGACCGACGTGGTCTCGCGCCTGGGGGGCGACGAGTTCGCAATCCTGATCGAGTATTCCGATGGCCTGGACAGTGCGCGCGAACTGGCCCAGCGGATCCTGACCTGTCTCGGGCTCCCGGTCCTGGTCTCCGGCCGCGAGCTCTTTCCTTCGGCCAGCCTGGGTATCGCCGACTGGCACCCGCGCTACATGCATGGCGAGGAGCTGCTGCGCGATGCCGATGCGGCGATGTATCGCGCCAAGGCGCAGGGTCGAGACCGGCTGGCGGTATTCGACGAGCAGATGCGCGACGAGGCGATGGAAAGCCTGGACGTCGAGGCGGACCTTCGCCGCGCAATCAACAGCCGTGATTTCCTGCCCTACTACCAGCCGATCGTGAGCATGGCCGATGGCACCATCATCGGCCACGAAGCCCTGTTGCGCTGGCAGCACGAGAGCCGCGGCCTGATGCTGCCAGGCGAGTTCATCGGCATCGGCCAGGATACCGGCCTCATCGAGCAGGTCGACTGGCTGCTGTACGAACAGGTGGTGGCCCAGATCGCACGCGGCGGTGAAGGCTACATCTCGGTCAATGTGTCGCCCCGACACTTTCGTTCCCCCGATTTCGCCAATCGACTGCTGGGATTGTTCGAAACCGTGGGTGCGGATCCTTCGCGGATGCGCGTGGAGATCACCGAAGTCGCCCTGCTCGACGACGCGCCACGAACCCTGCGCACCCTGCGCACCCTGCGCCAGCACGGCATCCTGGCGCAGCTTGACGATTTCGGACCCGGATACGCCGCGCTGTCGTACCTGCACCGGTTTCCGATCTCGGTGCTCAAGATCGACCGCAGCTTCATCGCCGGCATGGCCGGCGACAACCGGCCTGAGAGCCTGGCCCTGGTTCGGGCCATCCTGGCCCTTGCCAGCACCCTGGGCATCGATGCCGTTGCCGAAGGGGTGGAAACCGAAGAGCAGCGCGAGGCCTTGCTGGGTCTTGGCTGCAGCCTGGGGCAGGGCTACCTGCTGGGACGTCCGGCGGCAACGATGGCCATGCAGCCGTCGAGGCTGTGACCGGGGGCGTCAGCCGCTGGCTGGGATCATTCTCCGGCCAGGCTGGGGATGGCATCGGCGGTCTCCACCAGCGAGCGGCCCTGTTCGACCAGACGCACGAACTCGGCGCGCAGCCCGTAGCGATCTTCGCCACGTGCTTCGCGCGCCGCCTCGATCACCTCGCCCCAGCTCCAGCGACCGATGTTGCTGCCTCCGCGCAGCAGGTCGGCGTAGGCGGCCACCGCGGTGGCGAAGCGCAGCGACTGGCTCGGCCGCATCTGCAGCGACGACGCCAAGATCGGGGTCTCGATCAATCTGCTCGTGGTGCCTCCGGGTTGCTTGTAGCGCAGGCGCAGATGCGCAAGCTCGCCGGTCAGCGCGTTGGTGGAAGCAGGACTGCCCCGTCCCTGGTAGCGCAGTGACGGAAGCCGTGCACCTCCAGAACCGGCCCGCGTGATTTCGTACAGCGCAGTGACTTCATGGCCGGCACCGATATCCCCGGCATCGACCTTGTCGTTGGCAAAATCCTCCCGCTGCAGCAGTCGGTTTTCGTAGCCGATCAAGCGGTACTCGGACACCAGGGCGGGGTTGAATTCCACCTGGATCTTGACGTCGCGCGCGATGGTCATGAGGGTCGCCTGCATCTCGTCGACCAGCACCTTGCGCGCTTCCTGGGCGGTGTCGATGTAGGCGTGATTGCCATCACCGACGTCGGCCAGGCGTTCGGCGATGGCATCGTTGTAGTTGCCCTGGCCGAAACCAAGCGTGGTCAGGGCGACGCCGGATGCGCGCTGGTCGCCGACCAGTGTTTCCAGCGCGTCCTGGCTCACGGTACCGACGTTGAAGTCGCCATCGGTTGCCAGGATCACCCGGTTGACGCCTTTGTCGATGAAGGCCTGCCTGGCCATGGCGTAGGCCAGGGCGATACCGTCGCCACCGTTGGTGCTGCCGCCGGCCTGCAGGCGGCCTAGAGCGGCAAGTATTTCGCCATGCCGGTTGCCCGGCGTTGGCGCAAGCACCAGCCCCGCCGAGCCCGCGTACACCACGATTGACACGCTGTCCTGCGCGCGCAGTTGCGGCACCAGCTTGCTGAATGCCTGCTTGAGCAAGGGCAGTTTGTCGGGCGAATCCATCGAGCCGGAGGTGTCGAGCAGGAACACCAGGTTGGATGGCGGCAGCACCGCCTTGGGCACGTCATAACCCTTGATCCCGATCATCAGCAGCTGGCGCGACGCGTTCCAGGGAGCAGGAGCCAGTTCGGTGGAGACGCGAAACGGAACGTCGCGCTGTGTCGGGGCAGGGTGGTTGTAGCGGAAGTAGTTGATGAACTCCTCGGCGCGCACCGCATCGGCCGGTGGACGCTGGCCGGTCTGCAGCATGCGGCGCACGTTGCTGTAGCTGCCGGTGTCGACATCGACGGAGAACGTCGACACCGGTTGTTCACTGGTGCGTTGCACCGGATTGTCGGTGCGGCCGGCGTAGTTCTCGCGGTTGGCCGGCAGGACATGCGGCGCATACATCGCGTCGAAGGCCTCGTTGAGGGGAGCTGCCAACGACTTAGCAGCAGGCGCTGGCGACGACGGCGGCAGACGTGCCGACTCGCGGCGTAAGGCCTGGAGCACGGGCCGCTCCCGTTGACCGGCCCGTGCTTCGGCCCGTGCCTGATCAGCCTGCAGGCTTCCCTGGGCGGAGTCGATTTCCAACGCGGTTGGAGCGCCGGTACTTTCGGCGGGATCCAGGGAAGGGGTGGACTTGCAACCGGCAACGATGGCGGTGGCAAGCAGGGTCAGGCACAAGGTACGCAGCTGCATGGTGGAGCTCCCGTGATGGACGGGACATTGAACGCCTCTGCATCCGCAACGGGGTCGACACCCTGTGGCTCAGGATTTTTCCTGTACTCGCAGCTGCAGTTGGCCCTGCGCAAGCCGCGCGTGGACCTCGTCGCCCACTTCGACCTGGTCGGATGATCGCAGCAGCGCACCGTCGGCCTTGGAGAGGATCGAATAGCCGCGGGACACGGTCGCCAGCGGACTCACCGTCTCCAGTGAGCGAGCCAGCCCGCGGAGTCGCGTTGCATCGCGTTGCAGAATGCGAACGACTGCCGTCTGCTGCCGCGGGCGCACCACCTGGAGGCGCTCACGCAGGCGCGTGAGACGCCGTTGTGGATGGCCGACGCGCAGCACTGCGGCCGCGTGCCGAAGCGCAGCGCGACGCTGATCGATGCGCTGGCGCATGAGCGACTGCAGGCGTCGCCACGCTTCTTCCTGCCGCTGGTTGAAAAGCTGCAGCCGCGCCTGTGGGCGCATGGCCTGCAGGCGCAGCGCGGCGCGATCCGCGCGCTGCATCGCCTGGCCAAGTGCGTGCACCTGCAGCTGGCTCATCCGGCGCTGCAGGTTGAGCAGCCGGGTAAGCAGATCGCGCTGGTCAGGGACCAACAGTTCGGCCGCCGCCGACGGCGTGGGCGCGCGCAGGTCGGCCGCGAAATCCGCCAGGCTCACGTCAGTTTCGTGCCCGACCGCCGAAACCACCGGCACCGGCGACGCGGCGATGGCGCGCACCAGGGCTTCATCGTTGAACGACCACAGGTCTTCCAGCGAGCCACCGCCGCGCGTCAACAACAGCACGTCGTAACGGCCCGACGCCGCCGCGCGGTTGAGCAGCGCGGTGATCTGCGCTGCCGCGGCCGCCCCCTGCACCTGGGTGGGCAGCAGTTCCACCTCGAGCATCGGAAACCGCCGCGACAGCACGCTCACCACGTCGCGTACGGCGGCGCCGGTGGGCGAGGTGATCAGGCCCAGTCGGCGGGGGAAGGTAGGCAGCGGGCGCTTGCGCGATTCGGCAAACAGGCCTTCGCCAGCGAGGCGCGTCTTCAATTCTTCGAACGCGCGCCGCAGCGCGCCTTCGCCAGCTTCTTCCAGATGGTCCAGCACCAGCTGGTATTCGCCACGTGCTTCGTAAAGGGTGAGCCGGCCGCGCCCCAGGACACGAAGGCCTTCGCGCGGTACGAACTTCAGCCACTGGCTCTTCGGCTTGAACATGGCGCAGCGGATCTGCGCGCGGGCATCCTTCATCGTGAAATAAAGGTGCCCGGAGGCGGGGCGGGTGACACTGCCCAGTTCCGCTTCGACCCACACCAGCGGGAACGCGCCCTCCAGCAGGTCCCGGGCCAGCGTGTTGAGCTGGACCGGGCTGAGGATGTCGCGGGCGGGATCCTGGTGCATGCCGATACCCTACCTGATGGCAGAGTTGGCGGCCAAATGGACAGCAGCTGCATCCGCCCCTCTTCCAGTGGCGTATAGGTGCACTCTGCAAGCAGCCAGGGGGATCTACGGTTGCGGGCTACAGCGCTATCCACAGGGGATATACCGATGTTCATCACAATTCGCGCGTTCGCAGTGGCGACCGCGCTCATCCTCGCGGCTGGCTGTTCCACCGCGCCCGAGATGACGTCGTCGACGTCACGCAACACGGCCCGGCCAGTGGTTGTGCCCGCCGCCACTGTGCCCGCGGCTACGGTCGAGGCCGTGCGCGAACCCGCGCCGGCGATGGCGAAGCAGCCCGTCGCGCCGCCGCTGCCTGAGCCGTCAGCAGCGCCTGCGTCGAAGCCGGTCGTTTCCATCGCTGCCGCGCCAGTGCATGCGGCCGTGGCAGCGCCCAGCGCCGCCCCGACAAATGCGATGGCACCGGCGGCGCCGGAAAAAGCGCCGGTAGTGGCTGAAGCAAAGCTCCAGACACAAACCATCAAGGGACGACTAGAACTGCTTGCCGGACCGCGCCAGAGTGTGGCCGCCGATGAGATCAGCGAAGGCCTGGTGTATTTCCTGCCCGAGGGTGGCGCGCCGCTGCCCAAGCCCGGTCGGTTCACCATCGGCACCCACAGCAAGGGCTTCACCCCGAACCATCTGGTGGTGCCGGTGGGCAGCACGATCGCGTTTCCCAACCGCGACACCATCCTGCACAACGTCTATTCGCGCACTCCCGGATCGACCTTCGACCTGGGAACGTTCGGCCCCGGACAGTCGAAGCAGACGGTGCTCAGCAAGGCCGGCCTGGTGATCGTCAACTGCAACGTGCACCACGCGATGCGCGCCAACGTGGTGGTGCTGGCGACCCCGTACTACACGCGCCCGGGCCGGGACGGCAGCTTCCAGCTCAAGGATCTTCCCGTTGGCAACGGCACGCTGGTGTTCTGGCATCCGCGCGCCACCGCTGGCACGTTGCCGCTCAAGGGCAACCGCACCGCACCGGTCGTGCAGCGACTGGTGGCGACCAAGGCGCGGCTTGAATCACCGTCCACCACGGGTAACTGAGCCATGGCGAGCATGACCTCCCGCAACCGCCCATTCTTCGCCGCGGCCGCCTTCGGGCTGCTGCTGTGCGTGGCTCTGCTGTACTGGCAGCAGGCACGCTCGCAGGCGGTAGTCGCGGACGTGCGTCTGGACGCGGCGCGGGCCGTGCAGGAAATCGTTGAACAGCAGATCAAGCAGGATCTGGACGTGCGCGCCGAGCTCATCGCCGGCAACCAGGCCTTCATCGGCTACATCAGCCAGGCGATGGGCGGGATACTTCCCGGCACCGTGGTCGACACGGCTTCGATCGTGGACCTGCTCGAAGAGCGTCGCGCGCAGCTGGGCCTGACCGTCGCCGCGGTGATCGACGGGCAGGGTCAGTTGATTGCGTCCCGGGACCGGATTTCCGAGCGCCACACCTTCGCCACCGAAGCCCTGTTCGCGCAGGCGGTCACCAGCAACGCCACCGCGCACGGTTTGTGGGTTGATGGCGAGCGTGTGTTCTTCGTTGCCATGGTGCCACTGGCGGCCTATGGCTCGGACGTGGGGTTCCTGTTCGTCGGCACGGCGCTCGACGACTCGGTGGCGACCATGATCGGCAAGACGGCCGATGCAGACGTGGCTCTGTTTGCGATCAAAGGGCAGCAGCGCATTCTTGCAGCGCGCAGTGCTGATTCCGGCGCTGATCCCGAAGCGATGGCGGACCAGCGACTCGATGCCGGCGCGGATGGGCGCTTCGCCAACGGCCAGGTCCGTGGCTACGTGGCACCGTTGTTCGGCTCGCCTGCGGGTGAGCTGATGGTGACGGTGCGCAGCGCCAATCCATGGGTGGGCGCGGT